>DPJP01000285.1 GCA_003542955.1 Armatimonadota bacterium
GGAGCGCACCTCGTGCGGCCCCCGGTCTCAGAGCGGCTCTGCGCCTCGGCCGCTACCCGCCCACAATCCGCGAGATCGCCTCGACCTGCGCCCGGAATGCATCGGGGTCCACGGTGTGGTGAGTCCAGAGGCTGAATGTTCTCGTCGCTGCCGCCTCCGCCTCCGGACAGNNTAGCTGACATATTCGGGCAGCGGGCACCCCATCGAGGTGCGGCGCTCACGGCTCATCTGCTGATAGACGGCCTCGAGGTAGTTGATCTCAGAGTAGGCCCCTACGCCACCGACGCCTGCCTCGGCAAGCTTCGCATTGAGTTCCTCGACGGGCATCTGCTCGAGTTGCACGAGCACAGTCCAGTGGATCGGGTCGGTGTCCGGGTAGATGGTGGGCAGTCTGAGCCCCGCCACCTCACCGAGTGCCTCACGCGCAATGCCGGCGAGTCCTCTCCGCGACTCGTTGAACTGCTCGATCCCGGCAAGCTGCTCGACGGCGACCGCGCCCTGCAACTCAGTCATGCGGTAGTTGTGCCCGAAGCCGAAATGGCCGCGGGTGCGCATGCCGGCGACCGGCTCGGCTATGGGGCGCTCGAGGCCGTAGCGATACCACGGCATGCCACAGTTGGTGTAGAGCATCGCGCGCTTGTAGACCTCCGGGTCGTTTGTGGCGATGATGCCGCCCTCGCCGCTGGTGATGTGCTTGCTCTGCTGGAGGCTGAAGCAGGCGCAATCGCCGAAGGTGCCGACCTTGCGGCCCTGGTATGTGGGCCCGTAGGCCTGCGCGCAGTCCTCGACGACCGCGAGATTGTGCTTGCGGGCAGCCTCCAGGATTGGCCCCATCTGCGCCGGCTGGCCTGAGAGGTGGACAACGACAACCGCCTTCGCATTAGGAGTGACCGCCGCCTCGATAGCCTCCGCGCTGATGATGAGCGTGCGCGGGTCCACATCGGCAAATACCGGCACCGCACCGAGGGCGACGACCGACATCGAGGAGGCGACAAAGGAGCAGGGCGGGCAGATGACCTCGTCGCCCGCACCTATACCGCAGCCGGCCAGCGCGGCCTCGTTGGCGGCGGTTCCGCTGCTTATGGCCAGTGCATAGTCGCACCCGAGCCACTCGCGGAAGTCATCCTCGAAGCGGGCGACAAACGCGCCCTCCTCGCCGCGCCAGAGCGCTCCGGATTGCAGCACCTGCCGCAGGTTCTCCAACTCCTCATCGCCGAACTGCCGCCTCTTCCCATCGTCATTGGGTCTCATGTGCGCACCTCCGCATGGTTACGTCCGGTGACAGATCCGACACATATCAGCCGCCTGGCTCCTTGCGGATGCCTGGCAGGCGAGGGCGCCTGCCCCACTGGCTGCCCTACTCGCGCGGCCTGGCCAGCGCGGCCTCGCGTATCCTGTGCGATGACTCCCAGTACTCGGGCAGAGTCATCAGGCCATACTCCTTGATGACATCATCGATCTCGAGACCCTCGCGCTCACTGCCGATGGCGTATCGGGCCTCCTCGGTGATGTAATCGAAGCTCAGGTCGGTGCCATACTTCTCCAGCATCGCGTCCATCTTGTCCCAGTTGTAGTCCATGTGCAGCAGGCGCCGGTTGAGGTTGACCCGGTGTCGGCAGAGCGTCTCGTACATCGACTGCTCGAGCACCTTGCCGGTCAGGTCGATGATGCGACCGACCTCGGCCCGAATCGCCGCCACGATGTAGACGCCCAGCTCGATGGCCCACGCCTGGAGTTGCTTGCCTCCGCGGTAGGCCGAGCAGAAGAATACAAGCTCGGCGCCGTTGTCCCGGAGGCCCTCGAAGATATTGCGGAAGTTCAGGTCGAAGCAGATCGCCATGCCGACCTTCCCGTACTCGGTCTCGAAGACGTTCGCCTCCTCACCCGGCCGGATACCGCCCTCGATTTCGCCCTTGGTCGGGTTCATCTTATGGTAGACGCCGACAAGCTCGCCCTTGCGGTCAATCAGCAGCGCGGAGTTCCACACCGTGTTGCCCTCACGCTGTAGCATCGGCCAGACTATGTACATGTCATACTTGCGCGCCATCTCCATCGCCCAACTGCTGGACTGCCCGCCGATCTCCTCGGCCACCTCCGCGGAGGGTCCGTCGGGCCGGTAGTAGACCTCGGGGAAGGCCAGCATCTCGACGCCCATGAGCCCCGCGCGCTTGATGTAGGGCTCGTTGAACTCGAAGAACGGCGCCGCCTCATCGACTGAGTACGTTAGATGGCGGGCATGCGACACTGCTCCGACCGTGACATATCTCGACATGATCTCTCCTCCGGAAGCTGAGTGTGAGCATCCGCGGCTTGCGCAGGTGCGCACTTCGGTCTATTTCGCGCCCAGCGGCTTGAGCAGCCAGCGCTTGACGCTGACGATGGTGCCCTCGGACTTCTCGTTCTGGCCGACGATCTTGACCGTGATGGTGTGCGCCCCGGCTTTCAGGTCGACCTCCCCGAACGAGACCAGCGTGCCATCGGCATCCACACCCGGCGCGTAGGCGTCAAAGCTCTCGCCCACACGGGCGCCGTCGACGTGGACATCGACGATGGCGTACATGCTCGCGAGGACGAAATCCCCGATCAGCTCATAGCGGCCCGCGGGGACCTCCGGGAGGGCGAAGATGATGGTGTCACCGACCTTGCTGCGGCCGAGCAGTTGCGAACCGAGATCATCCAGACGCTTGGTGTATGCGCTCTCACTGACCTCGACCTGCAGGTCGCGGGCCTCGAAGGCCAGGCCGGGGAACGGCGGCGGCGCCTCGTGGGACAGTCTGATGTCGTACCGGTCGGTGGTATCGAACGGCAGCACCAGCACGAGCTTGGCATTGCCCAGCGGGGAGTTGCCGTCCTTGGTGTAGGGGTTATGCTGCCACGCGGGCCATCGCAGGGATGCGCCCGGGGGCACGCTCACACGGAGGTTACCGTAGCGGAAGTGGTCGCCGATTTGCGCGGAGTCTAGCTCGAATTGCCCCTCGGTGAGCTTGATCGAGCGACCGTCGGCGAGGTGGACTTGCCCGGCGCGCCGCATGAGTGGGACGTGGGCCTCGACGCGCTTCCCGGCCGGGGCCATGTAGGTCAGCGTCAGGCTGCCATCGTCACCTGCTCGGATGACGGATACGGCATCCAGGTCGCCGTAGGTGAGCTTCAGACGCGAGGCGCCGGGCTGGGTCGCGACGCGCCCCGCGTCGGCGGTCCACTTGAGCTCGATCTCGGGGATGAAGTTGGGGTTCTCATCACCGGCTGTGTGCTTGAGCAGTGAGGCGTCGCCGACGGTGAATGTCGACCAGTACGGCTGCAGCTTGGTATTGCCCCCACCGATAACGAGCCCGAGGTCGTCATGGAACACATCAATATGGTTGTGCCGGTCCTGTATCCAGCGGTTCTGCGGTGGGTCGCAGGCATAGCCGGAGACGGCCCAGGCCCAGGGCTTCTCCCTGAGCACGGCAGCATCGTTGTCGCCGATGGTTGTGACGGCGCTGTCGCCGCCGGCGGGGGGCATGATCGCGTCGCCCTGACCGCTGTAGAGCAGCAACGTCGCCGCTTCGTCAGCATTGATCAGGCGTCCGCCGTCTGCCTGGAAGCGCGCGTATTGCTGAAGCAGAAAGCCGCGCCCCTCGGGCGTCCAGCTGAAGCCCACATTGCCCCTGGAGATGCCGCGGTGATAGACCTGCCGCTCGTCGATGCAGGCGATCGAGCTACCGTCAGGCAGCAGCACGGCGGAGTGGAACCTCGCGGAGCGCTGCAGGGCATCGAGCACAACCGGGTCCTTCGAATACGCATAGTAGATGCCGAGCGCCTCGACGTAGACGGCGTTGTAGCCGATCACGGGCCCGAAATGCTCCGACCAGTAGCCGGCCGGGTCCTGCTTCTCGACTGCTCTGGCCATGAAGCGGGTCGCGGCGTCTCGCCAGTCCTGGTTGTCGAAGACGGCGCCGGCGATGTAGAGACCCATCGCGTGGTGGGTGGGGATGTTGTGCACCCCGCCGTCGGCATAGCGCCTGATGCCCGTGAAGCCCAGCAGGAGGCCCTTCTCCCACTTCTCTCTCGAGGCCTGGGGGAGGGCATCCTTGACCAGCGCGTATGCGCGAATCCAGCGGCTGTAGGTCCAGGGCATGTGTATCTGTCCCCAGTAGGACTTGTCCTTCTTGTCGAAGCGCCACATGCCCTTCTCGTCCTGGGCATCCACGAGCGCCTCGCCGCCGCCGGCGATGACGGTGAGCAGCTCATCGTTGTGGTAGTACGGGTTGTCGGGGTGCTCGGTCGCCCATGCGGTGGCAAGCGCGAAGATCACGTTCTGGTCCCCGCAGACCCACGGCTCGGTGCCGAACCGCCCGGTGTCGGGATGATAGGCCTTGAGCGAGGCCGGAACACCATCGACGAGGCTGTCGATGAGAAACTCGCGCGGCGGCCAGCTGCTCCATTCACCATCGGCAAAGGCGGTGGATATCAGTAGCAGGCAGGCAAGCAGACTCACGATGAGCGGCTTCTCCATGGTGTCCCCCTTGGGGCCCGGACGGATGTGCGCGTGCGGCAGGCCATTTCCCCGCTGCGCGGGCGGGACCTGCGCCACGCAGTGGTATGCGGCCGGGAGACATCAGTCTGAGTCGGCGGGGAACTCGCGGCATGGAACTGCGCGTTGTCCTGGAACAGGACAAGTGCTGCATCCGTCTGCCCGGTTGCAGCTCTGAATGCAAGGCTGATTGGGTTAGGCGCGCAAACGGACAATGAGTCGGCGACGCAGGAGTTCACAACCGGCCCTCTGGATGGCCCTGTGGCTGCTGGTGGTCATCACCTGTGCAGACACATTCCACAGCGCGGACTGCGCCGCGGCATGTCATGCGTGCCACTCCCACTGTGAGCATGGCGCATCCCTCGCGCCGGTGGCACGGGCCCAGCACGGGCTGTGCATCGCCTGCACGGTCTGCCGCACTCTCCATGCACTCAGCGTTGTCGAGCCGATCACCGATAAGCCCGGCACTCACACCGATACTTGCCTCGTCGCACCGGCCGCATTCGGAGTTGCACCCCAGTACGACCCC
Source organism: Armatimonadota bacterium (assembly GCA_003542955.1). Lineage (GTDB taxonomy): Bacteria > Armatimonadota > Zipacnadia > Zipacnadales > UBA11051 > UBA11051. The sequence continues at coordinate 5,043 of DPJP01000285.1, forward strand.
CTGATGAGTCGCGGTCCACCCCCACTCGTACCCTCCTGTTAGCAGCTTCCCATCTTCGACTGCCCAACAACACGCGCACACCACTGTGAAAAGGTGGTGATCGAGAATGTCCGATGACCCACACGGACCGGCTCAATCACATGGGCCTCAGTCGTCGGGCGACGGATTGCCGCCGGCATTCGAGTATGCCGGGGAGTTCTTCGTCCCGCTGAGTGTCGCCGCGGCAGGGTGTCTGGTGCTGTGCATTACCAATGCCCTGCTTGCCAACGCAGTTGTCTCACCCACGGGCGGTGCACTTGCGCTGATGCAGTTGCTCACAACAGGCATGCTCAGCGCGACAGCCGCCCTTACCTACCATCGCAGAGGGATAGCCCGCGGAGCGCTGACGGCCTCAGAGCGGGCGCAAGACCGTGAGCAGAGGGAGGGCGAGGGCCGCGGCAGTTCGCTGTTCAGCGGTGACACCACTGAGATTGCTCTCGCCGGCGCCCGTGAGGCGCTCGCGCACTACGGCCGCACGATCCAGCCCTCGCTTCTCGCCGTTGTCGCACTAGTCACCGCGGTCCTGAGCGTAGTCATGCTCATAGGTGCGGTAGCCGGGCCGCGCACGACGCTGCTGTTCGCGCTCGGCGCACTGAACCTGATTGCCGCCTTCGGCGCCGTGGTTGGAGTGCGCTGGTTCTCGACGCACAGCCCGCAGCGGCTGCCGGAGGTCGGGGCCGTGACCGGCATCCTCCGCGCCAACCACTGGTTCGCCACCATCGGAGCCGTTGCCGTCCTCGTCCATGCGATTGGACTATCAGGCGTGGACCTCTGGCTCGCAAGGGCGCTTGAGCTGCTGATCCTGGCACTGGCCCTGGAGCAGATTGCCCGTGCGGTAGTCTGCTTCATGGGGCGCGGGCGAGCGTGGAATGAGATCAAGGCTCCGATAGGGCTGATCATCGTCGAGAGCCTCTTCACCGGGGCAAACCCGTTCTCTTCTGTCCTGGCGGTGCTCGAGGACCGCTTCGGCGTCAGCGTCCGCTCATCCTATGTACTGGGCCTGGTGCGGACTCTCGTGCCCGCCGTGCTCGCGGGGATGCTGCTCGTGCTGTGGCTGACCACCTGCCTGGTTGTCGTGCATCCCGAGGAGATCGGCGTTCTGACGCGGTTCGGACGCGTACCGGAGGCGTGCATTCTGGAGCCGGGGCTGCGCGTGAAGGCGCCGTGGCCGATCGACCACGCCCACCGAGTACCTGCAAGGCGCGTCCAGAGCATGATAGTCGGGCGGGAGTCCGATGAGGAGCTGCCGTTCATCCTCTGGTCGAAGACGCACGCGGAGAATGAGTACAAGCTCGTGCTCGGTCAGGGGCGCGAACTGGTCTCACTCGATGTGGTGGTGAACTACAGGATCAAGGACCCCGTCGCCTACCTCTTTGGCGTGCAGAATCCAGAGGACGCGTTGAGAGGGCTGGCCTATCGGGTCATCATGCAGGAGACCGTCGGCGGCAACCTGGATGAGGTGCTCTCAGAGAAACGGGCCACATTCTCGAAGACGCTCCAGGCAGCGCTGCAGGCCGAACTCGACGCCCACCAGATCGGCATCGAGGTTGTGGACATGCCGCTTCGCGGTATCCACCCGCCGATTGAGGTGGCGGATGCCTACCAGGGCGTCGTCAGCGCGCAGGTGGAGATGGTGACACTGGTCACGCAGGCGAGGGCCGAGCGTGAGAAGCTGGTGCCCCGCGCGGAGGCAGACAGGATCAAGGCAATCAGTGATGCCGAGGCGCACGCCGCGGTACGCCTGGGAGAGGCCAGGGGTGAGGCCGCCCAGTTCCGGGCCGTGAAGGAGGCATACGCGCTCTCGCCGGGGCTCTACAGGGAGCGGCGGCGCCTCGAAACGCTGGAGCAAGCCGTCCAGGACAAACAGCTCTATGTGGTTGACGATCGCTATGGTGTGAGTAGTGAGTGCTGGGTGGACATGCGGCCCCAGCCGACCACACCATAGATACGGTCTGGAGGTCAATGCGATCATGAAGAAGGCCATATTCAGACGATGGACAGTCGCAGCCGTTATCATCGGCGTGATCCTGCTCTCGAGCATGCTGTTCGGGCTGCCGGAGGGCAGTGTGGCTGTTATCACACGCTTCGGCGCCCCGGTGAGGGTGTACGATCAGGCGGGCCTGCATATCAAGCTGCCAATCCCCTTTGAGCAGAACTACATTCTCGATGCAAGGCGGCAGTTGTACGAAACACGCCTGACCGAGACGCTGACGCGTGACAAGAAGAACGTCATCCTGGTCACCTACACGATATGGAAGGTCTCGGCCCAGAAGGTCCCCGATGACCCCATTCGCTTCCTCCAGGCAGTCGGCACGCTGGAGAACGCTAACTCCAAGCTCGACGGGGTCGTCACCAACGCCAAGAACGCCGTGCTGGGCAACTACGATTTCTCGGCCCTGGTCTCAAACAAGCCGGAGGAACAGAAACTCGACCAGATCGAGGAGCAGATGCTCGCCGATGTCCGCGAGGAGGCCCTCAATCGCTATGGGATTGACGTGATCCAGGTAGGCATGCAGAGGCTTGCGCTGCCGGAGGAGAACGTCGCATACGTCTTCGACCAGATGAGGGCAGAGCGCAAGCAGTACGCAGAGCGCTTCAGAGCAGAAGGCGAACGGGAGGCCAGCAACATCCGCTCCGAGACCGATCTCCAGGTTGCCAAGCTGCGTGCCGAAGGCAGCCAGAAGGCCGAGGAGATACGGGGTGACGCAGAAGCGGACGCAGCCAGAATCTACACCGCCGCCCACACCCTCGACCCGGGTTTCTACCGCTTCCTGCGTTCTCTCGACTCCCTGGAGGCGATGATGGGGCAGTCGACGACGGTTGTGCTCGACACCGACTCGCCGCCGTTCGACGTACTCAAGCAGCCCGGAATGAGTGGCGAATAGGGGGAGACGGCATGACTGACGACAACAGACGCGCAATTACCGATAGCCTCGACGCCGCCTTCAGGTTCCTCAGATGGGGCGCGATCGTGGTGCTCGCGGCCATCGCGCTATCGGGTGTCACATACGTTCGCTCCCACGAGCAGGCGGTGGTCGTTCGCTTTGGGAAACTCGCCGGGGCGACCGCGGCCGACCAGGTGCACGGTCCGGGCATCCTGATCGCCTATCCCTACCTGATTGACAGGATCATTCGGGTGCCCGTGCGCACGGTGCAGGAAATGGAGATAGCCGACTTCGCAATCGGCACGGCAGGCGCGCAGCCGGCCGCCGCCGAGGCGCAGGAACAGACCGACACCGAGGCGGGCGAGCAGACCGCCGAGCAGCCCTCGGAGGCGGGGGCAACACCCGAGAACACCACTATCGACCCCACAAAGATGGGATACTGCGTCACCGGCGACCAGAATATAGTCCATGCCGATGTCGTGGTGAAGCTCCAGATATCTGACCCCATCAACTACGCGCTGTATGTGAAGGACCCTGAGGCTGTCGTCCGCTCGACCGTCTGCGAGGCGCTCACGCAGGCAATCGGCGCCAAGGGTGTAGACAGCGTGCTGGCGGAGGGGAAGAAGGACCTCGCAGTAGCGGTTCGCGACCGCGCCCAGAAGCGCCTTGATGAAACGAACACCGGCGTGCAACTGGCGGCTCTGGAGTTCAGGGAGATTGTGCCGCCGGCGGCCGTTGCGCCCGATTTCGAGGACGTCATCAACGCGTACGTCGAAAAGCAGACGAAGGTCCAGGAAGCCCAGACGTACCGCGAACAGGAGGTTCCAAAGGCGCAGGCCGACAGGGACAGGGCGATCTCGGAGGCGCAGGCCTTCGCCGCCGACCGCCTTGCGCGGGCGCGGGGTGAGGCGGCCACATTCAAGAGCGTGCTCGCCGAGTACCGCGCCAACCCGAAAGTGGTGCGAGAGCGGCTCTACCGCGAGAAGGTCGAGAAGATCATCGGCGGTGTAGGCAAGCGGCTGCTGGTACCGCACAAGGGCTCCGCGACCAGGCTTATCTTGCCCGCCCCGAGTGCCGCCGACCAGTCAGCAACGCCCGCCACACCGTCTGCGCCTGCCCAGGGCTCTGCCACCGCGCCGACTAAGCCGCAGGAGCAGGGGGAGCGTTGACGCCCATCATGCATGCGAAGCCAATGACAGGAGAACCATCCTGATGTCAGATACCATCGGCGTACACGCAGCACCAGTGGCCGAGCGCCTTCGTCAGGCGGTGGAGCCGACCTTGACCGATGAGGAGCGCTCCCGCATTGGCAGACGCATCGGCACTGCGCTCGCAGCGACCGCCCTGCTCATCGTCGGCACGATCTACGCGAAGGTGCTGCCGGATCAGACAGCCGTGGCCGACCTGTTGTTGTTCGTCGGGGCCATCATCGCCGCAGTGCCCCTCTTCAGCGCAGCACTCCACGGCGTGGGCTGTCCGGCGTGCAGCCACCTCCGAGAGACGCACCACGAGCACGATCACGGCGCGGAGGCGTGCAGCACAGACGGCAGTGAGCAAGAGCACCACAGCGGTGGCATCATGGACCAACTTGTCTCCATCGCCGTCCTGGCAGCCATCGCCACCGGCGAGTATGCCACCGCCATTCTCGTTCCGCTGCTCATGGCCATCGGGCACTTTCTGGAGGAGCGCAGCCTGCTCGGGGCACGCGCGGCCATCGACGGACTCAAACGCCTGCGCGCCGAACACGCGACCCGCATCAACGACGGCGTCGAACAGACCGTCCCGATTGATGATCTTGCGGTCGGGGACGTCCTCGTCATCCGCCCTGCTGAGATACTCCCCGCGGACGGCACAGTCACCGAGGGCCACTCCGCGGTCGATCAGAGTAGTGTCACGGGAGAGACTGTGCCCGAGGATGTCGCTCCCGGCAGCGCGGTCTTCGCCGGCACGCTGAATGTCTCGGGGCTGTTGCACGTGAGGGTGACGGGCCTGGGGCACGATACCGCGATGGGGAAGGTTCTCGACACACTGCGGTCGGCGGAGCAATCGCGCGCGCCGGTCACGCAGATACTCGAGCGCTACACCGCCTACTACATGCCCTTTGTGCTCATTGTTGCGGTGGTCTCGCTGTTGCTCTCACAGGAGATGTCGCGGGCGGTCGCCGTCCTGGTGGTGGCCTGCCCATGCGCGCTCGTACTGTCAAGTTCCACCGCCATGGTCGCCGCTCTGGCTATGGCATCCCGCTATGGTATCCTGATCAAGAACACCCGCTTTCTGGAGGTGCTCAGTGACGTTCGAACGCTGATTCTGGACAAGACCGGCACCGTCACATTTGGTCACCTCGACGTCACGGGCAGCGAGCCGCTGGGAGCGGCAACGGAGAGGGAACTGCTGGAGGCTGCGCTCACCTGCTCTCACGGGTCGAGGCATCCGGTCTCACGCGCGGTCACTGCCGCAGCTCGGGATGCAGGCATTGAGCCGAGCGCGAGCGCCGAGGTCACCGAGTTGCCCGGGAAGGGCGTCGAGGCCCGCACCGACGACGGTACGGTCCAGTTGGGAAGTGCGGCGTGGCTTGAAGTATCGCCGGCGGATGAGCATCGCACCGAACACCATCCAGGCCCCGTCGTCTGGGTGAAGCGTAGCGGCCAACTGCTCGGAGCCATCCTGATGGCGGATCGTCCGCGCCCCGAGGCGAGGCAGGCGCTTGCCGATCTCCGCGCCCTGGGCATCAGGCGGACCATACTGCTGACAGGTGATCGCGAGCCCGTCGCCAAGAATATGGCAGAGCACCTGGGCATTGACGAATGCCGCGCCGAGTTGCTGCCTACCGAGAAGCTCGAGAGCGTCCAGGCCGAGGCCGAAAGCGGAGAGCGCGTGCTGGCCGTCGGCGACGGCGTCAACGACGCGCCGGCTCTGGCCAGAGCCGACGTCGGCGTGGCGATGGGAGCAATGGGGTCGGATGCGGCGATCCAGAGCGCCGACATCGCATTGATGACCAACGATATCGGTCGGCTTGTCACTGCCGTCAAGCTGTCACGGATGACGCGACGGACCATTGCCGTCAATGTCGCGGTGGGTATCAGCTCGGCATTGATCATGATCATTCTGGCATCACTTGGGTTCGTGGGCGCCATCGTCGGTGCGCTCGTGCACAACATCGGAGCGGTCGCCGTGGTCGTCAACAGCGCCCGGCTGCTCCGCGCACAACTTGATTGAGCCGGTATCCTCCACCACGATGGTGGCAGATTCGCTGGAGGCCGGAACCATGCCACACCGCATTGTGATCGCCGCGGCTCTGGTTGCCGCGCTAGTAGGTACGCTCGGTGGGTGCGAGCGGGTGTCGCGAGCGCCCGAGGACACCGCGTTGGCACAGCCGTCCGTGCCGGCCCGGGATACGGGGCTGTTGGTGGTCGCCAGCATCCCGCCACAGGCCTACCTGATGGAGCGTCTTGCGCCGACGGGCACATCCATCGTGGTTCTCGTCGGGCCGGGGCAGTCGCCGGAGACCTACGACCCGACGCCGGCACAGATGACTGAGCTTGCCAACGCGGATATGTACTTCAGGATTGGTCTACCATTCGAGGAACGTCTGTTGGAGAAGCTATCGACAATCGCGCCAAACCTGGCCGTGGTGGATACCCGTGAGGGCATCGAGCTCCGACACATCGAGGGCCACACGCACGCCGAAGGCGGGGAGGGCCATGAGGCCGGGCAGTTGGACCCGCACATCTGGCTTGCCCCGCGGCTGTTCGCGAAGCAGGCCGTGACTGTCGCCAATGGGCTGCAACGACTGCTGCCGGGTTCGGCTGCTGCAATTGAGCGGAGCCTGAGCGGCCTTCTGGCCGACCTCGATAGACTCGATGGTGAGATTGCGGCGATGCTGAAGCCGTTCGCGGGACAGACATTCTACGTCTTCCATCCCGCGTTCGGCTACTTCGCCGACGCCTACGGCCTGCGACAGGCGCCGATCGAGACCGGGGGGAAGGAGCCGGCCCCACAGCAGCTTGCCACACTCATGGAGAATGCGAGCGCGGCAGGGGCGCGGGTCATCTTCGTCCAGCCGGAGTTCGCGACCGCCGGGGCGGAGGCGGTAGCTCGACAGATCGGTGCGACGGTAGTGCCTCTGGACCCGCTGTCACGCGACTACATCGCCAACCTCCGCGGCATTGCCGCCGGGATCGCGGCCGGCCTCGGTGGCACTACCGGCGCAGGGGAATCGGGGTCCTGATGAGCGAATGCGCCGTCGAGTTCAGCAGCGTGTCGTTCGGCTATGGGGACGCTCCCGTGCTCATAGACGTTGACTTCTCGATACGCCATCACGACTTCGTAGGCATCGTGGGGCCGAATGGGGGCGGCAAGACAACACTGCTGAAGCTGCTGCTGGGCCTGATCGAGCCACAGGCTGGGAGTATCAGCGTGCTCGGCCTGCCGCCGTCGCGGGCGCGGCGGCGACTGGGCTATGTGCCCCAGCAATTCGTTTATGACGTCAGCTTCCCGATCTCCGTGCTCGATGTTGTGCTCATGGGGCGCCTGGGAGTAGGGAACCTCGTGGGGTCATATCGTCCCGCTGATGTCGAGGACGCCCGCATACACCTGGAGCAGGTGGGGCTTGGGGAGCTGATGCACCGGCACTTCTCGGCGATGTCGGGCGGGCAGCGTCAGCGGGCGCTGATTGCCCGTGCACTGGTCGGTCACCCGGAGATGCTTATCCTCGATGAACCTACGGCAAACCTCGACGCGCAGGCCGAGACGGAGGTGCACAGCCTGCTCGACCAGCTGCACAGGACGTTGACCATCATCATGGTCACCCATGATTTCAGCTTCGTGTCCCGCTCGGTGGAAACCGTGCTGTGCGTGAACAGACATGTGCGCAGGCACCCGACGACCAACCTGGAGGAGATGTCGGGCGAGCTGCTCAGCAGCATCTACGGCACACAACTCAGGGCGGTCCGCCACGATCAGAGCTGCGGGGGTGAACCCCACGGTGACTGACTTCATCGGCGCTGTGGGCCGCTACCCGTTCCTGCAGTACGCTCTGGCGGCGGGGCTGTTGGCGAGCGTGGCCTGCGGGATGATTGGCAGCTACGTGGCGGTTCGCCGCATCACCTACATCGCTGGCGGCATCGCCCACTGCGTGCTGGGGGGGCTCGGCGCGGCGCGGTACCTGAGTGTCGTACACGGATGGACCTGGCTCCATCCGCTCCACGGTGCGGTGGTTGCCGCGCTTGCCGCGGCGGTCATCATCGGGCTGGTCACTCTACGCTGGCGACAGAGTGAGGATACCGTGATCAGCGCGTTGTGGGCCGTCGGGATGGCCGTCGGCGTGCTGTTCATCTGGCACACACCCGGCTACGGCGAAAACCTGATGAGCTACCTGTTCGGCAACATCCTGATGGTGAGCCCAACCGAGCTGTGGCTGCTTCTCGCTCTTGATGCCGTGGTCGTGGCCTGTGTGCTCGCCTTCCATCGGCAACTGCTGGCAGTCTGTTTCGACGAGGAGTTCGCGCGACTGCGGGGGGTCAACGTCGAGGTCTTCTACCTGCTACTGCTGTGCTTGACGGCGTTGACGGTCGTGGTGCTGGTGCCGGTGGTGGGGCTGGTGATGGTGATTGCGCTCCTGAGTCTGCCCGTCGCTCTGGGGGTTCGGCTCGCCAAGTCGCTCTGGGGTGTGATGCTAATCGGGGGGCTCTTGAGCGCGGTGTTCACGACGGCGGGGCTCGGGATCAGCTACACGGCCGACCTGCCTGCCGGTGCGGTGACAATCGTCCTTGCCGGCGCCGTCTATCTGCTGGTGACGGCGGGTGCGGGGATCGGCTCGCGTCTGCGACGGGCGAACCGCCGGGGCTGAGTTCACTCGGAGGTCGACGGAGAGCCCACACCCTCCTCCGCCTGCGCCTGAGCCAGGCATTCGGGGCAGATGCAGTGGGTGAATGCGACATCTGAGCGCGCCAACAGGTACTCCTCGAGCTGCTGCCAGTAGCCCTGGTCGTCGCGAATCTTCTTACACCAGGCGCAGATCGGGATGAGCCCACGCAGTTCCTTGATCTCAGCCAGCGCCTCACGCAACTCGGCGATGAGACGCTCGCGCTCAAGCTCAGTCAGCTTGCGCTCGGTGATGTCCTGCATGCTGCCGTGAACCGCCTCGACCGTGCCGTCGGCGCTCCGGATAACCTCCGCCGCGCCGTGGGCGTACCGAAGCTCGCCCCCAACGGTGTAGAACCGGAACTCGATGTCGTAGGGAATGCCATCGGAAAGGGCACCCCTGACCGCGGCTGCAACATGTGCCAGATCATCCGGGTGCACGAGTTCGCGGAGCCGTGCGTCGTCAAGTTGCGTCTCCCCCGCTTCGGCCCCGAGAATGCGGTACTGCTCGTCTGAGTAGCTGGTGGTCCCTGGTTGCGCGTGCCAGACCCAGCTACCGAGCCGCGCCAGCCGCGAGGCGTGCGCGAGGTTGGCCTCCTTCTCCTCCAGCAGTTCCTGCATCCGGCGCTCCGTCGTGACATCCCGCAGAACGGAGACAACGCCGGCCACGGCGGCGTCGCCGGTGCGGTAGGGAGCGTATGAGGCTTCCAGGTAGATGCGGTTCCCCTCGGCGTCATCGAACCACTCGACGCGGCGGATCGACTCGCCGCTCAGGCACGTCTCGACCTGGTCGCTGATTCGCTGCCAGACCTCCCCACCCAGCACGTCGCGGGCGTGGCGACCGATGATCTGCTCGCCCGGGCGTCCGAGCATGGCGCAGTACGCGGCGTTGACAGTGCGGTATGTGTAGTCACGCCCCACGACCGCCATCGCCTCGGCAGCGGCATCGACGATGAGCCTGTAGTCTTCGAGCGCCCGCTCGGCCGCGGTACGCTCGCTGACGTCACGCGCCAGAAGCAGGACACAGGTCGAGGCCTCGGCGCAATCGGCCACGAGAGAAACCGTGAACTCAAGCGTGCGTCCGGCCCAATCGGCCTCGAAGCGGTCGGGCTCACCGGTGGCCAGGACGCCGTCGATGCGGGGGCTCAAAAGCCCGGGGGCGAGGTGATCAGTGAGCGGGGAACCGATCGCAGCCTGCTCAGTCTCGGCACCCAGCAGGCGCACCGCCGCGCCGTTGAGCGCAAGGATGGTGTTGCCGGCATCCACGATGAAGGCTGCCTCAGAAGACATCTCCATGAGCGCACGAGAGAGATGCTCGCGTGCGCCGTCGAGACGCTCTTCGCCTGAACCCGGTGTGGAAGTCGTCAACAGCGCGCAAGCCCAGAGAGCAGCCACAAGCAGTAGCGGCGCAATCACGCCCTGCTCACACCTATCCGCCGCGACGGCGCCCGCGACACCCAGGAATGCGATGCCGGCCGCGCACCATGTCCCTATCGCCCGCCGACCCATCATCCACCTCGTGTGGTGTGCCCCTCCTGTGCGCCGGATGGCGCGCACGCGCCATTCACGGCCGGGGGCACGCTCCGGCGCAGTACTTGACCTCCCTGTCGTTACCTCCTCCTTCGGCCAGACCAGACGACTCTCCGTGACAATCGTGCCACGGGAGCGTAAAGGCTGTCGGCGGCATTGTGCGAGAGCATATCACCACGCGGACCGCTCAATCGGCTCGTACTCGCGCACGCGGCGGAGGGTCTCCCGGGCAGAAGAGAGGTCGGTCGCCGCGTACCTGTTCTCAGCCAGGATCATCAATCCGGACGGGGACGCGNNACCGCCGCAGCGTGCGCGGAGTTCGGTGAACCGCTCGAGCGAGCCGCTCCAGATGAGGCTGACCCCCGCCGCACGCATCTGCTCATAGACCTCCGGCAACTCCCAGTTGTCGGGGTTGCCCATGTGCACGATGTTGACGCCCTCGGTCGAGAGCATCTGATCGAGCAGGTGGCGACCGTCGCCGCAGAAGTGCAGCCACCCACCGCCGAACGGCGCGTAGGCGCGCTCGTTGTAGGGCCTCACGAACTCGGAGTACACATCGGCCGAGCACATGACAGGCGTATCGTCACAAATGCGCACGCCGCCCTCGACCAGTTTGACGCCGCAAATGTGGTAGCCTGAGTCGACCGGCTCACCGAATTGGCGCTTGAAGTGGAGGGTGAACTGGATGTAGGTCTCTGTCATCAGGTCCAGGAGCGCATGAACCAGCTCAGGCTCATCGTGGAGAGCGTAGAAGATGCCCGGCCCCCAGACCAGGTGCGCGAGGTCGAACGGCCCCTGGTTGTCAGGCACCACGTAGTGCAGCGCACGCTCGAGCGTGGGGTACTCCGCGACGACCTCTCGCGCGAAGTCGAAGAAGCCCAGCATCTTCGCCCCGTGCCCACTGCCGACGTCAGGAACGCCCCGGTCGATGAGCGCTCGTATGGCATCGGCGCTACCAAGCCCCTCGGACATCGACCATCCCGTATCGGTGATGACACTGGGCACGCCGAACAGCTCGGGGATGTTGACGACGCCATATTCACAGTCGAGCGTGCAGAGGCGGTCATCGCGCAGCAGCGCACCGCAGTAGGCGGTGGCCATGGCGTTCATGAACTTCCTCTCGACATCGTCCCACGTCTGTGTGAAGGGGTACGTGGGCCAGTCGTGGGGCGGGGGGAAAGAGATGTACACCGGCACCCGTTGCGGCGGCTCCGGCGACCACATCTGCGCCTGGACACGCTCGCACCTGTCGAGATGCTCGGGATCGAGAATCTCCTCGAGCGTCTGCAATGCCCTGCGGTGCTCCGCGAGCCTCAACATGCCGCCGCCCTCCCCACTCTTCGCATGGCGGGACCGCTCACGCTGTCTCCGCATGCCCTTCCCTACCCTGTCATCTCCCGCCACAAGGCCGCCTGGTAGCGCATGATTCGTTGGGGGTCCTCGTTGCCGGGCGACTCGGTCATGCAGTAGCCGTCGAACTGGATGCCCTTGAGCAGGTCGAACAGCTCCGAGTACGGGTAGTCGGCATCGCACAGGTCATGGATGTGCACGAGCCCGATCCTGTCGGCGAGCAGTGCGAAGTTCTCCGCAATCGAGCCGTCGATGATATCGGGCTGGTTGCAGTTCCAGCACGCCTGCACCATCGGGTTGGGCACGTAGTCGAAGATGGTCTTCATGTGGGGGACGTGACACGTGCCCTGCCCGTGCACCTCGACCCAGAGCGTCACACCCTTGTCGGTTGCGTACGCGCCGACCTCGGCCAACGAGTTGCCGATCTGCTCGAGCGTCTGCTCGACCGGAACACCGTCCGGCAGCCTGTTGGGGCGCACCTTCACCCCCCGCGCGCCCACGTCGACGGCGAGGTCGACGAAGTCGCGAGTCAGCTGCATCTGTGCCGCCAACTCGTCCGGATCAGGTGAGTGGTACTCACACGTGCTGCCCAATCCCCAAAGCCGGACATCGGTACCCTCGAACTTCGCCCTGACCTCGGCGCGCTGCTCGGGTGTCAGGCTGGGCTCCACACCGTGGGCGTGGGTGGTGCGCAGTTCAACGGCCCCGAAGCCGGTTGCCTCGCAGGCGGCTATCATCGTGTCGAGGTCCCATTCGGCGGCCAGGTTGTAGGTGACCAGTCCAAGCTGCATTGATGCTCCTCCTGCCATAGAACTCCTCGATGTGTCACGTCTCAAACGGTCATCCATTCGCCACCGATCAGCGGGTACCTCCCACTGACCCGCAGGAGAATGCTGGATGTCCGGCCAATAGACTCCGCACCGGGCCGTAGCGGACCGCGCGGCCATCGAGGGCCACTGACGGACGTAAAGGGAGATGCACCGATGGAGTCAGAGATGACGCCACGCGAGCGGGTGTTGTGCGCAATCAACTTCGGTGGGCCGGACCGCATCCCCGTCCACCGCTACATCTTCCCCGGCGCATTCCATCGCCACGGGCAGAAGCTCGTGGACTTCCTCAACTCCCTGCCGGATGATTTCGGCGTCGGCCCGGTGACGCTGCCGGAGCGCCCGCAGGCAGAGGGAGAGATCGAGTACTACACCGACGACTGGGGCTCGAAGTGGCGACGCCTGATCGGCTACACGACGGGAGAGGTCGTTGAGCCCGTCCTGAGCGATTGGAGCAAGCTCCCGCAGCTGCAGTTCCCGCCGCTTCCCTCGCCGGAGCACTTCGAGGCGGTGCGCGCGAACATCGAGAGCACGGGACATCGCTACTTCACTTGGGGTGGAGGCGGGAGCCTGTTCGAGCAGCTCCAGTGGATTCGCGGTCCCCACAACCTCTACATGGACCTCGGGGAGGACCGTGCCGAACTCCACGAGCTTGCGGACCGGCTCGTGGACTACCGTGTCGAGGCGATCAGGGGCTACCTCGCCGCCGGCGTGGACGGCTGCGGCTTCTCGGATGACTGGGGCGCCCAGGATGTGCTGCTCATCAGCCCGAGGCAGTGGCGGGAGTTCTTCAAGCCGCGTTACAAGCGCATGTTCGACCCGATCCTCGAGGCCGGCAAGGTCGTCTGGTTCCACTCCGACGGGTGGACGCTCGAGATCCTCGAGGACCTCATCGAGCTGGGTGTGGGCGTGCTCAACCCGCAGCACCACTGCATGGGCAATGAGCGCGTGGCACAGATCATCGCCGGCCGCGTCTGCCTGCGCTCCGACCTCGACCGCCAGTACATCATCCCCTTCGGCACGCACGAGCAGATCGTCGAGCACGTAAAGGAGATCATCCGCCTGTTCGGCACCTGTAACGGCGGGCTGATCCTCCACGGCGAGATCGGGCAGGACGTGCCGTTCGAGAACATCGTGTGCATGTACGAGGCATTCGCCGAGTATGGGACGTATCCGCTGGATTGGCTTGATTGAGCCCGGCCCGATCCGGCGCGCTCCGTTGTCCCGCCTCAAGGGGGAGGAATGTCCCAGCCGGCAGAGAACCCCGCCGCAACTGGCATGCACCATGTAGCGCGGAGGCTCTCCCATGTCCAAGCTCGCCGTCGGCGTCATCGGTGTCGGGAAGATGGCGGAAATCTGCCATCTGCCCATTCTCGCGACACTCCCTCAGATCGACCTGGTCGCATTCTGCGATACCAGTCCGGAGAACCTCGCCGCACGGGGAGACCAGTATGGCGTCACGCGCCGGTACACGGATCACCACGACCTCTTCGAGAAGGAGCAGCTCGACGCCGTCTGCATCTTCATCCCGCCGTTCGCGCATACCGACGCCGAGATCATCGCGGCAGAGCGTGGCATACCTCTGCTCGTCGAGAAGCCACCGGCCCTGAGTATGGAGAAGGCCCACGAGGTCAACGCCGCGATCGCGAGAGCGGGTGTCATCAGCGCGGTCGGCTTCAACCGCCGCTATGCGAAGTCGTCGGAGGCGGCCCGCGAGCGGCTCAACGGCGCGCCGCCTGTCCAGGCGCTCATCCATCGGCTCCACGGCAGCAAGGCGCTTGCCTACTGGTGGATGGTCGAGAAGCTCTCCGGCGGCGCCTTCGTGGAGAACACCATACACGCAGTGGACCTGCTGCGCTACCTGGGCGCGGAGTACACCACGGTGTCGGCCCGGCTGGTCGAGCGGCCGGAGAAGACCGAGCAACTCGACATCCCATTGAGTATCTGTGTGACATACGGTCTCGAGGGCGGGGGGCTGGCCAACATCACCAACTCCACAGCGCTCGAGTCAGGCGGGCACGCCGGCTTCATCGTTGTCGCCGGCGGAGACCTCTACGACCTGGGCGGCACCTCATGCAGCGTGAATGGCGAGCAGATCGCTGCAGATGAGCCCGACCACGGCGACTATCGCGCGGAGTTCTCGGCCTTCTTTGACGCAGTCATCGAGAATGACCCCGGCCGCGTGCGTTCGCCCTACTCCGATGGCATCAAGTCGCTCGCGGCGGCGCTGGCGGCCGTCGAATCCGCCCGCAACGGCGGCATCGAGATCGACCTGACACAGCCGCCGTGGGCTGTAGAATAGCCGAGGAGGCCTGCATTCATGCCGCTTGACAGACGCCGTCTCGGACGCACCGGTTTCATGGTCACACCAATCGGGCTCGGAGGCGCGCACCTGGGGCGCACCGGCCCCGGGCCCGATGACTTTGATGACGATCAGGCAGTGGCGACCATCTTCGAGGCGCTCAAACTCGGGATCGCCAACTTCGACACGGCGCCGATGTATGGAGACAGCCAGCGGCGCGTCGGGCTGGCGCTGAAGCAGTTGCCGGCCGAGGGCTTTCACCGCGCGAATATCATCCTGTCGACGAAGACTGGTCGCGATTCCCAGAGTCGTCCCGGCTACTCGCGTGACGCCACGCTACGCAGCGTGGAGAACAGCCTGCGCTTGTTGCACACCGACTATATCGACATCCTGCTGGTCCATGACCCCACGGACCTGTCCGAGGTACTCGGCCCCGGCGGCACACTGGAGGCGCTGCTGGAGTTGAAGGCGCAGGGAATCATCCGTGCCATCGGGCTCGGCGCGCGCCCCCATGACTTCCATCGCGCCTGCATGGAGACGGGGCACTTCGACGTGTCACTCACCTTCTGCGACTACAACCTGATCGACCGGAGCGCCGTCGATGGCGTACTCGAGCCTGCCGAGAAGCACGATGTCGGGGTCTACAACGCCGCCGCGGTGATGCTTGGTCTGCTGGGCGGAGAAGACCCCCGCATCGTCGCGCAACGCCTGGGGGGCTTTGCTACGCCCGAACGCCTGGAGCGCTCGGTGCGCGTGTGGGAGTGGTGTCAGGCACGTGGTATTGACGTGCTGGCGGCAAACCTGCAGCTCTGCGCGCGAGAGGCGCGCATCGCCTCGACGCTCGTGGGCGCGGCAAGCCCGGAGCAGATTCGCGGGGATGTGGCGGCGTTAGCTACGCCGCTCGACGAGAGTGTGTTCGAGGAGTTGGCGGAGGTGGCGCAGGGCGGGTAGCCGGGAGAAGCGCGCAGGTGGAGGCGCCTGCACCAGACGTGGCGGCCTGCCCGGGAATCAAACGGGCAGGCCGCCGTTGCTGAGTCGGCTGGTGCCACGGAGCGTCAGCTGAGTTGGTAGCTGTAGAGGTGTGACCCGGAGCCGAAGTAGATGCGGCCATCGTAGTAGTCGCCCCCCGGCCCAATCTCCACCGGTGACTCCGCGACCAGGCTCACCTCATAGCTGTCGAGATCAACACGCGTGATCGCGTTCTCGGTGAGCATGAACAGCTCATCATCCTCGCCCCAGACGAAGATGCGCGGGCCCTGCTGGATGTTCGTGCGGCCCCATCTTTCCTCGAGGTCCTGCTGATGGATGATCGTCCGCTGCTCGGGATCGAAGACGAACAGCGTCTTCCAGTCTGCGACCCCGATCACCATCCCGCTCGGCAACAGGCGGAGGTCGCTGTAGGCGCTGACCCCGGGCATCATCACCTCGTGCCACTGGATGGTTCGGGTCTCCAGGTCCATCAGGTAGAGTTCGGCCTGCTCCGCGAGTTGCTCGCCGCCGGTACCGGGCGCTACGGTTGTGCCGCCGAGGATGTTGCCGTCCGGCAGCGCGATGAGGCTCTGGGTCGAGTGAAGCGGGATCAGGTCAGTGTGCTCGATGATCTGGCCGGTCTCGGTCTGCCGGTCCCAGATGAGCAGCCCGCCGCCGGTATAGCCGTAGCCCGGAGTGCCGGCGAGGATGACCGTCCTGCCGTCAGGGTGGACGAGCAGATCATGGGGGCGGTTGATCGTCGGAGCCGACTCCATCCAGTAGCGCGGGTTGCTGTCGGGATTCTCCTTGTCGGTGCGCACCCACTCGTTCGCCGGGGTCCACTCGAGCAGGAAGCCGTGGCCATAGCCGCCCACGAAGAACTTCTCCCCCTGCGCGGCGACGGTGTTCCACTGGCCATGCGCCTCGCGATTGACCCACGCGTCGGTCGCGGGGTTGTAGCTGAAGAAGCGCATCGGGAAGGCCGTGCCGCCGCAGAGTGTGCCGTCGGAGGCGGCCGCGACCCCCATCAGGTGCGCGCCCTCGGTCTCGTAGTCGAAGGTGATCTCGATGCTGTCCCCGGTCCGGGGATCATCAATCCAGGCCACACGCCCGATCAGGTCCAGCTCGACAAGCTCCTTGCCATCCGGGAAGATCGTGTGGAAGAGGCCCTGGCTGCCGGTGATGATCGGCTTCTCGTCGGCCTGCTCGTGGTTGGCCAGGGCGGTCATCTTGCCACCGTAGAACTCAAACCATGGGTTCGCGGCCCCCTGTACGGCCTGCCCGTAGACTTTGCCATCGAGGTTGCGGTAGACGTAGCCTGTGCCCTGGGCGCGTTCATCGTCGGGGATCATCGGGATGGCTTCGCGGGTCTCTCGGTTGAAGGCGATGATCTGCCCGCGCGTGTTGCCGACGCCGAAGTAGACCCAGCCGGTCTCGTCGGCGGCGACGGTGCGTTGATACTGGCGCCAGTTCTGCTCGTAGACATGCCCGTAGTCGTTGAACTCACCCGTCTCCGGGTCATACGACATCAGGCCGCTATCGGGATAGGAGGCCGCCCAGATGACGCCATCATCGTCCTCGGTCATTCCCATCGCCATCATCGGCACCGTCTCGGCGACGAAGGTGAACTCGCCCTTCTGGGCATCGAACTCGCAGAAGTGGCTGTTGACATGGGTGTAGAAGCGGTGGCGGCTTGACAGAATCGACGCGAACGGGGAGTCGAAGACCGGGAACGGCATCGGATGCACTGCCGACTCGCCCGTCTCGACGTCGAACTCCAGCAGCGCGTAGCCGCCGCGGTGATCCATCAGCCATGACAGCACCGTGCTGTGGCCATCACCATCGACGGTTGCGACCGTGCCGCGGTGGTTGCTGATCGGGGTGGCGACACCATGGTCGGAGAAGCCGCCGCCGAGGTCCTTGCTGTTTGCCTCAAAGCGGATACACGCCATGGTGAGCAGTGCCGCCACGGCCAGGATTCCAGGGGTTGCCATCTCCACGTCATTCATCCTCCCAGGGGCGAGTCTGCGTTCGGTTGAGTATTGACTGGATCGCTCGGCGCTGAGCGGGGGCGGCGTGCCCTGCGGTGGTTTGTGGTCTCTCGGAGCGGATGCGCAGTCCCGGCAGCCGGTAGCTGTAGAGGTGCGAGCCGTTGCTGAAGTAGATCCGACCGCGATAGTAGTCTCCGCCGGGGCCGATCGACACGGGCGAGTTCGAGAGCATCGTGATCTCATACGTCTCGGGGTCGACCTGAGCGACGCCGGCGGTGAAGAGCATGTAGACCTCGTTGTTCGGGCCGCGCACGAAGACGCGTGGTCCCTGCTGCCAGTTGGTCTTGCCGAGGCCGGCCTCCTCGGTGTTCTGCTGGTGGATGATGGTTCGCGTGGCGGGGTCGAGCACGAAGAAGGTGACCCTGTCGGCGATGCAGAGGACCATACCGTTGGGCAGCATGGTCATGTCGCCGTAGCTCTTGACCTCCGGGATCAGCGGCTCATGCCACTCGATCTGCCTGGTGGCCATGTCCATGATGTAGAGCTCCGCCACCGTGGCCTTCACCTCGCCGCCGGTGCCCGCGCCTATGGTCGTGCCCCCCAGCAGCTTGTTCCCCGGCAGTGCCATCAGGCACATCGTCGAATGCTGCGGGATGATGTCGGTGTGCTCGAGCAGTGTCTGCGTGCCGGTCTCGCGGTCCCAGAAGAGCAGACCGCCGCCGGTATAGCCATACCCCGGGGTGCCTGCGAGGATGATCGTCTTGCCGTCGGGGTGCGCGTAGAGATCGTGGGGGCGGTGGATGGTCGGCGTGCACTGGGTCAGAAACAGCGGGTTGCCCTCCGGGTCACCTTTGACCGTCTGCACCCATTCCTCCGCCGGTTCCCACTCGAGCAGAAAGCCACCGCCGTACCCGCCGACGAAGAACTTCTCCCCCTGCGTTGTAACGGTGTTCCACTGCCCGTAGGCCTGCCGGTTGATCCACTCGTCGGTGCTCGGGTTATAGCTGAAGAAGCGCATCGGGAAGGCGGTGCCGCCGCAGAGCGTCCCGTCCTGCGCCGTGGCGATTCCCATCAGGTGAGCGCCTTCGCTCTCATAGTCGAAGGAGACCGTCCTGATCTCGCCGGTTTCGGCCTCCTTGACCGACAGCGTGCGGTCGACGAGGCTGTAGTCAGTGACGACGTCGCCGTTGGGGAAGGTCCTGTGGAACAGCCCCTGATGGCTGGTGATGATCGGCTTGGCGTTCTTCTGGTGCTCGGTCCCGACCGTCGTGCGCTCCCCCTGGTAGAACTGGTACCAGGTCGGGTCCTTCGACTGCTTGCCGTAGACCTTGCCATCGAGATTGCGGTAGACCGTGCCGGTTCCCTGTTTGCGTTCCTCCTCCGACAGCATCGGCAGCGCCTCGCCGGTCTCGGGATTGAGCGCGATGATCTGCGCGTTGGTGCTGCCGACGCCGAAGTAGAGCCAGCCGGTGTCGTCGCAGGCGACGTCGCGCTGGTACTGCGCCCAGTTCTGCTCGTAGACGTGGCCGTAGTCCTTGAACTCGCGGGTGGCAGGATTGAATGAGACGACACCGCTCTGCGGATAGGTCACCGACCAGATGATACCGTTGTCATCCTCGGTCATTCCCATCGCCATGCCGCGCTCGGTCTTCGTGCAGAGGCTGAAGTCGCCCTTGACCGGGTCATACTCGACGAAGTGGCTGTTGACGTGGGTGTAGAACTTGTTGCCTGAAGAGAGGATTGAGGCAAACGGCGAGTCGCCGATCGGAGATGGCATCGGCTTGACACCGCCCTCGCCGGTGGCAACATCGAGCACCAGCAGGCCATACCCGCCGCGATGGTCCATCAGCCACGACAGCAGCACATTTCTGCCGTTGCCGTCGACGGTGGCCACCGTGCCCCGGTGGTTGCTGATCGGTGTGGCGACGCCGTGATCGTACACGCGCCTGCCTACGTATACCGTCTCCGCGCTCACCGTGGGACACGACACGGCGACGACGCAGAGCGCAAGGACGCACGCAATAGAGGCCCGCAACTGCTGCAATACACTCACCCTTCCGAACAGAGTGGGGATGTCCCGTCAGTGTGTAGAGTTCCCCCTGTCGGTATGCCGGGCCTCCCCGTGCAGGGCTGGAACGGCTGGGGTCAGGTCTTGAAAATTCATTTTT
>DPJP01000141.1:0-4274 GCA_003542955.1 Armatimonadota bacterium
AGACGTGACCCCGGCATCTCTCAATCTGGAGCCCTGAGACTTCTGTACATCCCCCCGGCAGTGGGAGCCGGGAAGGACAACACGGCGCGGATCGGTCCCGCGCCGTGAGAATGCTGCAGATTGTCGGAGAAAGCCGACGCAGGGCCTCTACATTGAGCCCTCGTAGCCCGTATGGGCGGAGACCTGCGACATCAGCGTCAGCAGATCGTCGAGCCCGACGCGGCCGACGGCGGCGCGCCATACGTTGTCGCCATCGACATCTACGACCACAACGCTGCCGTCAGGTTGAGCGGAGAAGTAGTAGCGGCCATCGGAGCCGGCCAACTGCCGCATGCCGCGGAGACTGATCGCGCCTCGGCCGGTGCTGATCAGCGTCACCGGGCGACCGCCGCTGCCGACAACCGAGCACACGGCCGGTGTCCCGTCGAGGTCTACCATCCGCACCGTGTTCGAGCGCTGGGCAGCGGGAGACACCATGAGCGGATTGCCGCCGATGCTCACGGGGGTGAGGGCGCTCGCTGGTGCCACCGGCACGGGGCGGGATGCGAGGGCCACCGCGCTCTCATGGACGCCGACCAGGTGGGCGGGCCCCACGCCGTGGAACCAGGAAAGGCCCACATGGCGCGCGGCGATCGCGCAGATCAGCAGCAGTACGGCCGCAGCGGCAAGCTGCGGGGCATGCGACGGCATTGCCCTGCGGGCCACCGCGAGGCCCATGGCGGTCCCGGCCGCTACGCGGGCAGGAGCGCCCGGGGAGGTGGCCCGTACGACGTTGTCCACATCGTCCNNGAGCCGCTCCGAAAGCCGGGTCCAGAAGTCGGCCGAGAACGCCGCATCCCTGCGCTCGTGCGGCAACGGTGTGCGCAGTAGCGCCTCGCTTGCAGTCAACTGGCCGACAATGCGGGCACACCAGCCGCAGGCCACCACGTGCATGGCCACGGTGCGCGTGTCGACATCGCTCAGTTCGCGGTCGACCAGGCCGTTGAGTTGCTCCTCGGTAATCGGGCAGTTGGGCTCTTTCATATCATTCGGTTCTGTCGCGCGTATTCGGCAAGGCTTTCGCGAAGTCGTTTGCGGCCGCGGAAGATGCGGGACCTGACCGTGCCAAGCGGGATGTCGAGTTCCCTGGCAATCTCCTCATACGAGTACTGGTGGATGTCGGAGAGCACAACCGCGGTCCTGAACTCCTCGGGCAACTCACCAAGCGCCGGGACGATACCCTCATCGGGTATGCTGCCGAGCACCTCGGCCTCGATGCCGGTCATCGTCGGCGAGGGGTGACGCGCCTCGACGCGTGGCTCCTCCGTCAGTTCCTCCAGGTCAACCGTGTTGACGCTTCGCTGGGTCTTGCGATACCGGTTGATGTGCGTGTTCCTCAATATGCGCAACATCCACGCTCTGAAATTGGTTCCCAGCTCGAAGCTGTCGAAGCCGAGGTAGGCGCTGACGAGGGCCTCCTGGATCAGGTCCTCGGCCTCCTGACGCGAGCCTGTCAGACGCATTGCGGCCGCGAACAGGTCGCGCTCATACTGCCTGGCGAGCTGCTCGAACTCCCGACGCCGGTCAACGCCGGGGCTGTTGTGAACGGGTCTGGGCATGGAATGGATGCTCCTGTCGGCCGCGCACGGCCGTAGCGGCGATATCAGATGACTATGAATGCGCGAACAGGCAGGCCGAAGCCCTGCCATGGTTGTGTGCCATCATTGCTCTTAGACGACCGCGGACCCGCCGCGGTTCGCGTATCCGCACTCCAGCGGCGCGAACAACGCGCGCCATACGAGCACATCGAGAGCATACCCGGTATAGAGGGATCTCAGACGCCATGGACTGCGCGCCGGGCCCGCACTGCCTCATTCACTAGTTCAACGCTTCACAGGTCCACGCAGTTGCGGGAGAATCCTCTCCGGGCGGCGCTATTGCGCAGAGTCATCCCCGTCAGCCCCGTGGCCGACGCTCGTCTCCACCGCGCGCGGCCGTGGCTGCCACATCGGGCGGCTGTTGATTGCGTCAAACGGACACCCTGTGCACTCCAGGCAACCGATGCATGCGTGCGAATTGACTTCCCTGCGCGGGTCGATGCCGGCCGGACACGCCGCCACGCACCAGAGGCAGTC
Organism: Armatimonadota bacterium; assembly: GCA_003542955.1. Taxonomy (GTDB): domain Bacteria; phylum Armatimonadota; class Zipacnadia; order Zipacnadales; family UBA11051; genus UBA11051. The sequence continues at coordinate 2,115 of DPJP01000141.1, forward strand.
GACGCACTTGCTCTTGTCGAAATCGATCCGCCAGAGGCTGTAGCGCTGAAACAGCGAGAAGATCGCGCCCAGCGCGCACGAGGTGCGGCAGAACGGCCGCCTGATGAAGACCATCAGCACAAGGAAGGCGACGAGAATCGCCTGCTTGAGCCACCAGAAGGCGCCGATGCCGGAGCGCACCGCCGGGTTGACAATCGGCTGCAACCAGCCCCCCTGCAGCGCCCCCTGCGGGCAGAGCTTGCAGAACCAGGGCTCGCTCACCAGGTAGGGCACAGCGAACACGAGCGCAATCAGGATGACGTATCTCGAATAGCCCAGCCACCGCGGCAGGCGCCAGTGGTTCTTGCGCAGCCCGGCGAGCCTGTCCTGCAGCCAGCCGAAGGGGCATATCCACCCGCACATCATGCGCCCGAACAGCGCGCTGAACACCACCATCGTGCCCAGGATGTAGACGGGCACAACCGCATACCAGGGTATCTGCCCGAGCGTCCATCTGGCCGCAATCGAGCTGTTGGCCAGCGCCCCCAGCGGGCAGGAGAACACCGCAGCCGGGCAGGCCCAGCAGTTGAGCGCGGGCACGCAGAAGCCCCTCGCCCACGAGAGGAAGTAGGAGTTCATCACAACCAGGGCGGCAATCTGCACCCAGTTGCGATACCGCACCCATCGCGGTCTCTTCGCGCCGGAGGCGCCGCCCCCTGCGGTGTTGTCCGACGTGGTGTTGTGCATATCACTTCGCGAGGCCGATGCAGGAGGTGCAGAGCGTCCCGGCCCACTGGAACACGATGCCCCAGTGGCCCTGAGAGAGGCCGACTGCTATGCCGACCGCCCCTGCAGCCGCTGCTATCGCCCAGATGTAGCGGGTCATGTGGTCCTCCGGTCACGCTTACAGCTCAACCGGCTGGCCCGACTGCGCGGACTCGTGGATAGCGACGACGGCCTCCGTGTTGCGCAAACCATCAATCGGCTTGATGAAGGGCTCCCTGCCCTCGCGAATGCACCTGGCAAAGTAGCGGATGCTCTCAACCGCGAAGCCGCGCAGTTCACCATGGATGTCGAACATCGCCACGGGGTTGGGCATACTCGCGCCCTGGACACCGTCATAGACCTCGAGGGCTCGATTCGCAATCACATTCATGATCGCTGTGCCGTCTGAGCAGATCAACTCGCCGCGGAAGTCGCAGACCGCGTTCATCGCCTCGGACATGATCCAGCAGTTCTCGATGTGCGCGACGGCGCCGTTCTCATACTCGAGGATCGAGTGGAAGAAGTCGGGCGTGTCGAAGCCGTGGGCCCTTAGCAGCGTCGAGCGAGAGACCGAGTAGACGCGTTTGACCTCCGAGTTGAAGAACCATCTGGCGAGGTCGGCCGCATGCGAAGCCAGAAACCACGCCACCGTCGACTGCCCGCCCCAACTGAGCATCTGCGTCGGCACGTAGTAGGTATCGTTCAGCCGCAGCGTGATCATCAGCGGATCGCCCATGTCGCCGGCGTCGACCTTCTCCTTGAGCTGGGTGAAGATCGGGTTGAAGCGGTTGTGGAAGTCAATCATCAGCGTGATGCCGGCCTCCTCGACCGCCGCCAGCATCTCCTCGCAGTCGGCGACGCTCGTCGCCATCGGCTTCTCGACCAGCACGTGCTTGCCGGCCCGGGCCGCCGCGATGACGATCTCCTTGTGCAGAAAGTCGGGAGTGACCACGGAGACCGCGTCGATATCGGAGCGGTCGAGCAACTCGCCGTAGTCGCTGACGGTGTTGGCGACGCCGTACTCCTCGGCGCGCTCGGCCAGGAGCTGCTCATTCTTGTCACAGATGCAGACGAGGTCGACACCGGGGTCGTAGGTATACGCCTTGAGGTGAGTCTCGCCCCACACGCCCGTCCCGATCAGCCCGACACGCAGCTTGGCATCGGCCATGGCAGCACGCCTCCCACAGTGGCGCCGTGTTGGCCCCCTCAGCGCCCAGATTCGGCAATACAGGGCCATTATAGGGCTCAGGAGCGGGCAAAGTCAACGTGACAGGAGGCGCAGGGACAGTAGCCCGGGCACCCTCGCCCCGGCGCTGAAGGCGGGCCCACGCGCATCCGGCCCCGGCTCGATACGGTACGAGTTGCCGGGAAGACCGGTGCGCCTGGGGTACAGCCCTCATCCCGCAGCCGCGGGAC
>DPJP01000141.1:4301-4526 GCA_003542955.1 Armatimonadota bacterium
TCCGTTCGTCCGCCCCCCCCCCTGCCTGTTCCCTGAGGCTGGAGGCAGCCGCTACTGTGAGGACATCACCAGTAATGAGATGGCGATCGACGCGCGCCACCTCGACGGACGCCTGTCATGAGCCGATATTGCCGAGTGCCTGGTGGTGGCGGAGGCAACCGCAGCAACGCGCATTCAGAAGATCTCCGAGAGAATCTTCGAGGGAATCTGAGGAAAAGGCCGATT
>DPJP01000141.1:4585-36547 GCA_003542955.1 Armatimonadota bacterium
GGGGGGAGCGGACGAACGAACGGATGGTGTGGTGAGGCAGGGGTGAGGGATTAGGGTCGAGGGGTGTGGGAACACCGAGCGGCCACGACAACGCCTCGCGTGATGCCCCGCCCTACCCGGCTCTGACCTACCCCTCCAGTGACCTACCCGACCTAGACCTCCCTCCGCCGTGACCTACCCCAGGGGGGAGCGGACGAACGAACGAATAATCGTCCGCCTTCCGGCCATGTCGGACATCTCGATCAACACTCAGTAGGGCCGTGTACGTACACAGCCAACCTAGCCCTTAAATCTAGAATATCTAGTATATCTAGAATATATATATATATACTAGATATAGAATCCCTTTAGGGGCCCGGCAGCGTTCGCACAGCGAACACCTGTCGACCGAGGCACCCATCCATGGCCCGGGGAGAATCCGTTCGTTCGTCCGCTCCCCCCCACCCCCCTTGGAGAATCTCCGCCGGCCGCCGGGGTCGATGGTTGTTCCCACCGGCGACGCCCTACGCCTCAGCACACCGCCCCCGCCTCGCGCAGCCGGCTGCGGAGCGTCGCCACATCGAGCTTCCTGGGCGTGACATTCGCGTCCGCCGCCATCGCTGCCGCCACGCCACAGGCGTCGCCGATGGCCATGCACGGCGCCATCACGCGCGCGGCCGACATCGCCTGGTAGTCGGCTGAGATGCAGCGGCCCCCGACCAGCAGGCCGTCGATCTCGACGGGGACGAGTGAGCCGTACGGGATGTCAAAGTAGTCGGGCGGATGCAGCTCGTCAGGCAACTGGTCCGCGTAGTCGGTGAGCATGTAGCAGGACGTGTTGGGGCACTGCTTGTAGCACAGGTGGACTCCGCCGTCGCCGAAGCCGCGGGGGCAGTGGATATCGATCCAGTAGGAGCAGCGCGCGATCGCGTCATCGCGCTTGCGGCCGGCGATGACGTCCTCGCCGGTGACGCGATCGAGGCCGACAAGCTGGCGGGTCTCACGGATGCCGATGTTCGGCGGGTTGGCGATCAGGTGCACGTTTTCGAGGCCGGGGATGTTGTTGCGCCAGAACTCGACGATCCGCCAGACCTGCTCGCGGATGAATACCTCGCCGCGGGTGAGGTCCTCGACATCGGTCGCGTCGCCGGCAAAGCGGGTGATATTGCAGCTTGCATCACCGGGTTGGAGCACGGAGCCCTGCCCGCCGAGGCCGCTGTGGTAGGTGGTGAAGAGGCCCTCGTCACGGGCCCTGGTGATGATCTCCCGCGCGGCCTTTGCCTGGTCCTCGGAGAGCGGCTGCATGCCGCCGACTCTGAACATGCTGCCCATCGCCATCATCAGCCCGTCGGCGGGGCGGCCCTTGGTGCACTCCGCGCCGGCTCTGAAGGCGACATCGGCATCGCCGGTGGCGTCGATGAAGCACTTCGCGGCGATGGCCTGGCGTCCCGACTTGGATTCGACGACCACTGCGCGCAGCACACCTGCCTCGACCACCGAATCGACGGCCACGCAGTGCAGCAGCAGGTCCACGCCGAACTCCGTGCACATGCGGTCCGCGGTGACCTTGTAGGCCTCGACATCGAAGGCCACGCGGCCGGCCTTCACCGACTCCTCCCACTGCGTCGCTCCGCCGATATCGGCCATGCGCCTGCAGAACTGCTCGGTCATCGCGCCGGCGGTGGCGTTCTCGGAGCCGACCTCCCGCAGGCCCAGGATCGGCCCGACCATACCGGCGGTCGCCATGCCGCCCAGGAAGCCGTAGCGCTCGACCAGCAGAGTCTTCGCACCATGTGCGGCGGCCTGCAGGGCGGCGATGATGCCGGAGGGGCCACCTCCCAGAACACAGACATCAACGTCACGGATGACGGGGATCTCTCTTGCCGGCTCGGCAATGGTCTTCATGCTCACTCACTCCGGGGCGTCGTACTCACGCATGGATGGATGGACCTGCGACATAGCGTCACAGGCAGCAGATGCGTGTGAAGGTTAGCCGGAGGCCGACCGTGGACCTGCCCCCAACAGCGCGCGGCGGGGCTATCAGTCGGTATTGAGCACCCGCACGCCGGTGCCGGGCACCCAGATAAGCGGGGAGTGGCCGGCCTCTGGCCCGGGGTAGTAGACGAAGCTGGTCGGTGTGAACTCGAGCAGTACGTACGCGGGGTCCTCCGGGCCGGCGGGGNNCCGGAGCAGGCTGTTGCGGAAGTGCTCCCTGCGCAGCCGCGGATCGCTGACGAATGAGCACGTGGCCGTCACGTAGACGCTCTTGAGGTCCTGGTAGTTGAAGTAGTGGAGGCCGGCGTTGGGGTTGACGCGCAGATGCGCAACCTTCCGCGTGCGGACCGAGGTGTGCAGCCACAGCGAGCTCTCGTGGCCGGTGTTGTTGTCAGACATCTGCCGGGCCACCGGAAGCCCGTTCTCGTCGATGGTCACCAGCGTGCACGTAGGGCAGTCGCCAATCAGTTCGGCAACGGCCTTGAGGACCTGCGCGTCCCTCCCCGTCAACACCCGCATCACCTCTCCATGAGCGCAGAAGCCCGTACAAGTTACGGCAAGGCAGCCCCGGGGCACCCCCCTCAAAGCCCCGCCATCAGGCCACCTCCACTCCCTGTCTGCGGCCGACCACTATCCTTCCTTCGTAGGATCGGGTCTGGCCTGCGAGACCGGTCAGCCGACACCGGTTGTATTCGCTCAGCGCACGGCTACTCCTTCGTCTCATCGGCTCCGGCCCGCTCGCGTGCGAGCCTTCGGGCAAGGTCGAGAGCCTGTTGCCTGTTCGATACGCGGCCCTCCGAGCGGGAGTCCTCGACTGCTTGCAGCAGCGCGGAGAAGATCGGCCCGGGCGCGAAGCCCTCGGCGATCAGGTCCTTGCCTGTGAGCAACGGCTCCGGGGCCTGTACGGTTGTGTACTCGATGTAGCCGCGCAGCATCTGGTCGCAGACTGTCGCGAGCGCAGCGTCGTAGCCCGGGCTCTTGGCGGGCCCGCGCGAAGCGTGTGAGTCGGCCAGAGCCGTAAGCATCAGCCCCGGCTCATGTCCGTGTACCTGTCTGAACATGCGTCGTATTGCCCCCATTGAGATCGTCCTGCCGATATCGTCGGCGGCGCGGCCCCCGTCGATCGCCAGGCGGGCAAGGTCGAAGACCCGCATGTGATGCGCCACAAGAGCCACCACACCGTCGCGAATCCGCGCGGGCCACGCAAGCCTCTGCAGGATGCGTGCCGCAATCGCGGCCCCGGCGGACGGATGACCCGTGAAACGGATACGTCCCTCCGGCTCGCGAGTGTGGCAGGCGGGCTTGCCGACATCATGCAGCAGGGCAGCCATCAAGAGCAGCGGCCGCGTCCGGGGACGTCGCAGGTACTCCGCGACAATGGCGGCACTGCGCGGAAGCAGGGTCTCCGGGCGTGCCNNGTGCCAGGAGGGCCTCCATCGACGATAGCGCCTCGATCGCATGGGCCTGCACGCTCAGGTGATGAAAACCCGGCTGGTCCATGTCGCGGCCCTCCTCAAGCTCCGGCAGCACATGCGACAGGATGCCGTCGGCGTCCATCTCCGCAATCGTGCGGCCCACGCGCGGAGCGTCGAGCAGACGGAGAAGCTCATCCCCGACGCGTTGCCCCTCGACATGCGCAATGCCACCCGCGGCCGCCCGCAGCCACCCGCGTGTCTGCTCCTCGAGGCGGAAGTCCAGTGCCGCACAGAAGCGATAGGCGCGCACACAGCGGACGGTGTCGGCCGCGAATGCTGCCGCCCCCACCGCGCGCACAATGCCCGCGTGCAGGTCGTCGAGGCCCCCGGTCGGGTCGAGCAGCGCAAAGCTGCTCAGGTCGAGCGCGAGCGCATTGATCGTGAAGTCCCTGGCGGCGAGGTCGGCCTCGATGCTCGGCCCGCGAAGGCCGCAGAAGTCGAGTATGAAGGCGTGGGAGGCGCCGGGCATGTAGACGGGCACACGGGCGATCGGCGGCAGCTCGTGAAGCATCACCATGTGTGCGCGGTTGTTTGCGGCGAAGCGCCGTGCGACTTCAATCGCGCCCGGCCCTGCGAAGTCCAGGTCAACCGGATCGCGACCAACGAAGGCATCCCGTAGCGCGCCGCCGACCAGGTAGAGCGGCTCATCAGCAGGGCAGAGCAGTGCCTGCACCCTCTCGAGCACCGGATTCGCGCGCAGCAGGGCAAGGCCGCCGGCGTGATTGACGGGGGGCGGTGTCGCCACTGTCTACACTCCCACGGGCACGATGGATGCGTAGAGCACAACGGCATAGATCACCTGGGCGATCGTGAGAATTGCGAGGCCCAACGCCCCCTGCGGAGGGCTTTCGGCCCAGGCGGCACGGGTGGCCGTGAGCGCGAAGAAGGGCATCAGGAACACCCAGATGCGCCCCACTTCACCCCTGGTGGTGCCGCTCAGGTCCAGGAGCACAAGCGCGGCTACGCCGCCAAGGCACAGCCAGGCACCCGCGTCGGCGGTGCGGATCGAGCGCACAAGCCGCACCGTCCCGGCGACGGCGGCGATGGTGAGTGCGGGGCCCAGGAAGAGCGCGAAATCGTAGAGGTTCATCCACGTCCAGGTGAGCCGGTCTCGTCCGGCGGCGGCCATGATGTCGCGCTGGCTGGACATGATCCCCACCAGGTGCAGCGGCAGGCTGTAACCGCTCACGAGGTAGATCACCGCGTGCACACCCAGAAAGCCCGCGCACGCGACACCGAGAGCGAGCAGCGTCCCCCCCCGCGCATCGCGCTCGACAAGCAGCGACCGCACCAGCACCGCGCCCACCGGCAGAGCTATCGCCAGCAGCCCCACCGTCCACAGGATCGCCGCGGCCCACAGCAGCCCGGAGAGCAGGGCCAGCGCCAGGGCGACCGGCCGACGGGCAGGAGCCTCGGCGTCGCCGGTGGCGAGGCGCGCAGCCCACAGGAGCGCCCCCGAACTGCTCAGTGCCAGAACCACCGCGAAGCCCTCGATGCTGGGGGCAACGATCAACAGCGAGGGGATCACCGCCGACAGCACCGTCGCCTGCAATGCGTGCCTGAGCGGCAGCACAGCCGTCGCCAGCAGAAAGCACGCGGCCGGTGTCAGCGCTCCGAGGAGAGTGATGAACACACTTGCCAGCGCACCGGCGGCGACATCGTCGGAGGTGAGCTTGAGCGCGGTTCTGCCGATGGCCAGGCGGCCGGCATACTCCGGCGGCAACCCGCCCCGGGCAATGAGCCCCCGCGCCAGACCGGTCAACCACTCCGAGGCGAGAATTGCGCGCCGGGCGAGCATGTAGTAGGCGGTAGTCGCGGGCGGGTGGGTGCGCAGGCGCTCCGGCTGTGCGTCCCTGGTGTAGTCCTTCACGTACTCATCGACCAGAGCCTGGAGGCTGCCGGCCTCGATCGCGGCGCCGAAGTACGGGAGCGCGGAGATCGAGCAGGTCACCTGCGCGGTGCGCAGATGGCCATAGCGTTCGGCCGAGTAGAGCCCCATCATCATGGCGCCGCAGCCCAGCGTGCACAAGGCTACGGCGAGGGCGACCTGTGCCCGGCGCGGACCCGAGCGCAGAATCGAGATGACATACGCGGCGGCGAGCACGACGAGGATGAGCCCCTGCAGCATGCTCACGGTGGGTACGAGCGGTATGACCCGTAGCGGCCAATACCACTGCCCCGGCACTCCGAGGGGCATCAGGTGCATTCGCAGCAGGATGCAGGCGGCAATCGTCGCCACCAGACCGACTGCCGGCACGGAGTACGCAGCCGTCGCGCGGCCGTCGGCGCCGGTCACGGTGTGCGCGCCGTCAGGCGCGCCGTCCCCGCCGCAGTCGAGTGACCTTGTAGAGTCGGTTGACCTCGTCATCGCTCAGGTTCCGATGCCGGCCCAGAGGCAGCGAGCCGATCTCGATTGGGCCGAAGGCGATCCGGCGCAGGTGGACGACGCGATGGCCGATTGCCTCACACATCCGCTTCACCTCGCGCTTGCGCCCCTCGGTGAGAACGATCCGGAGCACGCAGTTGTTTCCGGCTCGGCGCTCAATGCGGGCGTCCGCGGCCGTTGCGGGCCCATCCTCGAGTTCGACGCCGTGTGTGAGTGCGCGCAGGCCGTCGCGGGTGACGTGCCCTCTGACGGTTGCAAGGTAGGTCTTGGGCACCCCGAAGCTCGGGTGGGTCAGCGCATGGGTGAGCCGACCATCGCTGGTGAGCAGCAGCAGCCCCTCGCTGTCGAGGTCGAGCCTGCCGACCGGCACGACGAAGGGTCGCAACTGCTCGGGAATCAGGCTCATCACCGTGGGGCGGTCGTGGGTATCGGAGCGCGAGGTGACGTAGCCGGCCGGCTTGTTGAGCGCCAGGTAGTGCATGGGCTCATCGAATGACAGCACGGCTCCATCGACGGCGATGGCATCGACCGCGGGGTCGGCTCCGGCGCCGAGTTCAGTGACCACCCTGCCATTCACCGACACGCGCCCTGCACAGATGAGCTTCTCGCTCTCTCTGCGGGACGCGACGCCGGCGCGCGCGAGTAACTTTTGCAGTCGCTCCATGCACCAACACTCCGAACGAGAGCGCAACCAGGACGAAGACCACCGCCATCTGCTCGCGGCTCTCCTCCACGGTGGCCCACAGACACCTGTCAACCGCCTCGGCGGCCACAAGCGGTATGCGGTAGTCTTTGCCGCCGTAGTCGACAAAAACCGCGCCCAGCTCCTGCCCCTGCTTGACGGGGGCGGTGACCGGCACGAGGTCTGCGAAAGGCCGCGGCAGTTCGAGGCTTCTAGACAGCGGCAGCCACAGGTCATCGGTCGCGGCGACCGAAACGGCGCGGGCAGTCCCGGCACGGACACGGCACTCCCACGGGCTGGTCCCCGCGGCGACCACTTTCACGAGCTGGTAGTTGCTGAAGCCCCAACGCAACAGCGCCTCGCAATCACTCCACGAGTCCTTGCACTTGAGGCAGACCGCGATCAGGCGCCAACCGTCAACGGTGGCGGACGCAATGAGGCAGCGGCCGGCCGGAGTGGTATAGCCCGTCTTTACGCCGTCGACGGCGCTCCAGCGCGGCAGCAGCCGGTTGAGGTTGTCCAGCTGCCGGCCCTCCGGCTTGTTGGGCCAGGGGATGGTCAGGTGCTGCTTGCCGACGATACTGCGAAACTGCTCCTGCGCCATCGCCGCGCGGGCGATGTAGGCCAGATCATGGGCTGATGAGTAGTGGTTGGCATCGTGCAGGCCGTGCGGATTGACGAAGTGAGTCTCGGAAAGGCCCAGCTCCCCGGCCCGCTGGTTCATCATCGCGATGAAGCTCGCATAGTCCCCGCCGACGGCCTCCGCCACCGCGGTCGAAGCATCGTTGGCCGACTTGAGCAGTACGCCGGCGAGCAGGTGGCGCAGCTTGATCTGCTGGCCCTCATACAGGTTGAGCGACGCCTCCCCGACGGCCGCGGCGCGCTTGCTGATGGTCACCGTCTTGTCCAGGTCGGCCTTCTCTACGCACAGGAGCCCCGTCATCGTCTTGGTCGTGGATGCTGGGTACTTGCGCATGTGCGCGTGATGCTCGTAGAGGACCATGCCGGTCACCGAATCGATGAGGATGGCAGCCTCGGCGCTCAGCGCGGGTGGCGCATCCCTGGTGAGCAGCGGCCCCTTGCCGGCCGCCAGAACAGGCGCAACCGCCAGGCAGACCGGCAGCAGAACGGCTAGTGCTGTGCAGTGTCTTCGGTGAATGGCGGCTCATCCCCGGATGTGACATCTTCGGTCTGCTCCACGCCGGGAGCAAAGAAACCTCCTGGCGCCGCATCCGTCTGTGCCTCGGCCTCCGGCGCGGACAGGTCCGCGGTATCATGCGTGAGCTGGGCGGCGGATTCCGGCTTCGGCAGCGGCAGCTCCAGCTGGGGCATGTCGTCCAGACTGCGGAGCCCGAAGGCCGACAGGAACGTGGCCGTTGTCGACAGCAGGAAGGGCCTGCCCGGCGCCTTGGCACGCCCGGCTATCTTCAGCAGGTCCTTCTCGAGCAGTGAGTTGACCACCCCGCTCGAATTCACGCCGCGGATCGAGTCGACCTCCGGCCGTGTAATGGGCTGCCGATAGGCGACAATCGCGAGCACCTCCAGCGCCTGCCGCGAGAGCCGCTGCGGGTCGGGCTGCAGCAGCGTCTCGACATAGTCGGCGTACTCGGGCCGCGTGCCGAGCGCGTAGCCGCCCGCGAGGCAGACGACGTGCAGCCCGCTTCCCTCGAGCCGCTTCTGCAGAGCGGCGATGAGGTCCTCGACCTCACGAGGCTGCGCCCCCAGGACCCCGGCGGCGTCCTGCGCCGAGAGCGGGTCCTCCGAGACAAAAAGCAGGCACTCGAGTGCATTGACAAGATCGGTCTGTGCCATGGACTACTCCCCCGCGGGCTCGGCGTCAGCCGGCAGTTCAAGGCCGGCCTGCGCCCTGGCGGGGAACGCTCCTTCTACAAGCCACACTCTGAAGTCGGCCTCGCCCTCCACCGGCCCCACACGCACCATCCCGCGCCGGATGAGTTCGAGGATCGACAGGAATGTGACTATGATATAGACCCGTGATGCCGGCATGGCAACAAGCTGGGAGAACTGCATCGGTTCGCCCGCGCGGTGCAACGTCGTGATGATATCGGGCAGGCGCTGCGCGACGGTGACAGGGCGCTTGTGGACAACGCGGGGAGCATCGGGCTCTGCCCGCTTGAGCAACTCGCCGACCGCGGCGACCATGTCGAAGACCGACACATCGGCCAGATCGACAAAGCCGCTGCCGACCTGGTCCTCGACCGTCGAGCGCAGATAGACGCGGCCGCGCAGCCTGCGGGCGTCCTCGAGCACCTCCGCCGCGTCGCGGTAGGCGCGGTACTCCTCGAGCCGGCGCGCCAGCTCCGCCTGCGGGTCGAGCCCGATATCCTCCTCCTCTTCATCATCATCCCGCGACATCGGCAGCAGGCTGCGGGACTTGATGTAGAGCAGCTGCGCCGCCACAACAATGAACTCGGCGGCGAGGTCGACGTTGAGCGCCCCGAGCGTCGCCACGTAGGAGATGTACTGGGCGGTGACATCCGCGAGCTTGATCTCGGAGATATCGACCTGTCGGCGCCGAACGAGGTGCAGCAGCAAGTCCAGCGGCCCCTCGAAGATCGTGATGCTGACCTCGAAGCCCGTGAACAGAGACAACTGCTCCTCGGAGATGTCGTAGCGTTGTGCCATGGCCTCTATCTGAATTCAGATCACCCGAATCTGAGTCATGTCGCCCAGAAGCATGTGCATCGGCGGCGCCATCCGCGTGTGGCCGTGGCCCGAGACCACGACCTCCTCGCCGAGCACCGAACTCTTGAGCCCCGCGCGCAGGTTGATGATGCGCGAGGCCGACTGGATGATGGCGTCCTCGATGACGCTGTTGCGCACCTGACAGCCGTCGCCTATTGAGACGTACGGCCCAACGACTGAGTCCTCCAGCACGCAGTTGGCCCCGATGAAGCACGGACCGACGACCCTGGTGCGGACGATGCGAGTCCCCTCCCCGACCTGCAGCGTGCCGGTCAACTCGGAACCCGCGTTCGCCTCCGCCCGCACATCCGGCTCCATCCGCTCGAGGTAGATGCGGTTGGCGTACAGCAGCGCCTGCGGCTCGCCGGCATCCTCCCAGAAACCCTCGAGGATCGATGATGACACACGCCTGTCGCGATCGATGAGCCACTGGATTGCGTCGGTGATCTCGTACTCGCCGCGCGCGGACGGCTGTATCTGTGAGATTGCCTCGAAGATCGAGTTGGTGAAGGCATAGACGCCGACGATGGCGAGGTTGGTCCTGGGTTCCGCGGGCTTCTCGACGACGCGGAGCACCCTCCCGCCCTCGTCAAGCTCGGCAACTCCATAGCGCTCCGGGTCCTCGACCTCGCGCAGCATCAGCGCTGCGTCGGGTCCGGAGACGCGGAAGTCGTCGACGAACTGGGTAATGCCGCGCTCGAGAAGGTTATCGCCGAGGAAGACGATGAAGGGCGAATCCCCGACGAACTCCCGCGCGCACTCAACGGCGTTCGCAAGCCCCAAGGGCTTGTCCTGCCGGATGTAGGTCGTGTGCACACCCCACGCCGCGCCGGCGCCGATGTGGCGCTCGACCGACTCTGCCTGGTGGCCGACGATCAGGGCCACCTCGACCACTCCGGCCTCTGCGATGGTGTCCAACGCCCGACCCAGCAGCGACTTGCCGGCCACGGGCAACAGGTGCTTGGGACGCGAGAATGTCAGCGGCCGCAGCCTCGTCCCCTCACCCGCGCACAACACCACAGCTTTCAGCTCCGCCATAGCACCGGTTCTCCGCATCAGATGACACGACCACTCAGAACGGCAACGTGCCCGTCAGCAGCCAGAACAGGCCTATGACGGGTATCATCAGAACCGCCCAGATCGCCGACCGGAACAGGAAGAACACGCCCAGCACGACAATGAAGAACCACTGCGCGTTGCGCGCGAAGAAGTACTCCATCCGTCGGGCCTGCTGAGCAGGCAAGAGCGCCGCCAATACGTGTGACCCATCCAGCGGCGGAACCGGTATCAGGTTGAACACCGCCAGGATGAGGTTGATGAGGATGATGAAGGCGACCGCCTTCGTGTACGCACCCAGGTCGGCGAAACGGTACGGGATGGCCAGCACCGCGGCCAGGATGATGTTCGACAGCGGCCCCCACAGCGAAACCCACAGCGAGTCCCGGCGTGGATGGCGAAAGTTGGCCGGGTTCACCGGCACCGGCTTGGCCCAGCCGAAGCCCGCCACGATCAGCAGCGTCGAGCCAACCGGATCGTAGTGCGCCAGCGGGTTGAGTGTCACCCTCCCCTGCGCGACCGGCGTCATGTCGCCTGCGGCCAGTGCCGAGCGCGCATGTGNNTGTGCATACTCATGCACCGTGATGGCGATGGCGGCGCCGATGATCCAGGCGACAAACTCGCCGGCGGACGCCTGTCCTGACAGAAACTCTACCAGCATGCTGAACCTATTCTCGCCGGCCTCCGGGTTGTCCGGGCCGAGCGCCTGCCCGCAGTAGTGCGAGTGCGGCCTCGAGCTGCTCTGCTGCATCGGCGCCGCAGTCGAGCTTGGCGGCGAGTGCCGCCCTCAGGGCGCTCTTGAATCCCGGGCCGGCCTCGAAGCCGGCCCGGATCAGGTCATCTCCACAGATATCGCTACGCACGTGGGCCAACTGCAGCGCGTAGCGCTCGATATTGGCCCGTACAGGGGCCCCATGCGCGGCCCACGCGGCCATCAGCCCCGCGGGTGCGATGTCTTCGAGTACAAGATGCAGTGTACTACTTTTGACACCTGTTGAAAAGAGCGCCTCGGGCGCCGCCAACACCATCGCAGCAGCCTGTTGAGCGTCCACACGCTCCTGTGCCGTCAGTGGCCGGGTGCTCACCCAGTCGGCCACGCGAGGCGCCTCCGGCAGCACCGCAAGCATCGCCGGCACGAGGGCGTCAATCCCGGTGACTGATAGCCTGCGGCGCGCGACGAGCAGGGCGCGCAGCACGTCGGCGCGCGGGCGAGGGTCGGGCAGGCCCAGGGGCTCAAGCGCCCCCCAATCGGCAAGCAGCCCGAGCGCCTCCGCGGCCGTCGGCTCAACGAGCAGGTACCTCAGTTCGGTGAGCATGCGCTCGGAGGAGACCGTCGACAGGGCGCCGTCGGCGATCGCCTCCCGCAGCCAGCATTGCGTCGACGGCTCCGCGCGCAGGCACATCCGGGCGGCGAAACGTGCGGCGCGCACGATGCGCGTGGGGTCGTCGACGAAGCTGCGGGCGTGCAGCACGGCCAGGACGCCGGCGCGCAGATGCTCATACCCGCGGTGCGGATCGATGAGCGCCCAACGGTGCGAACCCGAGAGCGCAAGCGCCATCGCATTGACCGTGAAGTCGCGGCGGCGGAGGTCCTCGGTGATGTCGGCGGGGGAGACCGTCGGCAGCGCGCCCGGCTGCTCGTAGGTCTCTCGGCGGGCTCCTGCAATGTCTATGCGGGAGCCGTCGAGGCAACCGACTGTTGCGCTGTTGAACTCCGGATGGGCCGCGATGTCGGCGCCGGGCGTCGCAAGCTCACATGCAAATGCCCCGGCATCACCCTCGACGGCGATGTCGATATCAAGCAGCGGACTGCCGAGGAGCAGATCGCGCACCGGCCCACCGACGAGGTAGACCGGCGCGCCGAGCGCGTCGCCGGCCGCCCCGAGGCGCTCCAAACAGCCGAGCGTCAGCGGCGCGAGGCGACCCTCGACGCGCAAGTGCTCCGACACATGCAGATGGCTCACACCGTCCGCCCCCGCCTGTCTGCGCGATCCGGCTACCGACTACTGCAGCCGCTGCGGAACCACATCGAGGCGGACGAGGTCGGCAAGTGGCTCGCGCTCGACCACAATGTCGGCCCGACCGTCATTGACCAGCACGACCGCCGGCCTCGGGAACCGGTTGTAGTTCGAGGCCATCGCGTAGTTGTACGCGCCGGTGGCCTGCACGGCCAGAATGTCGCCGGGGCGCGGCGCGGCCAGGGCAAGCTCCGGGATGAGTGTATCTGTCTCGCAGTGCGCCCCAGCCACGCGAACGACCGTATCGGGGCGCTGGTCCGCGCGATTGGCGATGAGCGCCTCGTACTCGGCATCGTACAGGCATGGGCGCGGGTTGTCAGACAGCCCGCCGTCTACCGAGACGTAGGTGCGGATGCCCGGTATCTCCTTGACCACGCCGATGGTGTAGAGCGTGACACCGGCCTCTCCAACGATCGAGCGTCCGGGCTCGAGGATGAGTTCCGGCAGGGGAATGTTATGCTCCTCCGCCGCAGCCCCGAGAGCGGTGCAGATCTCGTCCGCAAGCTTGTCCACCGTCGGCGGAACATCGTCATGCGTGTAGCGGATCCCAAGCCCGCCACCGATGTCGAACTGCTCTGCCACGTAGCCGGTCTCGGCGGCGACATGAGCGATGAACTCCATCACCACCGATGCGGCGCGGCGGAATCCGTCGGTGTGCAGCATCTGCGAACCGATGTGGCAGTGGAAGCCATGCAGGTCGATACTGGGCAGCTCGAGCGCCTTGCGCGTGGCAGTCAGAGCGATGCCGCCGATGAGCCCGAGCCCGAACTTACTGTCCTCCTGGCCCGTGCGGATGCGCTCGTGCGTGTCCGCCTTCACGCCCGGGGTGATGCGGATGAGGATGTCGGCGGTCTTGCCCATGTCCGTGGCAATCGAGGAGAGCAGGTCAAGCTCCGGGAGGCTGTCGACGACCACGCGCCCGATGCCGTTGTCCAGGGCCATGCGCAGCAGGGCAGCCTTCTTGAAGTTCCCGTGCAGTTTGATCCTCTCGGGCGGGAAGCCTGCCTCGAGTGCGGTGAACAGCTCGCCCTCCGAGGCAACATCGAGAGCCATCTGCTCCTGCTCCATGACCTTGCACAGCGCCTTGATCATCAGCGCCTTGGATGCATAGGCGATCTCGTAGGAGGGCACCTTCCCCTCGAACGCCTGCCGGTAGCTCCGGCAGCTTGCACGGATCATCTCCTCATCAAGCACATACAGGGGCGTGCCGAAACGGGTGGCAAGCTCGACTGTGTCGCAGCCCCCAACAACAAGGCGTCCCCCCGGACTCACGGACTGGTTGGGCAATAACATGAAACAGCTCCTCCACACGCGGTTTGTGCGCCAAGCGCGCGGTCGCCGACCTCCAATACCGTGCAGGCTCGGTGACTCTACCTCGGGATTACGAAACAACCCCAAGAGCGCACTCGCACCCTTGAGGCTGTCTGTCGTCTGTGTTAGCCGTGCGTTGCGTTGCTTAGAAGGCGTTGCTGGTGACGACCACCTGTTTGGTCGCGGCGTCGTAGGCGATGGTCAGGTCCATCATGTCCGCCAGGAATTGCAGCGGCAGCATCGTCCGCCCGTGCTTGATATACGGCGCCACCGTCACGGTGGTCTTGGTGCCGTTTATGTCGACCACCGGGTGGCCGATGGTAAGGTGCAGGTCGGTGGTCGCGTTGAAGGCGCGGACCTCCCTGGTCACCGGGAACCAGTACAGCAGGCCGTCTGACTGCTCGAACAACTCACGCAACGGTGCAATGGCGATGCCGTTGACCGTCTCGGGAGCGGCCAGCAGGTCCAGAACCTTGCCGTCGTAGACGATGCCGACATCCTTGATCGGCGACTGCGCGATGGCCTCGCCGATGTCGGGCCGGCCGGGGTTGCTCATGAGGCCGGCCGGCGGGATTGTCGGCGCCTCAGGCTTCGGCATCATTGCGATCAGGTGGCCGGCGCCGGTATCGGTGGCGGCCGCCGTGGCGGTCACGGGCTCAACGGGCAGGCGGCCCGCAGCCACGTCGGGGGCCGATGTCCGTTGTGACGCGCGGGCGATATGGCCGGTCACCGGCTCGAGCGTGTTGATGGCCACGATCGTCGGCAGTGAGGCATCGAACTCGGCGGCAGTGATGGCCGTCACCGGGCGCGGATCAATCCGCTGTGGCGCGGCGATGCGCTGGCCCGCGGACTGCGGTTCGGCCATCGCAAGCATCGGGGCGAGGCTCGCCGTACCCGTGACCGGCGCGGGTGTGGCGCTCGTCGCCACCTGGGCCGCCTCAACCGCCGCGGGCGTGGTGATGCGCGGCGAGCCGCTGTAGGCGACCATCGTTGCGGGCTGGGCGTCGGTCGCCGGAGTAGCCGGGATTGAGCCGAATGCGGCCGACGCAATCGTCGGCGGCGCCGCCGGCCGTTCAACAGACAGTTGCCCGGTGGGCGGCGGTGTCACGGCGGCAAGTGTCGCGGTCTGTGGGGCCGCCGGGGTCAGCGTGCTCACCTGCGTGGGGGCCTGGCCGGTGGTGGTCTCGGTCGTGATTGTGGGCGTGGTGCGGACTACGGCAAGCCCGCCCTGGTAGTGGCCGGTGGGCTTCGGCGTGACGGTGGCGGCTTTCGTCGGCCGCGGCGGGGTCACGGCGACCGGCGCCGTCGGCGCCGTCGGGCCGGTGAGCACTGAGCCCGGAGAAGTCGACCGCGGCGTCAGTGTCGTGTAGTCCTTGCCTCCAACGGGGCCGGAGGGCACTGCCGCGGATTGTGATATGGCTGGACTGGTGGGCGCGACCGCGAGGGTCGGCGTTCCGGTGGTCGCGGGCGTGCCGCTCGAGAACTGGTTGACCGTCGGCGCGGGCGACTGCGGCGGGATGACGGCAGGCGCGACGGGCACCGGTTGGCCGGAGGTGGCCGGGGCCGCCGTACCGGCATCCATCCGCGTCATCGTGTGGTTCTCGACGAAAACGGTGATCTCCGCGGAGCGGGCTTCGTTGTCACTGGCATCAAGGGCGGATGCGGAGAGTACATGCAGGCCGTCGGAGAAGCGCGTGGTATCCCACTGTGCGTAGTAGGGCGGGGAGTTCCAGAGCATCTTGTGGAGACGGCCGTCGATATAGAAGTAGACCTGCTGGACGCCGACGTTGTCGCGGGCCTCGGCTCGGATCTCAACCGGGCCGGAGAGCTTGGCGCCCTGGGCGGGGTAGTAGATGTTGACTGTGGGTGGTATGACGTCGCCGCCGCCCGGGGGGGTGACGGTCTGGGCACTGCGCACGGTCACGGTAATCTGGGCCATGCCGCTTGCGCCGGCGGTGTCAATCGCCTTGGCGGAGATGCTGTGGGTGGTGGCGGAGGCGAATGAGAAGTCCCACTGGAACGACTTGGTGCCTGCCAACTCCGGAACGGCGAGGTCAAACGGCTTGACCATGTCCCCATCGATGTAGATCTCGAGCCGCCTGATGGGATCGGACCCCGTCGTGGAGTAGCTGATGTCGATCCAGATCTGCCCGCTGACGACCTGGCCCTGACCCGGCTGCGTGATCTGTACCATCGGGCCGCCGAAAGCGGCCGTGGGCAGCACGGCTGTGAGAAGGAAACTGGCCAGTGTAATGTTGTACACTGAGAACCAGCACAGGGTCCTGAGGCGTCGCATGTGGTTATAGCCTCCCTCACCCCGCGCTCCCGAAGGAGAACGAGGCCGCCTGTCCATCCACCCGGTAACAGCCAGCCTGCTGCTGTAGCGAGGCTCCCCCCAACCGCGGCCACCGACCGGACCAGACGAAATGCTATGACGGATCGCTTTACGATCCCCTAGAAACTAACACACTCACGGACCGAGAGTCAAGACGAGGGAGCCCTGTGTAAGCGCAACGTGATAATGTCCTATTGCTGCAAAGTAGAAATGTCCTGTTGGGGGTAAGAGCCGTTGAGCGGCGAACCCCGCAGGATGAGACTACTCATGAGCACTCGGGAACGTGACCGGCTGAAAGTGGTATCGATGCTGTCAAAATCAGGGACGCAGATGACGCAAGCAGAAGCGGCAAGTCTGTTGGGCTGTAGCTCACGGCACATCAGGCGGCTGCTCGCGCGCTATCGCAAAGAGGGCGATAGCGCGCTTGTGCACAGGGCGCGCGGGCGCACGTCGAACCGGCGGCTGCCTGACGAGCTCAGGGAGCGCACAGTGGCGATTATCAGTGAGCACTACGAAGACTTTGGGCCGACATTCGCTGCCGAGAAGCTGGCAGAGCACCACGGCATTAACATCAGCCGCGAGACACTGCGCAAGTGGATGGTGGAGGCCGGGCTCTGGCGCCCCCGAGCGCGCAAAGCACACCACCGCCAGTTCCGCGAGCGCAAAGCATTCTTCGGCGAGATGGTGCAGATTGACACGTCCGAGCATGATTGGTTTGAAGGCCGAGGTGAGCCGGCAGTGCTCATCACGCTCATCGACGACGCCACTTCGCGCGTCCACATGGGCTTCTACCCAACCGACAGCACAGAGACGAACATGAGCATCATGCGCGACTACATAGCCCGCTACGGGCGTCCCATGAGCTTCTACGGCGACAAGGCGAGCCACTTCCGCGTCAACCGACACTCAACGATCGAAGAGCAGCTTGAAGCCAGGGAGCCAGCAACCCAAATCGGCCGGGCGTTGGAAGAACTGGATATCACCTACATCACGGCTCACTCACCACAAGCCAAAGGCCGTGTTGAGCGAAGCTTCAATACCGCCCAGGACCGCCTTGTCAAAGAACTCCGATTACACAACATCTGCACCATCGAAGCCGCCAACGACTTCCTTGAAGAGCACTACATGGAGTACTGCAATACCCGATTGGCGGTAGCGCCGCTCCGTGAAGAAGACGCTCACCGCTCTGCCGAAGGCTTCGACCTCGACGCCATCTTCAGCCATCAGGAGACCCGTGTGGTCACCAATGACTACACAATCCGCTTCCAGTGCCGCCGCTACCAGATACTCGAAGCGAGCGCACTCCCGGGCCTGGTGAAAAGCCGCGTACTCGTCGAGCAGCGCCTCGACGGCTCGATGCACCTACGCTACAAGGGCACATATCTCCAGTTCAGAGCCATAGAGACGCCCGACCCAGCCGCCGCTGCCGCCCTTCCGCTTGCGCTTCGCGCCCGCTACAGGGCAGCAGCAGAACCAAACCACAGCGTCACTCCAGCCCCAGACCACCCTTGGCGCAACCGTAAGAAAGGAGCATCCCGATCCCAACAACGATAGGACATTTCTACTTTGCGCAAAACAGGACATTTCTACTTTGCGTTGACAAAGACGAGGGAGCCCTGTTTCGCGGCTACTCTTCGATCTCGAACTTGTAGCCCACGCCCCACACGGTGGCCACGCTCCAGGGCACGTCGTAGGCCTCCTCGAGCTTCTGCCTCAGACGCTTGATGTGGGTGTCGACGGTGCGCAGATCGTTGCCCACCGGGCGATAGCCCCACACGGCCTCGACGATCTCCTCGCGCGTGAAGACACGGCGCGGCTGCGAGGCAAGGAAGAAGAGGAGGTCGAACTCCTTCGGGGTCAACTTCTGCACCTGGTTCTTGACCACCACGGTGCGTGTCGGCAGGTCCAGGTGCAGGTCGGGGTAGTCGAGCTGCTTCTGCTGGGCGGCCGCCTTCTCACTGAGCACCGTCCGCCGCAGCATCGCCCGCACGCGCGCCGCAAGCTCCCTCACGCCGAACGGCTTCGTGATGTAGTCATCCGCGCCGAGTTCCAGGCCGACGACCTTGTCGACCTCGTCATCGCGGACGCTCACCATCATGATCGGCACATCACCGCGCGCGCGAAGCCGCCGGCATGTCTCGAGGCCGTCGATGCCCGGAAGGATGATATCGAGGAGAACAAGTGCGGGCTGCTGAGCCTCGTACAGGTCGATGCCCTCCTCCCCCGTCGAAGCCTCTATCAGTCGGTATCCGTCACGACTGAGCGCAGATCGCACAACATTCCGAGATGCATCGTCGTCGTCGATGAGAAGGATAACATCGTTATCCTGCACGGTCGTCGCCTCCCAATTGGCACGCTCCCACGCGTGGCGCCCGTATCCACTAATCTTCAGACAACCATAACATATATTCACCAATTGCGCAAACACACACAGAGTCTTTTTCGTTTATTACCCTGTTCACCTCTGCTGTCAACACCACGACATAATTGTCGTGCCTGCGTTATTCACCTCGAGACCTGCCATTTACAGCCCTTGAGCGGTCCTTGATACACCTGTAACGCCCCACGCGCCGCGGCGCGGCCACGTGTGTCGCCGCCATCAGCCTCCCGGCAGGTGCAACCAGTCATACAGCAGGAACTCGACGCGGCCGATCAAGAGCGACAGGCGCGCCATCACCGTGTTGCCAAAGCCCGCTCCGAATGTGATCATCAGTATCCATGTGCCGACCTTCGACACAATGCCGAAGCCGCCCTCGTGCGGGCGCGAAAAGTAGAAGTAGGCAAGCGTGCAGATGGCCCCGACAAGCACCACGAGCGAACTCAGCGCCATAGCCCACGTGACATCTCCGACTGCGGCGACCGGCTTCATGGTCGCATGCGCCTGCTGGAGAAGGTTCGCCTGCACGACGGCCGGGATGGCCGCGCCCGAATAGAGCCCCACCGTGAACCCGATCGGGTAGCGCGACAGCCAATCCAGACGCGGGATGAACCGCGCCACGATCATCAGCCCGAGCAGCCCCGGAATCATCGCCCAGTAGTTGGCGACCGCCTCAGGGTCGCCGCTGAGCGAGGGGACGAGCTTGAACACGAACAGCGGCAGCACCGCCTGCTTGTAGAGGATCACCACACCGTAGGCGGCAGAGAGACCGACGAACAGGTGCTCTGCGAACTTGTAGACAGGGTTGTCCCCGATCAGGAAGGAGAGGATCGCGAAGGTCAGCAGCGCCTGGACCCACAGCCCCAGTACGTGCGGATCGATGGAGATCCCGAGCAGCACCAGTTGCCCCGCCTGCTGTGCCTGATCCATCACGCGCTCCCCGATCGGCCTGCGTCACGGTGGCGGCGGCCCGCCAGATAGCCGATATTGCCCATGACGATGAACAAGATAATCAGGAGATGCGCGATCGACTGTGACGACATTCCCAGTGTCCCCCAGCCTGTCGCGCCGACGAGTTGCTCGTACTCCGCTGCGCCCTTCATCCCGTTGATGAGCCCGACGAGCTGGTCGGACTTCCAGTACGGGTAGAGGTCGGTGGCCATAACCGCCGTGACACCGGCCGCCATGTTCAGCCCGTAGCGTTCGTGCGCGAAACCGATCCAGGTGAAGGGCAAAGCGCTCGCGGCGAAGTCGATCATCAGGGCGATGTCATCGTAGCTCTTGACCCCACGCATCATCGGCAGTGACGACAGCGCATTGCCGCGCGCATCCTGGTTCCCATACACCTTGTGAATGTCGCGCCCCATGCCGAGGATGACCGCCAGCCCGCCGGGCTTGAAGCCGGCATCCACGAAATCGACACCATACTCCTTCCCCATCTCCTCGAGCACCGGGTCGACGGCCCTGCGGATCATCAGGGCGGCCTCGGGGTTGAGTGTCATCGCCAGCACGCGGTGATTGCGCTGGAAGCAGTGGCGGGTGACCGCCTTCGCCATCGGCTCGAGTTCCGGCATCGACGCCGGCCCGTAGTCGATTGCCAGCATCACCACGGAGCCCTCCGGCAGCCTCTCAATCTCATCGTAGACCGCCACCGCCGCCGGACTGGGAGTACCCACCGGAAGCTTGAGGCCGGTCAGGAACGGCACCACGACGGCGATGAAGACGGCAAGGTATATCCAGCGCCGGTCGATCCGCTCGAGTTGTCGGAGTGTCTCAAGACCCATCGTCTAGCCGCCCAGATGTGAACGCTCAATGCCCAGGATGATGCGCAACGAGGTGGCAATCGAGCCCAGTGCCGCCCCGAAAATGATGCCGCGTTTGCCGGCTACGGCGGGGTACTGCATGATCCACTCATACAGGTTCGGCAGCTTCGCGTGGATCATCTCGCCGATCGGCACGCGCGCAAGCATGATGATCACCGCAGTCACCAGCAGAAGGCCGGCCTCGAAGTTGCGCGCCCGGAAGGTCCGGTACGCCGCGGAGGCGATGAAGAAGGCCAGCAGCCCGAACATGGTCGCATCCAGCGGCACCTGGACGTTATCGAACAGCCATTGGAACGATGTCCCCGTGTCGACGGCGAGAACGGCCTCGCGGACCGACTGCTGTTCGGCGGAGGGGATGAAGATGCCGATGGTGACCATGGTGAAGAACGCGACCAGCGTGACAACGCTGTAGCCGGCATCCTTACGCCGGCGACGGATCTTGTCGAGATGATTGCGGAACAGGCTCCCGATACCCAGCACGAAGGCGAAGGCGCCGATGATGCGGGCCCACTCGAGCAGGAGTTCATAAGCGGCCTGGCTGCTCTCATGCGGCACGAAGAACTGCACCAGCATGAAGATGCCGGCCAGGAAGCCAATTGCCATCGGTATGTGCAGACGGTATGTGATAGCCGTTCCACTCCCCACGCGGCGCGGAGCCTATCCGCCGCTCGCGAACCACTCGACAACAGAACTGAAAATGCTGAACTCCGGCAAGAGCGCCGCACACGTCGCCGCCGCCGCGCCGATGAGCAGCATCAGTGTAATCAACACCTTGCCGATATCCTGCCCCCGCAGCTGGGCGATCAGTAGCGGGTTGCGTGAGAGGTATGCGCCCGCCGCGTACAGCTCCTCTCCCATCAGCGTGTAGTCGCAGGCGGTGATGAAGAACGGAAGCTGGGTATCCGAATCGGTGCCGGCAATCTGGATGGCGCCCGTGGATGCCCCCGTCTCCGCCAGAATCAGCGACTCCGCGTAGAAGTAGCCCATGAAGAAGTTGGCCGCCGGCTTCTCACGCACCATGATGCCATCCACGGCGGCCACATAGCCGAACTGGCTGTCGGTCACGTAGAAGATGTTGTCCGGGTTGTAGTTCTGAGGCTTGCCGGCCTCGACCATCGCATCACGCACGATCTCGCGGTCCACCGCCATCACCAGCGGGTCGTAGCAGGGCACGATGATAGGGGTCTCGTAGGCTGCGGTGCGTCGGGCCAGGTGCCCCAGAACCAGCATCGAGGCGATTGTGGCGATGTCGCTCAGACCAGTCAGGCCGGTGACGTACAGAATCGGCCTGCCCATCTCGGTGGCCCGGCCGATCGCGTCATTGACCGCCTGCAGCCCGGCAATGGGGCGGATGTAGATCTCGTGCCGCTGCGCGATGGCGATGGTCACGAGCACGATGAGCGAGTAGACCAGCACCCAGGCCAGCACGTTGGTCTTCTCCCGGTCGAACCACTGCCCGACCGGTGCGCCCGGCGTTGCCGCGTCGGCGGAGGCCACATGCACCGCCGGGTCTGCCGGATCAAGGGGTTGGTCCTCCGAGACGAGGGCGGCGTCCGCGGGTGTCATGTAGAGCGCACTCACGCGCGCCCTGTATCTGCGCCAGGGCGAGAGCTTATCCACGGGCGCGGAGGTCGCCTTCGGATCGAGGAGCATCGCAGCTTCCCTCAGCAGCTCTGCTTCGCTCTCGCCGATGCGCCGTTCTCCCGCCCACTTGCCCTCCAGTTGCTCGACCTCGACGCGGTAGCCGACAAGCTGATAGCCACTTGCGGGGCCATCATGGGGCGCCTGCCACTCGACGACGCTGGCGGTGCCCGCCTTGTCTTCCGGATCGTCGACGAGCGTGACTGCCGTGGGAGCCGGGAACTGAGCCACCGCGCTCGCCAGAAACGCGGAGGAGAGCATCGCCACCATCGCCGACAGCAGGAGCCGCCTCATTGCTGGATCAGCTCCACATTGGCGCGGGGGATGGTGACCACGGAGTCATCTGCCAGACGGGCCTGTAGCACGCGCACGTACGCCTCCGTCTCGATGCGCGCAGGCTCTGTCGGCAGGGAGACGACCTCCGCCAGTTCACCGAAGNNCCGAAGTAGGGCGCGCGGATGATGCGGATGCGGCTGCCGACGCTCATGCGCGCCGCCGGCTCCTCAGCCGCATCGACCGGGGGCTCGCCGCCGCTTGATACGATCACCTCAGGCCGCATAACGCCCGCTCGGATCTGCGTCACGCCGCTCACGGAGGCCTGTCGGCCGTCAAGATCGCGGAGAATGCGGAGCGTGCCGTCCGCCATCGCCAACTCGCCGAAGCCCTCGGTGATCACCAGCGACAGGGGGATGTCTTCATGGCCGGTGATGGCGACACCGATCGGCTCGCCGGTCAGCCGGTCCAGGTCGTCGGAGTCGATTGCGGCGGCGACGACGGCGACGGCCTGGTACTCGATGGCTGCCTGCAATGCGTCATACGTCACGCGCCCGCCGCTCACGAGCACCCGCCCGGCGCAATCCGGCGGCACGTTACACGCATCCAGCAGTTGCCCGGGCGCGTCGCATGTGAGCACGAGCGGCCCGTAGCGCTCGCCGCCGATGCCGAAGATCCCCTGGACCAACGCGCAACGGGAGCGCACCGTCACTCCCTCGTTCTTGTATACCTCAGTCACCACGCCGTCGACGTAGGCATCGAGCTGAACGGGGATCGGGTCACCGCGGAACAGCACCTGGCCGGTGATGGTCGATATCGACTCGATGGTGCCCTCGATCGGCGCCTTGACGTAGGAGTGCAGCAGACCCCAGAGCGCCCTGGTCTCCGCCAGCACTTCGCCCCGCCGGATGCTCTCGCCGACCTGCTTGACCACGTAGCGGCCGATCTCATTCGGCGCGCAGTTGAGTTCATGGGCTACATTGAGCGTATGCACGCGACCGGGCAGACTCGTCGAAGCGACTACGTCGGAGGAGCGCACGTGGTCGCCGACGGCCACATGCACCTCTCCGGGCAGCGGCAGCCTCCGTTGCCTGCTCACCACCGTGTTCGCCGTCACCCGCAGGCCCGGGGTGTAGGCGTGAACCGCCTGCGCGCCGCTCATCGGGCGTCCACCTCCGGGTAGGCGTGCAGCGCGCGCTGCCAGGCCCTGACGCGGCGGCGGCGCTCGGCCTCGTCGTCGGGGAAGACGATGGGCCTGCCGCGGGCATCGATGATCAGACCGGCCTCACCGCCCGCGACCTCGCGACTGACGGCCTTGCCCCGTCCCGCCCCGACATCGACCCCGGCCGCGGGGGTGACACTCACCGTCGCGCTCTGTCCCGCGGGCAACGCAAACAGCTTGATCTCGCCCCAGCTCACTTCGAGCGGACCGCTCCCGGAGCCGGGCAGGTCGCACTCGACACTCATGCAGCGGGTGCCTTCCCGGTACCGACCCACCGGCGCGATACACGTGCCCAGCGGGATCAGGCAGTCACGGAAGAAAACCTCGGAGGCCGCCTCGCGGTTGACCGTCGCCAGCACGCCCAGGTGCGGCATCATGAAGATCGAGTCCACACCCAGCTCCGTGAAGCCCTGCGGCTCGTATGCGTCGATGAGCATCATTGCCGCCTGGTTGCGTCGGGGAGCATGGGAGAGCACTCCGCCGGAGCCGATGATGCGGTCGAGTGCCATCATGTCGATGATTGACTCGCCGCCGACGCGCTGGGTGAATGCGTCAGAGATATCGCGGCGGGCCTGCACACCCTTGAGGCCGGTCGCCAGCGACGCATGCTGGATGAAGGCCAGCCGTAGCGCCTCGCGGGCTATGGCCTGCTCCACCTGCAGACCCGAGAGCACATGGGGGATGGTGGTCGGGCGGATCATCTTGTTGCGGATCTGGTTGGTGATCCAGCCACGGTCAATCTCGAGCGGGACCCAGCGCAGGATGCTGTCGATGCCGGCCTCGGTCATCACATTCGATACCGAGTAGCTCATGCCGAGATTGGCGCTGACGGTGCGGTTGAACTGGCCGTCAAACACGCTGAAGACGTCCGTGGTCGCCCCGCCGATGTCGACGCCCACGGCATTGATCCCATCCTGATCCGCNNCCGCGGGAGTTGGCATGATGTCGGCATCCGTCCACGGCACCAGCCGCGAGTAGCCGGGCGCTTGTGCCATCACATGATGCAGAAACAGGTCCTGGATCACCTGCCGCGTGGGGCCGAGGTTCTCCTGCTCCATGGTGGGCCGGAGGTTATCGGTGATAGTCAGTTCGGCAACCTCGGAGAGCGTCTCCTCAATGGCCGCGCGGGCGTCGGTATTGCCCGCGAAGATGATCGGCAGGCGGTACTTCGCGCCCAGCCGGGCGGTCGGGTTGGCGGCGGCGACCAGCTCGGCCATCTCGATCACCCTGCGTTGCTCACCGCCGTCGACGCCCCCGGAGATGAGGATCATGTCGGGCCGGAGCCGGCGCATCCGCTCGATGCGCTCATGCGGCTCGCGACCGTCATCGAGCGCGAGCACATCCATGACAATGGCTCCGGCGCCCAGCGCGGCGCGCTCCGCGGATTCAGCCGTCATGCGCCGCACCAGCCCGACGACCATGATCTGCAGCCCGCCGCCCGCCGAGCTGGTGGACAGGTACATGTCCACGCCGCGAGAGCCCTCCGCCGGGCGGATGATGTCATCGCCCTGCAGCAGCTCCAGCCCGGTGAGGTCCTCGAGCTCGCTGACGGCGT
This sequence comes from Armatimonadota bacterium, assembly GCA_003542955.1. Classification (GTDB taxonomy): domain Bacteria; phylum Armatimonadota; class Zipacnadia; order Zipacnadales; family UBA11051; genus UBA11051. Next base: position 29,420 of record DPJP01000141.1, read on the forward strand.
TGAGCACCCCGCGCGTGACATCCTCGTGGGGGGCTTCGACGGTCGTGGGGGCCTCGCCGCGGGCAACGAGACGGTAGCCATCATCGCGCTTCTCGATGAGGATAGCCTTCGTCGTCGTCGAGCCACAATCCGTGGCCAGAACACGATTGAACTCAGTATCGGCCATGGCGTCCCTGATCGTCGGGCACGCGCTCACCCATCAGTATCGGGTGTGCGTTGCCCGCGCCTCTCCTCCGCGGCCTCCAGCCGAGCGATGACCCACTCGACGTTGTCGCGGTCCTCGAGACCCTCCGCAATGAGCCGGTAGTCTCCCGGCGAGCAGAGGGCAGTGATGAACGGCTCGAAAAAGAGCATGCTCTGGCTTGCGACAAAGCTCAAGGGCTTGCCGGCCTCGAGCGTGAAGATGGCGATGGCGCCGAGGCTGCGTTCGCTCAGCCTGTCTGCCAACCGCCCGAGAGCTTCGCGCTGGGCCTGCCTCTGTTCATCCACTTGTGGAGCCTGCGGATTTGACATGCCGATGCACAAACTCCCGGACGGCCTGGCTGTTGTGCTCGAAGCGCAGGTAGACGCCCCTGTGCCGCGCCGCCCACGTGAGCCGACTGCTCGGGCTGAGCAGGAGTCCCTCATGGTCCTCGAAGCAGACGGCAAAGCCATCCCACGACCGCCGAAGTGACGACAGCGGCGTTCGCAGACCGACGCCCTCCGCGTCGAGCCGGTAGCGCGTCGGCAGGTAGTAGCTCACAGTGGCAACAAAGAGCCCCCCTGTGACCATCACACCATACCATGGGCTCTGGTAGACGAGCACGGCGCCGACCGACAGCCCCAGGATCAGGGCCGCGACGATGATCGAGAGCACCGGCCGGCGACGTGCGGGCCAGACCGTCCACTCCAGAGCCGTGTCACCCCCGTCGGTCTGCGCCTGCGTCATGTGTGTGCCCTGCCGTGCCCTCGGGCCGTCGTGCGTCTGTGGATTGACTCATTCGCCGATACTGGAGGACTTCCTTCACGAAGCGACGGCCGCTGACCCACTTCCCCCCGCCGACCCGCATCTCCTGCCCGGCCTCTCTGCGGGGAGGACTGGCGCGCGCACCGCGGAAATGACGCCTCGCCGGCCATCTCGCCCAACGGGAGCACAGCCATGGAGCCGATCATCGCCATCTACAACTTCTGCGAGCAGGACTTCGAGGCATTCTGCCAAAACGGGGCTGCGGCAGGCTTCACCCGCGCGGGTGTCGGCTTCTTCCGCGGCTACCTCGACCTGCCGCTGGAGAGCCTCTCCGAAGAGCAGTTCTCCTATGTCCGCAACACACTCGATGATGCCGGCCTCGAGTTGATCACCATCTTCGGCGGCGTCAACCTCCTGGCCGATGACGGCGAGGAGCTGCTCATCGCCAAGCTCAACGCCGCGGCGAAGTTCGGCGTGCACACCTACGACACCGGCAGCTTCGGCTTTGCCGACAAGTCGGTCGAGCAAATCAAGCAGGACACCGCAACCTTCGTCGAGCGCATCCGCCGCGCGGGGGATGTCGCCGACTCGCTTGATATCACCATCTGCCTCGAGACCCATGGCGGATATACGGGCGACGCGGATAGCTGCCTGCAGGCGATGGCCGACATCAACCACGACCGCGTGCGGTTGGCATACGACCCGGCGAACTTCCTCTTCTATGAGGGGAAGCGGCCGGAGGCGCGGCTCGAGGAGCTTGTGCCCTTCATCGGGCACACGCACCTGAAGGACCATCGCGGGGCAAAGGGCAACCCGGACTTCCCGCTCGTCGGGCAGGGGGAGGTCAACTACGAGTTCCTGTTGCCGAGGCTCTGGGAGCTTGGCTACCGCGGCGCCTACACGCTCGAGCGCTCACCGGGCGACACCGTCGAGCAGCGCGCCGAGTCGATGAAGCAGGCCTACGCGCTGATGAGCAGACTGCTGGGGGGATAGGTGGGGCAGGGGCCTCACGTGACACCGCACGGCTGACCGCACAGACGCCGCTGCCTCGATGCTCTCGATACGTGCACTCGAGCATGCGTCTGCGTCTCACGCCCTCCGCCACAGCGGCGGGGCGGAGGCGTCGAGGTCGGTGGCGATCTCGCGGCCCAGCGCGCGGATGCGGTCAATCTCCTCCGGCTGCAGGAGGCCCCGCGCCTCCGCTTCATCCAGTTCATCGTCATCAAGCAGGACCGGCTGCTCTCCGGCAGGGTGCCAGATGTCCAGCAGCAGGTCGGTATACTCGACCTCCGTGTCACGGATGAGCACCGGGGTGGTGATGTGGATGAGGTCGGCGAGCGGACGGCCGTCGGGGAGGTACATCTCCCACCAGATCGAGCATGCGCCCTCGATGCAATGCGCCAGCGTCACGCTGCCGGCCGGGATGGGAGTGTCGGAGACGCGCATGTCGCGGTCGTTGACATAGCGCAGGATGACGTAGCCGCTCTCGCGCCGGTGCAGTTGGCACGCGAAGCGCTGGGTGTCCTTGAGGATGCGATGCTTGATCTCCGTGACGGTCTGGGCCATGTGCACACCTCACTCCCGGGGCGGGACCGGACACGGAAAGGGCCGGCGACATGATGTCTCCGGCCCTCTGGATTCGGTGAAGCTCAATCGGTCTACAGCCCCGGCGGGGGTCCGGGCTCGTCGATGCCGGCCACCGTCACATCCTGGAAGTCGGATGTCGTCTTGGCGCCGCCGTTATCCTCCGCGGTCACCCGGATGCTGTAGGTGAGCGCGCGGGTGGCGTCCTCCTGGCTCTGGCGGATGGTGTTGGGGTCAATGGTGACATTGGCCCGGAATGTCCCGTCCTTGGTGCTGGTGCCCGAGACAAGCGGGAGAACCTGCGTGGTCACGTTGTTGAGCGGGTCGACGATCTCGGCCACGACGCCGTTGTTCTTGAGCCCGTCCCCGTCATTGACTGCAGTCGTCACTGTCACGGTGCCACCCGAGGAGGGCAGGCTGGTCGGGTTGACCAGCATTGTTGTGATCTGGGGCGGCCTGGATGCCGTGACCGTCACGTTGGCCTGGTCGGAGATGCTGCCGATGGTTGCGACAACCGTGGCAGTGCCGACAGTCAGACCGGTGAACTTGCCGTTGACATCAATGACGCCGATGGAGCCGGTCAGGTACCAGGTCGGCTGGACGTTCAGGTAGCCACCGGCGCCCTGGACCGTTGCGGCAAACTGAATCTCGCCGTTGCGGTCTATCGCGGCGACGCTGGGATTGATGAGGATGGTGTAGGGCTGGCCGAGGGCGATGGGCAGAACCGCAACCGTGACCGCGGTCGTCTCGTCCTTGGCGATGCCGATGCCCGATACCCTCTGCGTCGAGTATGTGGGATCGCTGATGCTCTCGATGGTCAGCGTGACGGTACCCGCGCCGACCGGCACATTGAGGATGGTGAAGTCGCCCTGAGCGTCGGCGACGGCGCTCTGCCCGCTGGAGACGGTGATCCTGCTGCCGGGGAGACTGGCCGCGGGATTGTCGGCCTTGACCACTCTCCCGGTGATTGTGCCGGTATCGGGAACTATGATCGGGGGCGCACCACCATTACCCCCTCCACCGCAACCGGGAATCATCGAGACGACGAGGACCACCAGAACAGCCGTTATCGCCAGGCGGCTCCGCAACGACATGCAGTGTCAGCCCTTTCTTGGTGCCCGCGCGGGCACGGCCGAAGCGCCAGGTGTCACCTGCTGAGGTTCACCGTCATCATGCGGCGCACCTGCTGGCCGTTCTCAGCCCTGGCGGCAACCGCAACCAGATAGCGGCCGGCAGGAACAAGCGCGCCGCCGCTGTTGCGTCCGTCAAACACTATAGTATGAATTCCTGCCAAGCGCAAGTGCCCCTCCTCGACTTTGCGGACGGTGCGCCCGGCGATGTTGAGCACCTCGACGCTCGTCTCCGCCGGCTGTGAGAGCGAGAAGACAACCTGCGCCCCGCCGGCGCTCGATGCCTGTGCGCTCAGAGTCCCAATCTGCAACGCGCCGGCGTCGGCCTGTGCGACCTGCAACACAAGCTCACGAACGCCCTCCGCCCCCGCGCAGAACCGGTACGAGTGGCTCGTGCGCATCGATACCGATCTGCCCGCGGTGCCGTCGTACAGGAGCACGCTGTGCGTGCTGGGAACGCCCGAGAGGTCCGGCAGCATCACCTCGACCTGCTGGCCCTCCGTGAGGTCGCTCACCCGGATATCCCAGCGCCAGTCGGCATCGGCCTGCGCGCCCAGCGACACCGCAAGCCGGCCGGCCTCGGAGGAGACGTTAGCGCGCCCCAGCACCAGCTGCGGACGCGCGTCGATGGCAGGCGGCGAGGGGATCTCACACGCGGCCGGGGCGGCACCTATGTAGTTCTGCGTATCGGCGCCCTCGGCGGTGCGCAGCACCACCCGCGTGCGCCAGCCCTGCCCGGCGCTTCCGGAGTCCGCCGCCGTCGTCACACCACTCACCCCTGCCTGGTCCGTGTCGGCGGGGCGCGGCAGCGACAGAACGCAGTTGCTCAGCGCCTTGACCCAGAAGCCCGACCAGGCCGGAATGCGCTCCCCATGCCCCAGATCGGGGTAGGCCAGCACATACTCATTCGTGTTCGTCGAGTAGGTCCAGGCGAAGGCGCCAAACACACCCGCCGTCTCGGCGCTGGCCAGGTCCATCGTGTTCGAGTTGGCCGTCACCGTCGAGGAGCCGAAGTCAATCGGCCCGAAGAACGGGTTGGCCAGCTGATGCCACCCCGCCGTGAGCTGGATCGCGAAGTTGCCGGCGGGGGCGGTTGACCCCTCCGGATGGATGACCGTCGCCTGCTCGAGCAGAGCCCAGAAGCCCCGCCCCAGAGCCAGCCGCATCGCCGCGGCGGCGTTCCCGGGGCTGTACATGGCGTAGCGGTCGGCCGCGGTGTCCCAACGCGCCGCCTGCAGCAACTGCGGGGCGACGTTCAAGAGCGTCGCGGCATCCCTGTCGGCGGGGACCGCCGCCGGCCCGATGAAGAGCAGCCCGGGGCCGATCGCGATGGGGTTGTTCGGATATGACTGCACGGGGCCTGTTGCGCGGATCGCGCGGTTCTCATTGCTCGCGGTATCGCGCACCCCGACCGTGTAGTAGTAGTCCACACCGTCGATGGTCGTCTGGTCCACGAACGTCTGCGTGGCAACGTTCGCGATCGTCGCCACGGGAGTCAGCGCGCTGGTCGATGTGAAATCGCGCACCGACCTGTACACGCGGTACGACGCAAAGTCCTCCGGCGCCACATAGCCCGACCAGTCGACGACAACGGCGCCACCGTCGTCATCCGGACGATCGACGACGGTGAGCGATGAGACGGCATCCGGCTTCGAGTCATTGGCAGGCACGGCCGGGCCGGCGACAGTGCTTTCCGCGAAGCGTTCGCCGTCGGTCGTGCGGACGATGTAGTAGTAGCTGCGACCGTCGGTCACATCGGTGTCGACGTAGCCGGTGCTACCGGGGGGAAGCTCCTGTATCTGGGTGAACGGGCCGTCGGGCGATGTGCCGCGCAGCAGCAGGTACGCCATCAGCGTGCCCGCGCCGCTTCCGTCATCCGCTGACTTTGTCCAGCCGACGGTGACGCTGCCCCCGTTGTCATCGGGAGTGTCGACGGCGGTGAGGTTGGTCACGGCCGCCGGGGCGGCCACCGCGCCGAGTGCGCGTGCGCAGTTGATCCGCCCCATCCCGAGCGCTCCGGCATACGAAGGGTTGAGGTGGTCGATGTTGTCGGCGCTGTTGCGGATCACCGTATACACTTGCGCGGGTGTGAAGCCGGGGTTATGCGCGAGCACCAGCGCGCACAGGCCCGTTACCATCGGGCAGGCGAAGGAGGTGCCGCTGTTGGTGGTCTCATACGTCGAGAATGCCGGAAAGGTCGGGTCGTAGTAGCCGGGCCCCAGGATGTTGCTGCCCGGCGCCGAGACATCGATGAAGTTGCCCGTCGATACGTCCCAGTTGCTGTACCAGGCAAGCGTCTGGTCCTGGGCGAGGCCTGCCACACCGAGCACGTAGTTGTCGGTCAGCGGGTTAGGGCCGTCATTGCACACGGGCGAGGCCCACGAACTCTGGGAGTTGGTCAGCGCGCGACCCGAGTTGCCGCCCGCGCTCACCACGCAGATGCCCGCGTCATGGGCGCGCACGATCGGTGNNCGGTGGGGTGAAGCTCGTGTCGTAGGACGCCCCGATGCTCAGGTTGATGATGTCGGCGCCGTTATCAACCGCATAGTCGATCGCCTCGACCACCATCGAGACGGTGGTGGTGCCGTCGTCGGGGAAGACCTTCAGAGCCATGATCTTCGCGCCCCAACTGATCCCGGCGGTGCCGAAGCCGTTGTTGCCCGTGGCCGCGGCGATCCCTGCGACCAGCGTGCCGTGGTTCACCTGCTCATCGATTTTCCCGTCGCTGTTGTTGTCCTTGCCGTCGGGCGTGGGGTTGGGGTCACCGGTCCCGGAGCGGAAGTCATAGCCGTGCACGTCATCAATGTAGCCGTTACGGTCGTCGTCCTTGCCGTTGCCGGGCACCTCACCGGAATTGGTCCACAGCCGCCCTACGAAGTCCGGGTGGTCCGTGTCCAGTCCGCTATCGACCACGGCGATAACGACGTCTCCCGCGCCGGTCGTGATGTCCCAGGCGGGGGGAGTGTTGATGATCGGGTGATGGTACTGGTCGGGGTAGCGCGGGTCGTTGGGGACCAGCGTCGTCCAGACCTCCATGTCGGGTTGCACGGCCTGGGCTCCGGCCGCCCTGAGCAGCTCGGCGGCCTTGTGCAGGTCGGTGCCCGGCGGCAGCTCGACGACTGCCAGCGCCCCGCCGGCGAGCAGCCTGGTGGCCCGTCCACCCGCGGCGGAGGCGATACCGGCAGCACGGGACATGGTGAACTGCGAAGTGACGATGCCGGCAGGCGCAGGCGCTCCGAGTTCGACGACGAGACGGTCGGCCGCGGCGACCAGCGGCTCACGCGTCGAACCTATCTGCATCATGCCGTTGTCCATCTTCCAGTATGGAAGCCGGACCATCCGCGGCGCGGCCACGGCGCAGGCACACACTCCGAGCGCCAGCGCCAGGCACAGGGCGGCAGTGACTGGTACCGATCTCTGCATGTCAGTCTCCGTGCACACGCGCGACCGCCGGAGCGCTCCGGCGGT
>DPJP01000141.1:36622-36794 GCA_003542955.1 Armatimonadota bacterium
GGAGCCTCGCGTGTCAACGGTGCTAGTTGCCGATCTGCAGCGTCCCGATGGCTCTGGCCACCGTGCCGTCCTCGGAGCGGGCCTCGACGCATACCAGGTAACGGCCGGGCGGGACACGGGTGCCTGTGTCGGCACGCTTATCCCAGGCCAGTGTGGCGGCGCCGGCGTCAAC
>DPJP01000141.1:36818-43017 GCA_003542955.1 Armatimonadota bacterium
ATGTTGAGCACCTCGACATCAACGGAGGCATCCTGCGACAAGGCGAAGCTGACCTGCACCCCGCCGGCGTTTGTCGCCATCGTCTGCAACCCGGTGATGGTAAGCGCCGCGGTTGTCTGCTCACCGATGGTAACCTCGAACTTGCGCGCCGCGCCGTCGCCCGCCGGATCGTAGCTGTAGGCCGTCGCGGTGCGCATGTTGATGGTGCGGCCCGTGGCCGTGTCCACGAGCTTGATGCGGTAGCGGGCGGGAACCTGGCTCAGGTCGGGCCAGCTCAGCACCACGGGCTGTCCGGCGGCGGCCGTGAGCACGCTCAGCTCCCACGTCTGCGAGCCGTTGACAGCTTTGACGAAGCTCGTGGCAACCCGGTTCCCACTCTCATCGGCCACGCTCAAGTCCACCGAGCCGTCGACCATCGGCGGCGAAGCGACCCCCGAGAGCTGCGCGGCATCGGGATTGACGCCGATGAAGTTGTCGGTATCGGACATCTGCCCGCAGGAGGCGACAAGCCGGAGCGTCCAGTGATTGTCATCGACCACGGGTTTGACCGTCTTCGAGAAGTCCACCGAGGCCACGCCCGCCGGACGCGGGAGCTGCAGCACTCCGGGCTCGAAGGACCGGAAGTAGAAGCCCTGGTCCTTGGGTATCTCCTGCTCGGCGAAGGTCATGTACTCGCTGATGAGCTTGTAGCTGTTGGTGTAGGGATCGAAGCGCCAGAAGTAGTCACGCGCATAGCCGATGGCGTTGGCCTCGGCGAGGCTCATCTCGTTGTTGAAGACGGTGATCCGCGAGCCGGCTACCGGTGTAGCCACCCCGTAGGGATTGCCGAGTTGATTCCAGCCGGGGACCACGTTGATCAGGTAGTTGCCCGCCGGCGGCGGCATGCCGCTGATGTTGAGCACGGTTCCGGTGGTGCTCGAGTACCAGAAGCCGCGACCCAGGCGCTGCTCGAGGAAGGCCGCGTTGGGTGAATCGGCGTAGACAACGTACGCGCCCTGGCCGCCGTTGGCCTCCGGGTCCCAGCGGGCCAGCTTCAGGTCGCCCGGATTGGCGGCGCCGAAGATCGCGCCCATGTTGCGGTTATGCGGCTGAGCGCCGATGGCGATCATCTTCAGCCCCGGCGGGTAGCTGACCGTGAAGTTGGGGCTCGCGACGACGGGCCCGGCGACGGCGACGTCGAGGATCTCGTTGGGCTCCCAATCCGGGTGGCGCTTGATGTCCTGGACGGTGACGGCGTAGTAGTACTCAACGCCGTCCACGACCTCTTCCTCCTCGGTGGCCGGGTTATCGGCGTCCACGTAGCTCTTGGTATTGGCGTTGGTGATCACCGCGAGCGGCGCGCCCATACCCTCGACATTGGTGAATGGGGTCGTGGCGCGCCAGATGCGATATGCGCCGAAGTCGGCCGGCGGGACGTAGGTGCTCCAGCTCAGACCTATTGCGCCGCCGGTGTCGCCCTGGATGTCCGCGGCAATCAGTTGGCCCGGCGCAAGCGCGTCCGGCGGCGTGTCGTCGCGCGCCTGAACCGGCCCGACGGAGTTGGTGAACACGATGTTGCTCCCATCGCGCACGCCCACGCGATAGTAGTAGTCACGGTAGTCCGTGACCAGCGTATCGACGAAGTTCGTCGTGCCCGCCGGGACGGTGCCACCGGGCAGCGTGGCGAAGCTACCGGCCTCACCCGTGTCGGAGCGCTGCACGGTGTACCCGACGACGTCGTTGGCGCCGCGACCGTCATCGGTCGACTTGCTCCAGGCGACGGTCATGCTGCCGCCGCTGTCGTTGGGCGTATCGTAGGCCATGATCGAGCGCGGCAGTGCGGGCGGGATGTCATCGAGGGCCTTATCGGCGTTCACGCGTCCCGCGCCGATTGAGCCCACATATTCGGAGTTGACCGAGTCAATGTTGTCGGCCGCGGACCGTATCTGATTCACGACCGAGGCGGGGGTGAACTGCGGGAACTGGGCCCTGACCAGGGAGGCCACACCGGCTACCACTCCACAGGCCATCGAGCAGCCACTGTACGACCTGTAGTAACTGGAGAAGCCCGCAACCGCTGGCTCATACACCGCGCAGCTCCAGATGTTCTGGCCCGGCGCCATCACATCGATGAAGCTGCGTGAAGACTGGTCGACGGCCGATCCCTCCGAAAACCACCACTCCCAGACTCTATCATACGAGTCGGTTGCGCCCACGCCGATGACGTTGTTATCAGAGTAGTTCGGGCCGTCGTTACAGATGGGTGAGCGCCAACTGCTCACCTGGTCGGTATAGACCTCGCCGGCGTCACCCGCGGCTGCAACCACGACGACGCCGCTCCCCACGGCATTGGCGATCGTGTCTGTCCACACATCTGAGTAGGCGCCCTGGAAGCTCAGGCAGATTACCGTTGCGCCGTTGGCGACCGCATAGTCAACGGCGTCCATACCGTCGCTGCTGTCAACTGTGCCCAGTTCGGGGTCCATACACCGCAGCGGCATGATGCGGCAGTTCCAGTCAACGCCTGCGATACCCTCAGTGTTGTTTGTTGTCGCGCCGATGATGCCGGCGACGTGTGTTCCGTGACTGACGTAGGTGTTCGATGCCCCGTCGACGGGTGTGGCAGATGGGTCATTGTCGCCGTCGAGGAAGTCCCACCCGAATATGTCGTCTACGTAGCCGTTGTTGTCGTTATCCACCGCGTCACCGGGCGTCTCGGCCGCGTTCTGCCAGATGCGGTTGAGCAGGTCGGGGTGATCCAGATCGATCCCACTGTCAACCACTGCAACGACCTGGTTGGTCGAGCCCGTCTGGGTATCCCACGCCGCGGGTGCGGAGATCTTGGGCAGATGCCACTGGGTGCCGTAGTACCAGTCGTTGGGAACCCTCAGGGCATACATCAGCCGATCGGGCTCGGCAAGCTCAACCTGCGGCAAGGCCATATACTCGCGGCAGGCATCAACGACGCGGACACCGGGTGGGAGCTTGAGCAGAAGCAGGTGCCGTGCTGCATAACGACGGAGCAACTCGGCCCCCGTCTGATCCAGCAGGTCGGCGATGTCCTGATCTGTGGCTCCACTGCGAAGCCTGACGAGGACCTGACCATCCCTGGCAAGGTCCGGGACAACTCGCGGACCCATCTCGCCGGGGATGCACAGCGCCTGCGAGGATACCACCACCGTGCCGGTGGTGTGGGTGGCCTGGGGTACAATCGGTTGGGCCACCGCTGCCGCAAGACTCAGGCAGAGAAGAATGAATAGAAGAAGTCCGGGCACAGCAATACGGCGAACACCGGCGGCCGGCCTCGATCCGATGCGGGAGTTGATCACGACAGATCTCCTCCTGTGACCTAGGTTGTCGTGGCCCCTCCGGCAGCATAAGGAGCATCCCGGATGCCGCGCGGGAAGGGTAGTCCTGATATTATAACCAACGCTGAGCCAAGTCAACAAGAGACTCCCCGGTGACCCGCGCGCATTGTGCGGCAATCGGCCGCGCAAGGCACTATCTGCCCCCGTCGTCGTCTCCGTTACTCCGGTGTCCCTTCCACGTACGCGCAGGGCTCTCCTTCAACAGGCGAGGCGGTACCATACCTGCTACCGCCACCCAGTCCGCGCCCTCTGTGCCGAGTGGCACGCAGATATCAGCGCGTCCACGTGCACGGCACCAGGCTGTCCTCATCCGCCTCCGTCCCGTGTGAGCCCCGACCCTTCTCCGTATCGTGCTGGCCGTGGTCGGCCAGGATCATGATGCCGTACCCCAGCGGAATCAGCGCATCAACGAGCAGCCTGAGCCTGTCATCGGTCTGATGCAGATAGGGAATGACCTCCGGCGAGGACGGCATGTGTTTGTGGAAGACATCATCGGTCGTGACGAGCTGGGTGATGACGAAGTCGGGCTGCTGGGTCCGGGCGATGCGGATGACCCGGTCGGCCACCAGATCGTCCTCGAAGCGCGGCAGCCGCTCGGCGACGTGGGCGTAGCGGCCGACCAGGGCGGTCATCGTGCAGTCCTCCTGGCCCACCGAAGCGCCGCGGCGCCCCGCCTCCGCAAGCGTATCGAAGATGCTCTCGCACGCGAGATCATCCGCCTTCGTGGCTATGGCGTGCACCGACTGGTCACCGCCGGTCAGCATCGTCGCGAAGTTCACAGGCGTGATCGTCGGCATGACGGCCCGCAACACAACATGGTTGGCGTCAATCAGTGATGAAAGGTACGGCATCTCGTCGCGCCACAGCGTCCAGGGATGCATGCCGAGGGCGTCGGGCGCCAGCAGCGCGAGACGTTCCGAGCCATTCAGAGCACGGTGGATACGCTCTATCGGGCGGCCCAGGGCGCCCGCGGGTGTGCGGACATTGAGAATGGCGGCAATAGTTGGCGCAATGTCGGTCATCGAGTAGATTTCTGACTGCATGGAGTTCTGCCTCCGAGTCCAGATGAGTGCGGGTGCGATGCGTCGGCTGCGGCGCGTCTCAACATAGTTCTGCAAACACTCGCGGCAGGGCGGGCAGCAGGTCGGTGGCCACAATGCCGCGCGGGCCCAGGCGTTCGGCGGCGATGTCGCCCGCGCGCCCATGGACCCACACTGCTGCCCACGCCGCACTCGCTGCCGGCATGCCGCCCGCGGCAAAGGCCCCGACGACGCCACTGAGCACATCGCCCATCCCGCCGCCTGCCATGGCGCTGCTGCCCGTTGTGTTGATCCACGCCTCTCCGCCCGGCTCTGCCGTCACGGTACCGGCGCCCTTGAGCACCACGGTGCATCCCAGCTTCTCCGCGCACTCCCGCGCAATTGCCACGCGGTCACTCTGTATCTTTTCGATACTCAGGTCGATCAGGCGCGCCAGCTCACCGGGGTGGGGCGTGATAGTCAACTTGCAGGAGCGCTCGACCAGTTGCTGCGCGTTCCCGGCGAAGGCGTTGATACCGTCGGCATCCAGGACTACGCGCCCGGTGACCAGTGTGATCAAGTCCCTGACCAGCTCGGCGGTTGCCGGTTGCGAACCCAGCCCCGGGCCGAGGACAACCGCGTCGGCGGACAGCGCCAGGGCGAGTATCTCCTCAGTGTTGCGGGGGCGCAGGTAGCCGCATCCGTGGTCCATCAACGGTGCGGACATGGCCTCGGTGCACTTCTGCTCGAGAATCGGGTTGAGCGACGCCGGGCAGGCGAGAGTGACCAGACCCGCGCCGGCGCGCATTGCCGCGTTCGCCGCCATCGCCGCCGCGCCGGTCAGGCCCCCCGACCCGGCGATCACCAGCAGTCTACCGGCGTCACCCTTGTGCGCATCGGGCCGGCGGGGAGAGATTGCGGCGGCAGCATCGGCCGCCTCGACAATCCAGGTCGGGGGAGTCGCCCCGCAAACGGCCTCCGGGGCCAGGCCGATGGGCGCCACGCGGATCCGCCCGCAACTGGCGCGGCCCGGGTGCAGGTAGAGCCCCTGCTTGGGCAGGCCGAAGGTCACCGTGATATCCGCGTGGGAAACAGGGCCAAGTAGCCTGCCAGTATCGGCGTCGAGCCCCGACGGCACGTCCACCGCCACAACCGGCTTCCGATGCGCACCAAAAAGCCCCAACACCTCGGCCATCCGTCCACTGACGGCGCCGCTGAGGCCCGTCCCGAGCAAGGCGTCGATGACGACGTCGGCATGCTCCAGCAGATCGAGGATAGCTGCATCATCCGGATTCTCGCTGATGGAGATGCCGAAGGCGCGGGCATGCTTCAGGTTGAGCCCGGCATCCCCGCGCACCTGGGAGATGTCGCCGATGAGAGCGATCGCAGTCTCATAGCCCCGCTCAGTCAGGTGTCGGGCGGCCACAAAGCCGTCGCCACCGTTGTTGCCCTTGCCGGCCAGAACCAGCACGCGTCCGCCGGGCGGCAGCAACTCGACCGCGGCATCCGCCACCGCGTGCCCGGCATTCTCCATGAGCACGCAACCGGGGAAGCCATAGTCCTCGATGGTCGCGCGGTCGATCTCGCGCATCTGCCCCGCCGTGACGGCTCTCATCTGGTCCTCACCCCGGAACGATCCCACCAACTCGCCTGTCCGCAGCCGGATTGTTCGCGCGAGAGCACGAGCATCCCTGCCCGCGCGGTGGGGGAGAGTCTGGACGAGCGGGGACTGGGCTGCGCCTTAGCCTCCGGCAAAGGGGCGGTCTGTTAGCCCGCCGGCTTGCCGGCGGTCTCTCAATCGCCGGCCCGCCGGCGATCTCTCAATCGCCGGCT
>DPJP01000141.1:43029-56519 GCA_003542955.1 Armatimonadota bacterium
TCGAGCGTGAACGGCTTGCTGAGGAATGCGTCGATGCGGGCCATCAGCTTCGCGCGTGCCTCCTCCGACAGCATCGCGCCGCTGGCGACGATGATCGGGATGTCGGGGTCGGTCTCGCGCAGCATGCCGATGCACGTCTCTCCATCCATTCTGGGCATGATCAGGTCAAGCAGCACGAGGTCGATGTCGGCGCGATGCTGCGCGAACAGCTCGAGGGCCTCGATGCCGTCACCGGCAATGAGCGTGCGGTGACCGTGGTGCTCGATGATATCAGCGGCCAGGCGCGCCACCGCGGGTTCATCATCGACCACCAGCACCGTGAGCAGACTGCGGTCGGCCGGCGTCGGCCCCCGCTCGGGTTCTGAAGCCTCGGCCTCTCCGACAGACGGCAGGTAGACCTCGATCACTGTGCCCTTCTCCTCCTGTGTGTCGACGCGCACGAACCCGCCGTGGGCCTGGACGATGCTATAGACGACGGCCAGGCCAAGGCCGCTATGCTCGGCACGCGGCTTGGTCGTGTGGAATGGCTCGAAGATGTGGCCGAGGTCTTCCTCCGGAATGCCCGTACCGGTGTCAACCACGGCGATGAGGACGTAGTCGCCGCGTCCCTCGACGCCGTGCACATGCTCGAGCGGTCCGTCGATGGTGCTGTTGCGCGCCAGAATCGTGAGCGTCCCGCTCTCGCTCATTGCCTCAATCGCGTTGAGCCCCAGGTTGACGACGACCTGCTCGATCTGATGGGGGGCCGCCCGGATGGTATGCAGGTCCGGGGCGACGCACGTGTTCAGCTCGACGTTGTGCGGAAGCGCGTCGGCAAGGGTGCGCGCGGCAGCCTCGACAAGCGGTCCCGGAGCGACGGGCTCGTGGTCGGGTTGGACGCGGCGGCTGAACGCGAGCAGGCGCTCGACGAGACCGGCGCCGCGGGCGCACGCGCGGCTCATCTGCTCGAGGTCCGCGGCCGTCTTCTCATCAATGTCGTCGCAGGCGAGCATCAACGACATCCTGCCCATGATCGCGGTGAGGATGTTGTTGAAGTCATGGGCCACCCCCGCGGCGAGCAGGCCGATAGCCTCCCTCTTCTGCACCTCGCGCAGTCGACTCTCGAGATTGTGGCGCTCGGTGAGATCGACCCCGATAGCGATGATGAAGCTGAGGTCACCCGACGGCTCGAAGACGGGCATGCTGTGGCACTCGACGACAATCGGGCTCCCGTCCCTGGGCTGCACTCGCATCATGTGCACCGTCGGCTGCGGATCCAGGCAGAACTCGTTGAACATCCGCCCCGCGGATGCGCGGTCCTCCGGCGGCACAAATGCCTCGACATACTCGACACCGACTATCTCCCCGGGGCCATAGCCCGTGGCGCGCAGGAACGCCTCGTTTGCCATGGCGACACGGCCGTCGGGCTCGACGGCCACGAAGAACGTGGGCGAGTTCTGGATGATGGCGTTACTGAAGTCGCGCTCCTTCCGCAACTCGTGCTCGGCCATCTCCCGATACGTGATATCCAGCATCACGCCGACAATGCCGGCGACCTGCCCCGCGGCGTCATTGAATGTAGCCCTGTTGAAGATGTAAGAGCGGCGCACTCCGTCGGCACACTGGGCGGGCGCCTCATACGTCTGCGCCCCCGCATGGCGTAGCAGGTCGAGATCATGTGCGTGGTAGACCTCCGCCAGGTCCGGCGGCATGCGACTGCCGAAGTCAAACGGCGACCGGCCGATGATCTCCTCGACCGGCAGGCCCAGAATGGTCTCGGCGAACGCGCGGTTGCAGCCGATGTAGATGCCATCGGCATTCTTGTAGAAAACGGGGCTGCCGATGGTGTCGAGAAGCGTGCTCGAGAACTCGAGATTGCTCCGCAGGCGCTCCTCGGCCAGCCGGCGCTCCGTCACGTCGATGCCGACCGACTGGTACTCGGTGATCCGGCCGTCTTCGTCGAACACGGCACGGGTCGTCCATCTGTGCCAGCGGGGATCGCCCGCCGGCGTCGTTGCCCTGGCCTCGTGGCAGAGGGTATCCGAATGCGGCGTCAGCGCCGCGATCCGACGCCGCAAGTCGTCCCCCCGCTCGGGCGCGACTAGTTCCATCGCGTCGCGACCGTTGAGTGCATCCGCGCTGCATCCCAACTCGTGGGCCAGTTGCGGATTGGCGAAGATGATCCTGCAGTCCGGATCATAGCGGCATAGCCGGGCAGGCATGCTCTCGACGAGGGTGCGGTACCGGCGCTCGCTCTCCTCCAGTGCCCTGCGCGCGCGCGTCACGTCGGTGATGTCATGCGAGTAGATCGCGATCTGCACCACTGCGCCGTGCTCGTTGAAGACCGGGTAGACGCTGTTGTGATAGAGCCGCCCGTTGGCCTCGTCCTCGAAGCTGATCGGTCCGTACTCCGCGATCGCCTGCTCCGCCACCTGCTTGCGTACGGCCGCAACATCGGGGGGAAAGAACTCGTACGCACACCGGCCGACCATCTGCTCGGGCGTCATCCCTACGTGCCCGGCGGCCGTCTCGTTCACCGCGACGAAAGTGCCGTCAGGTTCGAGCAGAACTGCCACGTCGGTGGTCGCATCGAGCATCGCGCGGATGGTCTGTTCGCTGTTGCGGAGGTGTTCCACGGCCTGGACGCGGGCGACGGCGCCGCCGATCTGCCCGGCGATCGCCTCGACGGCTGCGCGCGCATACTCCGGCACGGTGTTGGCGGTGTGCGAGCCGAGGTTCAGCAACGCGACAAACTGCCCGTCATGGCGGACCGGGACGACCGCGACAGCGAGCAGGCCCTCGCTCGCGTAGGGTGTCTCATTCGGCAGGGGCATGTCGCCAACAGCCGCATAGAGAGGATCAGTGCTGAGCGCGAGGGCGGCATGAGGACTGCCCGCCGGCAGATACGCCGCCGCCTCCACAAACCCCTCACCGACGCCGTCGTGTACACGCAGGCGCAGCCCCCCGGCCCCATCGATCGCGTACACTCCCCCGCAGTCCATCTCCGACACGTCCATAGCCGCCTGCAGGCAGAGTCCGAGGGCTTCGTCGAGGTCGTTGGTGGCATTGAGCGCCATGCTCAGGTCACGCTGCGCCCGTACGAGCTTCTCGACACGGGAGCGGGCGGTGACATCGCGGGCGATGCCGAGGATCACCATCCGCCCGTCAACCTCGACGGGCTGACTGCTGATCTCCGCGATGAAGGATGTGCCGTCCTTGCGCCGAAGAACAAGCTCATCCGGCCCAACCGGGCGTCGCGCCGCGGCCCTGGCCAGCAACGCCAGCGCCCTCGGTCTCCCATCGACCGGCAGCAGTGCAGCCACATCGAGGAAGGACTTCCCGATCAGCTCCTCGCGTGGAAACCCGACCATCGCCTCGGCGGCACGGTTGCCGTCGAGGAACACGCCGCGCGCATCGCAGAGGAAGTAGGCATCCGGGGCGTGCTCGAAGAGCGTGCGCAACCACGGCCCATCCTCGACGAAGCGCCTGTCGCGCGGCGTAGCCCTCCGGCCTCGCCACCAGTCCATCAAGCCCATCAAAGGTCCCCCATACTACAGCCGAGACGTCCGTGTCGGAGGGTGCGCCGCCTCTGTTGCCCGGCCGCGCGCTCCCTGTATGCCCGCGGCCGTGACCGCCCCCGGAGTGCCGGCCGCTCGGCGCCCGACCCGTCGCCGAGTCTGTCGGCAAGTGGAGCGTGCACGGGAGCATTGGCGACCGGCGCGGGCGCGCCCGCGCGGGGCGGGGCACATCGAAAACTGACAAACACCACAGAGTACTACATCGGCACCACAGACGCCTAGCTTGAGACCATTTTCGTCCGCTGCGCCTGTCAAACCACCGTTACCCGTCAGCCCGGAGCTGCTCGAGGGGCTCGACGTTGCCGAACACCGGTGTCGGGCCCGCAACCGGCGCCGCCCAGCGCACCGCGTTGTAGATCACCCGCTGCACGTTCTCATCCCCGAAGATAGGGAAGGTCTCATGACCGGGCCGGAAATAGAAGACTCTCCCCGCGCCCCTGAAGTAGCAGATGCCGGAGCGGAAGACCTCGCCGCCGGCGAACCAACTGATGAAGACGGTCTGATCCGGTGGCGGAATGTCGTGTCGCTCTCCATACATCTCGGTACACGGGAGTTCGAAGTACTCGCCGAGACCTTCGGCAATCGGATGCCCCGGCTCGATCACCCATAGCCGTTCCTTCTCACCGATGTCACGCCACTTCAGCCTGCATGAGGTCCCCAGCAGGCGCTTGAGCACCGTGCAGTTGTGGGCGGAGTGCAGGGCGATGAAACCCATGCCCTCGAGGATGCGCGCATGGACCCGCTCGCACACCTCCGCGCACACCTCCGCGTGGGCAACGTGCGCCCACCATATCAACACATCGGTGCTCTCGAGGACCTCCGCGGGCAAACCGTTCTCGGGCTCGTCGAGGGTGGCGGTGCGCACCTGCAGATCGGGCCTGCGGCGCAGTGGGGCGGCAATCGCTTCGTGGATGCCATCGGGGTAGACGGCCCTGACCGCTCCGTCCTGTTGCTCGTGGCGGAACTCGTTCCAGACGGTGACACGGATGAGGTCGGGCATTGGGGTGGTCCTCCGCTCGGGCTGGTCGAGGGTGGTCTGCAGGCAAGACCTTCGTCCGCGGGAGGCCAAGTCCTGCCGTCGACCAACTGCATACCCTCTACAGGTAGTCTGGCGGCCTGACGCCGCTACTCAACGTCGTTACCGTATTTTGCCCTCTTCAGCTTGTAGGGCTCGGGGCCGCCCTCTAGGTGTCGCACGATCTCGGGGCGTACAGAAGGCAGTTCCAGCGCGCCAGCGGTGGAGAGGTGGCCACCATCCTCGTCCGCCACAAGCACAACATAGTTGTCAGCGTCACCAGCGACCGCCAGTGTCGAGTTGTGAGTCGTGAACACGAACTGCCGGGCTTCCTTCGCATCCCTAACTGGCCCAACAATGTCATCCCACACCCCGCGAATATCGAGGGAGTCCTCGGGCTGGTCGATCACGACGGGGTCTGTTCCATCAGCGAGTGCCAGAATGGTCAGTGCAGAGCACTTCTGTCCCACTGACAACGCATGAATCGCTCTGAACTCGCCGCCAGTGCCCGCACGGTAGAGTACCATCGCAACGTCACGGGGCACGTGCGTGTACTCCCACGACAGCAGCTTCTCGATAGCCACTCGATCGTCACCTGCCAGCCCAAGCACCAAACGCTCGGCCTGCCCATGGGTGATCTGAGCCAGGTCGCCGAGAGCCACGCTGTCTTGCTCGATGACGAGCGACACCAACCGCGATACCCCCACGCGATCCACGACCGCCTGCAGCGCGTCACCCCGGCATCCGGTCCGCGCGTCCACAAGGGCTTGCAGGTATGTCTCCATGTTCGCCCCCCTGCGCACCTCGACCTTAAGGCCGAGACCCGAACTCTTCGTCAGAGCCGCGAACCTCTCTTCTCGCGCTGCCGATACGGCCTCGTCGGCACGATGCCACTCGCCGAGAAGCGCGCGGCGCTCTGCCTGGAGTGTCGGAAGCCGCTCAGACGCCTTGCGCCTGTCTGCGACGGCCCTTGTCTCCTCAGCCAACTGCTTCTCGAGCTTGACTTGCTCAGCCCGCAGATTGGCGTCGTCGATCTGGAGTTCTCTCATCTCTGCGGCATGGGCCTGCTGGGCCGTGACGTACTCAGCCTCATACTCACCGCGGATCGCTCTGACTTCGCCGAGCGAGTTCTGCACTTGGGCGGACAACTCGGCCAGGACCCGCCCGTATTCGCCTGACGTTCTCTCGCACAGTTCCACGCATCGGCGGATGGCGTCGTCATTCGCCGCTTCGGTGGAGTCGTCTGCAGGGACCGTGGGCCATGCATAGGAGTCCAGACCAGCGATCGCGGCGCGCAGAGCATCAATGACATTCTCGTGGTAGCGTATGGCATCGTCGATCATCGCGCGCTTCTTGTTGGCCCACGCCATCGCGCGCACGACCGGGCTATCGGTTGCCTGCCGAATGCTCTCCAGACGTTCTCCCAGTTGTTTGATGCGAGACTCGTCCTCCTCGAGCCCCTCTCTCGCACGCAGGGCAGCAGCAAGCTGCGTATCGCTCTGCCTGAACCTGGATAGCAGCTCTGCGGTGGGACCTGGGGCATCGACTGCACACAGGTTGTCCAGCCATGCGGTGCGGCTGGCGTCGTCCTCGACCGTGAGAATCACCTCACGCTGGCTGAAAGCCACCAGCGGGAGCAAAGCTGCGGGCGAGGTGCTGATGCTCTCCGATGTCTCTACGTTCACCGTCTCCACTGGGTTCGAGTCCCCGTCATAGGTTCGCGTCACGCGGTACCTATCACCGAGGCGATCTCGGAAGTCGACAATCACCATGCCGCCGAGGCCCAGGCGCCTCTCTAGCTTACGCTGATGGTCTTCTCTCACCGGACGTAAGGCTGCTTGCGCGTGCGTTGGCTCTTGGCAGAGCCCGAAGCGGAGGAACTCCACTACCAGCGATTTGCCTACTCCCTTGCCCCCGATAATCGCGTTCAGTCCTTCATGGAACTCCACTGTCAACCCGTCCAGGAAGCCGCCGGCCACCTCGATGCGCTCAATCCTCGGATAGGCAGTCCGCGGGAGTTCCCCGTCGACGCGAATTCGCGTCCTTGGGTCCGCAAAACACTGGCGCAAGGCCTCGAAGGACACCTCCTCGACTTTGAAGAGCGAACACCCCTTGCCTATTGCGTCGACGGTGTGCTTTCCATTGGCGTCTGTTGCGCCCCCGTCCGAGGCCCGATAGGTCGCCAGATGCTCAAGATACTCGCGCGACTTCTCCGCATACTCGGCAGCCTTCAGGGCCCGACTTTGCAGCACGTCATCCCTGAACTTCCCGCGGGCGCCGCCGCATATGCCCTGGTTGCTGTCAGGATGGGGCAGCACGGCGAGTCCGCCCTTGTCCGCGATGGTCTCGATAGTGACGCGCGGGGTCTTGTCGCAATAGCTGGTTTCGCTCCCTGGTTCGCCCTCCATATCCAGTTTCTGCAGCAGGGCCTCGATGGCCAGATGGCCGAACTCAGGCGCGAATATGCCGATGATGTGAAACAGGCCCTTCTTGCCGGCGGGCACCGATATCTCCACTCCCGGGAACACGGTCAGGCCTGTGCCTCTCGCGGCTTCATCTACCAGATGGATACCTGCAGCCGTGTTGTGGTCCGTTACAGCGATTGCGGCGATGTCACTGTCCACGCAGTGCTCCACAATCGCGGCAGCTACACTCCTTTCCGTGGCTCCCCCTTCGCGGCGAAAGCAGGCGGACGCCCACGTGTGGACGTGCAAGTCCATCCTCACCCAGCGGAGTCCAGTTCCCATCGCGAGACTCCTCTCGTGACCTGTCATGTCTCTCTCCCTGCCGTGATTCACGGCCACAAGCGCACATACCTCCTGTGGCTTGGGTATAGACTTGGCTTGCACACGTGCAGTACGCTGTCTGCGGGAGGCTCGAGTGTTGGAGGAACAAGGAATCAAGCTCCTCCGGGGACAATCTTAGGAGGACAGGGTCCCGAAGCGCCGGACCGCCCAACCAGACCCGAAGGAGACGTCCGCCATGAGAATGCTGTATCTGACTATAGCCGTGTGCCTGAGCGCCTCTCTAGCCGTGCTGCAGCCGGCCACCGCCGCGAGTGAGCAGTCCGCACAGGAGGCGGTCGAACAGGCCTTCCCGCATATCGACTACACCAGGGGCATGGCGCTCTTTCGCCTGCTTGTGCAACTGCAGGATGGTGACGCCATCTCGATCAGCATCGCGGGAACCTCGGCGGCCTTCCTCATCAAAGGCTATGATGTCGTCGTCACCGACCGCATCGAGGGACCCGCCGGCGACGGCGGCCGCAGCGTGCCCCTGGGAACGCCCATTCCCCTGCCGGGCGGGCCGGTGAAGTACCTCTCCGCCGCGGTCGCGCCCGTGAGCAAGCAGGTCAATCTCGAGGCGTATGTGAGCGAACTGGAGCGCAACAACCGCCGCGTGGCATCGCGCACGGACCACTCGATCTCCTTCTACATGCGCGTGAACGGATCGCTGTTGACGCTGACCGATGACGCCACACTGCTGGTGCGCAGCGCAAAGGCCCTCGACAGCTTCGTGACTGTGGATCAGCTCGCCGACGAGGCGGCCGAGGCGCTCTCCTATCTCGCCCACAAGAGCCAGGACGTGTCGGCCACCACCATTGCCGACGCGCTCCGCGAAATCCGCTACTACTCCGAGCCGCCCCACTCGTACAAGTGGCTCAGCTTCTTCGGCCAGCCACGCAACAAGCGCTGGATGGCGGCGCGCTTCTCCGCGGAGATCACCGTGCCCGAACTGCAGGTCAAAGAGGCGCGCTTCAGCCAATGGTATCTCAACCCGCGTGATGTCTTCTACGACGTCCACCGCGCAACCCCGTTCGTACTGCTCGACGGCCAGGAGATCATCGAGCCCAGACTGAGTGAGCGCAGCTACAGGCGGGATGTCACCGCGCTTCTGAAGCCGGGCCGCCACGAACTCAAGCTGCGGATGGAAGACAACACCCCCAACGCAATCGGCAGCGAGTTCGCCATCGACATGATCGTGGCGCCGGGCTTCGAGGACACCTTCACGGTCAAGCCCGGCGATGAGAGCATGGTCGCGTCGCGGACCTCGCGGCCACTGGCCCTGATCGCGGACGACTTCCCGGCTCTCGCCGAGGTCGTCGTCACGCCGGACGCAGCCACGGCACCCGACGCGACGGCGACGCAGTAGCCCGGCCCGAGCCGCACGTGGCTGGTTCACATCGGACGGGAGGTGTCATCCATGCCCGAGGAGGGCTACCGCATCACGATTGAGGGCGAGTCGGCACAGATCGCCACTGCCGCCGAACTCGTCGTCGCACTCGATGTGCTCCAGGGCGGCCATGACCGTGAGGTGCTCACCCAACTGCGCGACGCGCTGCCGCGGATCGTCCGCGACCCGGCCGGCCTGCACGCGGTGTTGCGCGTGCTCTGTGAGGAGGACAAGCTCTACCTGATCGAGGCGCTTAGCCCCGACCTCCCCGCGATCGTCGCCCATGCCGGAGCGCTGCGCGACATTCTGGCCCATCTCGCCGACGTCTCCGTCGAACAGGCGCTGCTCAGGGGCATCGGACCGGACGGGTTGCGCTGCCTGATCCGTACGCCCGAGCAGCTCGCCGAGGTGCTTGAGTGGGTGTACGGCGAGTGCGACGAACTCGCGCTCGAGCTGCTCGGCCCGCCGGCGCTGACGCGCCTGATCCGTAGCGGCGCCGACCTCGGGCTGGTGCTCAAGGCGCTCGATCACGCGCGGCAGGAGGAGCTGATCGACACACTCGGGTGGGACAACGTCGAGCGCCTCTGCCAGGATGAGATGGACCTCGCTCAGATGCTGCGTTCGCTGCCGGCTCACTTGGGCGTCCGGCTCCTCGAGGGCTTCGAGCGCGAGCAGTTGGCGGCCGTCGTGCCCGATGAGCGCGCCCTGCAGCGCATCGCCGGCTACCTCGAGGCCGCCGAGATGGAGCGCCTGGAAGCACTCCTGGGGGTGAGCGACTGTGCCCAATGAGCAAGTCCCGACATGGCAACGCGAGCCGGGTAAGCCCGGTTCACTCTCGCCCCTGCGCGGCAGCCGGTACCCGATGATCGACGCGCATCTGCACGTGATCAACTTCGCCCAGGAGACGCCGGGGCCGGAGGCGCTCATCGCGGCGATGGACAGGTCCAACGTCGGGAAGGCGGCTATCTTCGGCCTGCCGGTGGCGAAGCTCTGGGCCGAGTGGGACCGCGAGACCCCCGACTACTACCTCGCCAACGACGCACGGTGCTACTACTACGGCTACACCGATGTGCTCGTGGCCGACCTTGTGCAGTCGCTGCCGGCGGAGCAGCAACAGCGGCTCTACCCGCTCATGTGCGGCTTCAACCCCACCGACAAGCTGGCGATCCGCGATATCAGGCGCCTCTACGAGCGCTACCCGGGTGTGTGGAGCGGCATCGGGGAATTGCTGCTGCGGCACGATGATCTCACGGCGCTGACATACGGAGAGACCGCACGCGCGAACCATCGCGCCCTGTGGCCGATCTACGAGTTCGCCCAGGAGCGCGACCTGCCTGTGCTCATGCACCAGAACGTGACCTCGGTGAGCAAGAGCGACCACCCGGTCTACCTGTACGAACTCGAGGAGGCGCTGCGCGACTTCCCGCGCTGCCGATTCGTGCTCGCACACTGCGGCATCTCACGGCGGGTCAATGTACCCTTCTATCACCAGATGGTGCAGCGGCTGCTGGATCAGTACCCGCACGTGGTGGTTGACTACTCCTGGATCATCTTCGATGAGATCATCTGCCCCGGCGGGCAACCACAGGAGGCCTGGCTGGAGCTGACTGAGCGCTACAGTGAGCGCATCTGCCTGGGCTCGGACCTGGTCACGAGGTTCGAGCGGCTGGGGCCCGAGCTGCAGCGATATGACGTGTTCCTCGATGAGTTGAGCGAGCCCGCCCGCGCCAATGTCTGCTGGCACACCGCGGAGCGCGTGTATGGGGGCAACAAGGCGAAGGTGTAGGGAGCGTTCGCCGTGCGCCGTACCGCCTCTCCCGCACCACCGACAGTGCTCATGTGGGCGCGTGTATGAGGGCCGGGGGCGCTGAGGCCTGCCGTTCCCTATTCCTCACACTCCACGCACAACTGCAGATCACTCACCGTAACCGTCCCCGCGGCATCCGCACCGAGGCTCACCGCGATGTCGTTGCCTCCGCGAACCAGCGCCGAGGCCGGCACGGTGTACTCCATCCATCCGCCATCGAATGCACCCGCCTCCAGCGCATGTGCATTCACCCGGACGGTGAGTCCGGGCACGGCCTCGGCCACCTCCAGCCGCAAGATCACGCGCGCCGTCAGCGGCAGAGTCGAGCCGTCATCACCGACATTGATCCTCGTCGCGGTGCTCGTGCCCGGCTCCAGCACCATTGGGGAGACAGGATCGAGCACCGGAATGCCGACATACTGCTCGCCCCCGGCCAGGTACTGCTTCGCATGATGGACCGTCCGGTAGTTCACGAAGTAGCTCTTGCTCAAGCCCCGCAGCTTCTCGGGGTCGCCCAGTTCGTTCCAGAGCGGGTTGAGCGGGTTGAAGACGTTGAAGACGTAGATGCCACTCATCCCCGCCTCCCAGGCCTCCGCTGCCCTGGCACGGTACGCCTCCAGTGTCATCCGGCGCTTCATGGCGTCGCCCTTGTGGCGTGACTCATCAAGGGAGGGATAGACCGGCACGCCGTACTTCTTGCCCAGTCCCACACTGTATTCCCACGGGTTGAGTTGCATGTAGCCGCCGACCACCAGGATATCCAGCAGGTCCTCCTCCAGCCACGTCTGCAGGTCCAGTCCGAGTGCGCGGGCATACTCGAGCGAGTCCGGCATGCGCATTGCGATCAGGATTGGCCGGCCGCGCCTGGCCCCCTCCTCGTCGGCCATGGTGCGGATGCGGCGTACCAGGTCGGTCATCGCCGCGATCTCCTCATCCGTCGCCACGCCGCCGTAGGACGGGGTCTTGAAGTAGCACAAGTGCCGGAAGAAATCCAGCTCGATGCCGTCGACGTCGTAGCGCTCGCAGACATCCCTGACGATCCGGAAGACCTTGGTGCGGACCCACGGCTGAGCGAAATCCGCGGAGGTCCATGTGTAGCAGCGGGGTTTCTTCTCCGGCGTGCCAATGAGATACTCCGGGTGCTCGGACTTCCAGCGCGGGCGCATCGTCTCATTAC
Organism: Armatimonadota bacterium; assembly: GCA_003542955.1. Classification (GTDB taxonomy): domain Bacteria; phylum Armatimonadota; class Zipacnadia; order Zipacnadales; family UBA11051; genus UBA11051. Next base: position 54,759 of record DPJP01000141.1, read on the forward strand.
TGTAGTCGTGGGTATCGTTCATCCGCAGCGACCAGAACACCTCGATGTCGTTCTCGTGGCAGAACTCGACCATGACCTCGAGGTTGTCGGTTCCCTGCTCGATGAAGCGATGGGCCATCGTCCCCGGCGCGGCGCTGAGTTCGGCCGCGCGCGAGTTGTGGCTGTGATTGCCCAGGCTCTGCGTCGTCGCGTAGAACATGGTATCGACATGCGAGCCGACCAGCGGCGCGGTGCGCAGGTTGAGGAACTCCTCCTTCGTCTCCGGCCTCCACGAGTCATCGCCGTCGTTGGTGAAGATGATGCGCCGGGTCCGCCATCGTGCCCGCTGCCGCTCCTTCTGCATATCTGCCACGGTCTTCCCTCCATCTGGGCCCGTGTCAACGCCGGCCGTGGGCTTCTGGAGCTGCCACTGGGCCTTCCAGAGCGGCGCCGGGCCTGCCTCCGCGTTCCCTTCCGCCGCCGCAGTCGCGCCGAGCGCGATGGCGACCGCCGTCAGGCCGCATAGCATGACGGCGCCTGCAACACTGGGGTGATGCTTCATGATTGCTCTCCGGGTTGGGGTGGGCTGTCTCTGGCTTACCATTCTCTGGGGTCTGGCACCTCGACTGGCTCACTGCCGGCCTGGGCGGAGATGTGCGCGCACAGCCCCGGCAGAGTCATATCCAGTGCCTCATACACATCAATGGGCGGATCGGTGTCATCGATGATACTGCGGACGAACTCATCGACCATGTAGTACTCGCTGCTGCCATGCCCGCCCGCGAATGCCTCCGGCGGCGCGCCGGGGTGGTTGGCGTCGACATCAAAGCGCATCGGCCCGCCCAGCTTGCCGTAGTGCTCGCGGTAGAGGTGATGGGGGCTCGCGGTTACGACGCTCCCGTAGCGGGATGACTCAATATGCCCCTGCGTGCCGTAGATGCACGCCCAGTGATGCGGGGGCTCCTTGGCGACCGAGAAGCTACACAGCACTTTGATCGTGACATCGTTGGCGGTCTTGAACAGACCGACCTCCATGTCGATACAGCCGATGTCGGGCCGGCGACGATTGCCTGTGTGCATCCCGACCGCCGTCACGCACCGGTCACCAAGCATCTGCAGGATCGGCCCGAGGTCGTGGGTGCAGTAGCAGATCGGGGGCATGCTCGCGCGCCAGGTCAGCTCGCCCTTCTTCCCGCCGACGCTGTCGGCCTGACGCACCATCCCCTGCTCGTACGGGTGCACATATTCGCACTCGGCGTAGATGACCTCGCCCAGTTCCCCTGCCTCGACGAGCTGCCGGTACGTCTGCACCCACGGGAAGTAGGCCATGTTCTCCGCGAACCCGTATTTGGCCGTGTTCCGCCTCACCGCGGCGACCAGTGCACGGGCCTCGTCAATGCTGTAGACCGCCGGCACCTCGCAGAAGCAGTGCTTGCCAGCATCCAGGCACGCAATCGACTGCTCGGCATGCAGCGGCAGTGGTGTGGCGATGTAGATGACATCGAGGTCAAGCTCCAGAAGCTGCTCGAAGCCCTCGACGGCATGCGCCGCGCCGAGATCCCTGGCCATCGCCTGCGCCTTGTCGAGGTTGTGATCGGCGACGGCGTACAGTTCACATTCGCGGTGATGGGCAAACACCGCGGCCGGTCCCGCGCCTCGATAGAGGCCGACAACGCCAACTCTGAGTGACATTCGTGTACCCCCTGTTTCGAGCATGTCGTCGGACCGATTGCCAGTCCCCGCGGTTCGGGCGGCGTAGGGTTCGCCGTTCACCCCCCTCGT
>DPJP01000146.1:0-3043 GCA_003542955.1 Armatimonadota bacterium
TTCAAGACCTGACCCCAGCCTGATATGAGCCCCCGGACGTCGGGACTACTCCGGGAACTCGGGGGTGAGGAAGTCGCCGGTCTGCTCCATCCAGGCGGCAAGCACACCGCGCAGTTGCCGGCGCGTGTCGAAGTACTTGGGGTGTTGGGATACGTTCTGCAACTCGTGGGGGTCGGCGCGCAGGTCGAAGAGTTGGTCGACGCGGTCGTCATGGTAGTAGACATACTTGTGCGCGNNGCGCGCCATTTCCAGCCTCCACGCATGTAGCCGTCGAAGGTCGAGAAGGCGTACGCGCGGCCGTGCGCGGTCGGGTCGGCAAGCAGCGGGAGCAGGCTCGAGCCCTGGGCCTGGGTGAGCGGGGGCAGATCCAGGAGTTCCATGAGCGTCGGCGCGACGTCGACACTGCTGCACAGGTGGCTGTAGCGGCCGGGCTGGAGCTCCGGGGCGGCGAGGACGAAGGGCAGCGCGATGGCGTCCTCGTATGGGACGGCGAACTGGCTCGTGTGGTGTGCTCCGAGCATCTCCCCGCACGTGGTGGTGATGACGACGACTGCGTCGTCGAGACGCCCCGCCGCCTCCATGGCATCGAGGACCATGCCACAGCAGGCATCGGCGAAGGCGACATAGCCGTAGTATGCGGCGATGGCGGGCGCCCAGCGCCCCCAGTCCCAGTCGAGCACGGAGCAGTGGTGGGGGTTGGCCGCCAGGGCGGCGGGCTTGTCCCACATGTCTTCGCCAAAACCGGACGGGCGCGGGACGTCCGCGGGGTCGAACATCTCCATGTACTCGCCCGGGACAAGCAGCGGCAGATGCGGCGCGGCGGGCATGTAGTGCACCGAAAGCGGCTTGTCGGCGGGGGCGCTGAGGATGAAGTCGGCCACGCGCTGCGCGCGCCGGTAGTCAGGATGCTTATGGGTTGCCTCCGGCCACTGGACCGGCAGCGGGACCGATATCCGTATGCGCATCGGGCCGTTGTCGGTGCGTACCGAGACGGGGGGGCCGTACTGCTCGTTGCCGTTGCCGCCCTGGGCGATGAGGGCGCCGGCCATGCGCCCATAGGGGAAGTCGTCGGCCGCGTAGTGGGCATACTGGCGACGGCGGTCGTCGGCGGCATCCCTCTCGACGGCCCTGACTCCGTCATAGCCGTAGGTGTAGCCGGCTTCGAGCAGGCGGTCGACAATCCACTCTTCCCCCTGCCTCGCGACGCTGAACGCCTTGGGAGCGTAGCCGGCGTCCTGGCTCATGACACCGTGGGCGTGAGGCCAGCGGCCCGACTGCAGCGACACGCGCGCCGGGGCCGGTGCTGCCGCCGCGCAGTAGAGGCGGTCGAAGACGACGCCGCGCGCGGCCAGCCGCTCGAACGAGGGCGCGGCAACCATGCCCCCGTAGGCCGCGAGGCAGCCCCGTTGCAGTTGACTGCTCGTGATGATGAGCAAATCGCGCGGTCTGCGGCCGCGATCAAGCTGACTGAGGTCGATCAATCCGGCCATTGTGCTTTGATGAAGTCTCCCGTCTGTTCCATCCAGGCCGCCATCGCGGAGCGCATCCGCGCCCGGACCTCTGCATAGGCCGGGTCCCTCGCCACATTCGTCAGCTCGTGCGGGTCTGCTCGCAGATCGAAGAGCTGATCGATTACATCCCCATGATAGTATACGTACTTGTGAGTTTCGGAAACGCAACAGCGGATGCTGTAGCCACCATCCATGTGGCCGTTGAACTCCGAGAACGTGTACGGGTGCACTGGGGTCACCGCGTCTTCGATCACAGGTACAAGGCTGACCCCCTGCGCGTCGCGCAGTGGCTCCAGGCCGAGCAGCTCGAGCAGCGTCGGCGTCAGATCGGTCTGGGATGCAAGCTGCCCGCGCCGGCCGGCTGGAACGCCCGGCCCGGCTATCACGCATGGCAGGCGGATCGCGTCCTCGTACATGCAGCCCTTCTGGTACATGCCGTGCGAGCCCAGCATCTCGCCATGATCGCAGGTCATCACAACAAGCGTTTCGTCGGCGAGGCCCGACTGCGCGAGCGCGTCGAGCACCACCTGCATGCAGTAGTCACCGAAGGCCACAAAGCCGTAGTATGCCGCAATCGCCTCCGCCCAGCGGTCCCACCCCCAGTCGGCGACGGCCTGATAGCCCGGGGCCTCCGCAACCGCCCATGGCAGCCCGGCTCTGTCCATGTCGAACCCGGGGGGCGGTGCTATGTGTGCGGGGTCGAACATGTCCAGGAAAGAGTCCGGCACGAGCAGTGGCGGATGGGGGATGCCCAGGGAGCAGAAGGCGGCGAACGGCCTGTCGTCAGGGGCGCCGCGGATGAACTCTGCGATGTTGTACGCGTGCTGGTAGTCGAGATGCCCCTCGATGGGGCCCGTCCAGCGCGCGGGGAGAGGAACGCTGAGACTGGCTTCAACGATACCGTGTTCGGTCAGGTACGTGCACGTCCCGGATCCATCAGCGTCGGCGCGGCCCTGCTCGGCCAGCATCTGCCTGTACTGCTCCCGGCAGAAGCCGGTGGGCCGGAAGTAGGCCACTTCGCCGCTACGGTCGTCACCGGGGTGCCGGTTGATGTGCCATATACCCTCATATCCGACGTGGTAGCCGGCGTCGAGAAGGCGGTCAAACAGCAGTTGCTCGCCCCGATGGAGCACCTCGTGCTGTGTGCCGAAACTGACAGCCCCATGCGCGTGAGGCCACCGCCCGCCCATCATCGAGGGCCTGGTGGGCACGCACAGCGGCGTGGCGCAGTAGAAGCGGTCGAAGGTGACACCGCGCGCGGCAAGACGCTCGCAGGCTGGAGTGCCGACCGGACCGCCATAGAGCCTGAGAGTGTCCCGTTTCAGTTCATCCCACAGCAGCACCAGCAGGCTGCGGGCACGTGGCTTCGGCATCTGGGACCGCCTGCTGAACCCTGGTGATTTCGCCTCCTCATGCACAGAGAAGTGCACCTGCTCGCAGATACGATACCACAAAAAGCCGCGGACGAAACATTATGTCCGGGGCGGATGCGGCAGCCTCGGGTGCGCAGGCGGGCACGTCATGCGCCCCCG
>DPJP01000146.1:3096-4986 GCA_003542955.1 Armatimonadota bacterium
CCTATGACGCCGCCTCGGGGTTCACGCAGTTGGGCAGCGGTTCGCCTGTGATGCCGGCGATCAAGTTCGCCGCGGCCATGCGCGCCATCTTGTTGCGCGTCTGGCGGCTGGCGCTGCCGATGTGCGGGACGATGACGACATTGTCCAGCTCGAGCAACGGGCTGTCATCGGGGATGGGCTCTTCCTCGGTGACGTCGAGCGCCGCGCCGCGGATCGTCTCGTTCTTGAGCGCTTCATACAGGGCTGTCTCATCGACGACGGGACCGCGCGAGCTGTTGATCAGGTAGCTGTCAGGCCCCATCAGCTCGAACTCGCGAGCCCCGATCAGATGGAAGGTATCGTCATTGAGCAGCGTGTGGATTGTGACGAAGTCGGATGCCCTGAGCAGGTCATCGAGTTGCATGAACTCGGCTCCGGTCTCCTTCTCGGCCTCCACGTTGCGCTCGATGTCGGTGTAGACGATGCGCATGTCGAAGCCTGCCGCGCGGCGGGCCATGGCCTGGCCGATGCGGCCGAAACCGATGATGCCGATGGTCGCCTCGTAGACGTCACTTCCCAGCAGCAACTGCGGCTCCCAGGTTTTCCACTGTCTGGCTCTGACGTACTTGTCGCCCTCGACGATCCTGCGGGCGATCGACATCAAGAGCGACCAGGCGAGGTCGGCGGTTGTGCCGGTCAGCACGCCGGGCGTATTCCCGACCAGTACCCCGCGCGCGGTCGCCGCGTCGACGTCGATGTTGTTGAATCCGACGGCGTAGTTGCTGACGACCTTGAGCTTCGGCGCGGCGTCCATGAGAGCGCCGTCCACCTCATCGGTCAGCAGGCTGAGCAGGCCTTCACAATCGGCGATTCGCTCCATGATGACGGACTTGGCGGGCGGCATCTGCTCGGGCCACACGTCCATCTCGGCCACCTCCGCCACCATGTCAAGCCCCACCTGGGGAATCATCCGACTGATGAAGACCTTGGGTCTAGAAGACATAAGCAATCAGCCCTTCTCGTTTCTTCTCCGTTGTTCTATTGGCGGCTCAAGCCGCCCGCAAACGCTTGCACGACCACTGCCGGATCTCGACCCGGCCATCCGCCCTGCGCGGGCACAATCGCGTAGGATAGCACGACTTGAGCCTCGATGCCAGTTGATTCGCCATCTTGGCCCGGCATCGCGAGGCGTACCCTCACAGAGCGGCTGCCCGAACAACACAACGGCGCGCCCGTCCCCCCCGGTCTCCGGAGGTCGGGCGCGCCGCAATCTATCTCAACCAGTTCCGACGCCGTCCCCGCAGGGGCAACATCGGTGACAGGAGCCACTACCACTCATAATAGTACGTGTCGAACTCCCCTGCGACCCAGCTCTTGGTTTCGTCGTTCACGTTGTCGTTGAGGCTTGCATCGTCGAAGGTGATGACGACCTTCCCCTTCACGTGCCCGATGACACGCTCGTTGTCGGCATCCTTCTCGAGCTTCCACTCGGTGATCTGAAGCGCGCACGCCCAGAGCGGGTTCATGCTCATCGGCGTGCCGTCTTCCATCGGGTAGTGGTAGTAGGCATGGGCGCCCTCGATATCATCGCCGACTGCCTTCAGAACGGTGGTGGGCTCGCCCTCGTTGCCCTTGAAGCTCAGTTCGACGGCGATATCGTCGGAAATGATGTCGCCGGGCTTTTCCTCGGTGGCGTTGGATATCTCGAGGGTGTAGCCGTCGGTGTCCTTCTCGACGCGCACCGTCTTGGCCTCAAAGGGAGCCCCGTTGACCATGCCCTTGACGGGTCCGGCGGGGATCATCTCCAGCTGCGGCGCGTCAGTCCAGGTGAAGTCGGACGGGGCGCCGGTTGCCGCGGGCGCGTCCGTCGCGGCGCCGGCCTCCTCGCCGATGGGCGGAGCCGGGTCGACC
>DPJP01000081.1:0-2139 GCA_003542955.1 Armatimonadota bacterium
CACATGCCATTATACCCATCGGCCTGACACTGTCAACCTTGAGATGCACTGTCTACGCTCTTCCCGCGCACCGAACCACAGCCGCCACTCGCGACGATCTCCATGCAGGACCCGTAATCCTGAGCCCGTTCTCCCCGCACAGCGCCTGTACCTTCTGCTATTCCCGCACGTGCGATGCTCGACGCCAATGACAGCCTGCTCCCCGCCCCGTGGCTCGTGGTGCTCGCCCTACTCCACAAACCGTGGAAGGTACCGCTGCTCCAGCTCTCGATAGGCGCTGAAGCCGACGAGGTCCTTGAACTCCGCAAACGAGGCAACAAGGTCAGTCCGGCCCTCCGCCAGCCTGTCCCCCGATATCTCCGCCAGATACGTCTGCATCCCCTTCACCGCGGCAAACAGCGGCCCCACCGGCAGACTGATCCGCGCCACACCCATCTCCCGGAGCGTGTCAATGGCCACCAGCGGCGTCTTGCCGCCGACCACGGCATCCATCAGGTTGATGCTGACGGGGGCGGCGATCTCATCCACGACACGCCGGATCTGCTCAGGCGACTGCGGCGCCTCGACGAAGATCAGGTCCGCTCCCGCCTCCGCGTAGGCGTTCCCGCGCTCGATGGCCGCCTCGACGCCCGCCACCGCGATGGCATCGGTCCGCGCATTGATGATGAAGTCAGGGTCGAGCCGCTCGCGCACGTCCGCACAGGCGCGGACCTTCAGCGCCATCTCCTCGATCGAGACGATCTGCTTGCCCTCGAGGTGTCCGCAGCGCTTGGGAAACTGCTGGTCCTCGATGTTCATCCCCGCCGCGCCCGCCTCGATCAGCCGCTCGGTCACGTACATTGCGTTGACGCTGTTGCCGAAGCCGGTATCGGCATCGGCCATGACGGGGATGTCGACTGCGCGGATGATGTTGCGGGTGAACTCCAGCATCTCGCCGAAGCTCAGGAAGGCCATGTCTGGCAGGCCGAGGTAGCTGGCCGCGAGGCCGAAGCCGCTCACCTGCAGCGCCGTGAAGCCCGCGCGCTCGATGAGTTTCGCCGACATCACGTCATGCGCGCCGGGGCACACCAGTGCCGCGCGCTGCTCGATCATCTGCCTGAGTGCGGCTGCCTTGCTCATACTCCTACTCCTCTACCGCGAAGGTCCCGTGCTTGCGCAGATATGCCACCAGGCCGCCCTCGCGCAGGATCGCAACCATCGCCGGCGCGAGTGGCTCCGCATCAAGCCTTGCTCCCGTCGTCTCATCCACCACGGCACCGGCCGCAAGGTCGACAGTCAGCGTGTCGCCGGCAGAGATGCCGTCGGTGTCGCACACGAGCGCAGGCATCCCGAGGTTGATCGCGTTGCGGAAAAATATCCGGGAAAACGACTTGGCCAGCACCGCCCCGATGCCCGCCTGCTTGATCGCCAGCGGCGCCTGCTCGCGCGATGACCCGCACCCGAAGTTGCTCCCCGCGACGATGATGTCGCCGGGGTGCAGCCTCGATGCGAACTCTGGGTCGATGTCCTCGAGCAGATGGGCCGCCAACTCGGCGTACTCCATCGTCTTGGTGTACTTGCCCGCGATGATGTAGTCGGTGTTGATGTCATCGCCGAACACGTGCGCCCTGCCCCTGAGCACCGTATCAGCCATTGGTCCGCCCCCCGACCAGGTATCTGCGCGGGTCGGCGATGCGGCCCTCGAGCGCCGATGCCGCGCACGTCGCGGGCGAGGCCAGGTAGATATTCGCCTGCGGATTGCCCATCCGGCCCTTGAAGTTGCGGTTCGCAGTCGAGATGACGCTCTCCCCGTCGCCCGGCACGCCCATGTGTGTGCCCGGGCACGGCCCACAGCCGGGTGGCAGCAGCGTCGCGCCCGCATCGAGCAGAGCGCCCAGTGTCCCGTCCGCCAGCGCCTGCCTGTAGACCGCTCGCGAGGCGGGGCAGACCAGCAGGCGGCAATCGCGGTGTACTGCACGTCCGCCCAGGACCTCCGCGGCCACCTGGAGGTCCTCGAGCCGCCCGTTGGTGCAGGTGCCGATGAAGACCTGCTGTACCGGCGTCCCGGCGACGTCGTCGACCGGCCGCACGTTGTCCACCGCGTGCGGGCAGGCCACCTGGGGCTCCAGCCTGCTACAGACGGTCTCCAGCACCCCCGCT
>DPJP01000081.1:2175-10321 GCA_003542955.1 Armatimonadota bacterium
GCGACAGGGGCGCCGTGGTCATCGGATACCGCATGAAGGTCACGGTCCGTGGCTCGGCCGAGGTACTGAGACGTCACCTCGTCCGCATCCATGATGCCGGCCTTGGCGCCGCACTCGATGGCCATATTGCACATCGTCAGGCGCTCCGACATCGGCATGGCGCCGATCGCGGGGCCGGTGAAGTGGAGTGCCAGGTAGTCGGCGCCGGCCGCGCCCAGCCGCCCGATCGTGTGCAGCATCACGTCCTTGGCGTACACCCCCGGCGGCAGGGCTCCATCGTAGATCAGCCGCAACGTCTCGGGCACCTTGAGCCACAACTGCCCGGTCAGGANNCTCCGCTCATGTCCGTCGAGCCGATGCCGAAGGCCAGCGCATTGAGCGCCCCGTATGTGCAGGTATGCGAGTCGGTGCCGACGGCGATCTCTCCCGGCCGCACGAGCCCCTTCTCCGCCACCAGCTGATGGCAGACGCCCTCGCCGACATCAAACAGCCTGATCCCCTGCTCCTTCGCGAACTCCCGCATCACCTGGTGCATGCGGGCTGCTTTCTCATGTGGGCACGGCGCGGCGTGGTCGAGGACGAATACCGTTTTCGAGGCATCCCAGACGTACTCGGAGGCATACTGCCTGAATGCCTCGATGGCCAGCGGGCCGGTGCTGTCATGTGACATCGCCAGGTCGACATCGACAACGGCATACTCGCCGGCGCTCACCGGCCGCCCGCAATGCGCGGAGATGATCTTCTCAACGATGGTCTGTGGCATGGATGCGTAGTCCGGTCAGTCGCCCGTCCTCAGGATGTCAGTCAGCACGGTCATGTTGTCGACATCCTCGAGGTTGTCTATCGCGCCGATGAAGGCGTCCAGCTTCGATTCGTCGGGGATGACCTTCCCCGCGAGCGTCTTGAACTTCCACTCCAGCTCCTCGCGAGTGAATGGGTTCATCGGATGACCCTTCGGGTATGTCTCCGTGGTCGAGTGCACGGTTCCATTCTTCAGTTCTACATCGATTTTGACCGTGTAGCGGAGGTTCCTGGGCAGCGCCTCGATCTCCGGGTCGGTGTAGACCTCGACTTTGCGGGCCAGGTCAAGATATTTCGGATTCCGAACCTTTTCCTCTGTAAACTGATCGACGAACGCATTGCCCTCGAGGATGGTCACCGCGCACACATACGGATGGCTGATCTGGGCGGAGACCACACTCGTCAGCGACTCGACGGGCACGGAGTACTTGTGCGTGATCGAGGTCGTTCCGCAGCGGATTCTCTCGATGTTGTCGGCGGTGATGTCGGGGTGTTCGGCCATCAGCCGCTTGAGTCCGCCGATGGTGGTATGCTTGCTGCGGCAGGTCGAGTAGAACTTGAGCCCGATGCCCATCAGCTCCCAGGTCTCACCGAGGCCCCCGACGATGCGCTCCTTGTCGTATACATCATCGCTGAAGCAGTTGTAGAATCCGCCGAACTTGTTCTCGAAGACATCCTCGATGCCGGTGAAGCCCTGCTTGGCGAGCATCGCGCCCAGAATGGCGCCCTCGGAGCTACGCGATGGTACGATGCGCTTGGCCATGGCGGCGAACTGGACGGCCTGCAGCCCGCCGGCCCAGTTCCCCGCCGTGCCCATCGCGTGCATCATCTGGCCCGCGTCAAGCTCCAGCATCCGGCCGACCGCCGCCGTCGACCCGGCCCAGCAGGTGGAGCCGGTGTTGTTGAAGCCGTTGTGGGCGATCTCCATCCCCACACAGGCCGCGACGCGGCACGAGACCTCATACGCCAGCGTCGCGGCGACGAGGTAGTCCCTGCCCGAAACGGCGCCGAGCATCTCCGCGAAGGCCGTGATGCAGCCGAGCACGCCCGTCGAGACGTGGATGATGCCGTCGGTATGGGTGTCATCCAGCTCGAAGGAGTTGATGGCCGAGCCGTTGAGCATCATCGCGTTGATGACGGAGGTCTTGCGGCCGGTCCCCCAGATCGAGGCCTCCCGGCGGTCGCTCATCCCCTCGAGTACGCCCCGGTAGATGTCCATCCAGGGCGTGGCCGAGCCGAACAGGCCCACGCCGTAGCAATCCAGCATGACGTTCTTGAGATGCCTGAGCACGTCGGCGGGGATATCCTCGAACTTCAGGTCAACGGCGAACTCGGACAGGTATTCGTTGATCGTCTTGGTCATCTGATGCTGCTCCATGGTGTGTGGTGAATGATGATGTGGGGCCCAGTCGGCAGCAATGCCCCGACCCCGTCGCCTGGTCTCACTGCGCGGGCGGTTTGTCGAAGCGCTGCGACGGGGCGGGTGCGCCCATCGCAGAGATCATGGGCTTCTCCGCTGCGCACGGATGTGCTCCCGTCTGCACGCAACCCGGCAGTGCCGTCTCCTATCCCTCCTGGGGAGCCGGGCCGTGCACCCCTCTCCGGGCACGGAGAGGGGCCGGGGGTGAGGCAGGGCAGGTGATCCGCACAGCCCGTCCCTCGCCCCCAATCAGCCACATCAGCTCGCCTGTGTCGTCGATGCTCTGGACTGACAGGCACATGTCGATGACCGCCCGTGCGGTGTCCTCGGGCAGTATGCCGCCCGTGACATCGAGGAACTTCTCACACAGCTCCGTGTCCGTCATCGGGTTGAGTGGGTCGCCCTTTGCGTAGTCGACCCGCGCGGCATGTCGGCGACCATCGGTCGTCTGCACCTCGACAGCCATCGGCCGGGGGTCGGGATAGGACTTCTGCAGCTGTTCGTCGAACTCGACCGAGATGCGGCGGGCCATGTCGCGGATTCGTTCGTCGCGGATAGCCTCCTCGGTATATTGCCCGAGGCCGGCCTCCCCGTTGACCAACACCGCGCTGATGCCGTGCTGGATGCTCGTGCGCGCGTGCAGGGGTGTGCGGAACTCCGGGATGTCGGAGCCCTGCTTGGCATTGCGGTGGGTGCGCACGACTACGCGCTCGACGCTCTCCGGGGTCAGCGGGCAGTCCTCGAGTATCTGGTGTATGCACTCGATGGCGTAGTGTACGTAACGACAGGAGCAGTAGGGCTTGAAGTAGGTTTCGAGCATGTGCCAGTGCTCGCCCAGGCCGGCGGTCATGGCGGTGAAATCGCACCCATCGGCGAAGCAGTGGCAGAAGCCCAGCCGCCCCTCGATGACCTCCTCGGGGCCGGTGAAGCCCTTGCGGGCCATCAGAGCCGCCAGGATGCCGTCGCGCGCGGCGTTGCCGGGGTGCAGATGCTTGACCACGGTGCCGTCGGCCTCGTACTGGTTGATGCCGGAAGCCATGCTGCCTGCCAGCCCCAGCGCATTCACAAGCTGGTCATCGTTCAGACCGAGCAGTAGCGCGGCGGTTGTCGTGGTTCCGAAATGAGCGATGGTACCGGTGGGGTGGAAACCCTTCAGGTAGTGGGTCGGGTTGATGGCGCTGCCGATGCGCAGCGACACCTCATAGCCCAGCGCTATCGCCCGGGCAACCACCGCGCCGCCGAGAACGAGTTCCTCGCCCAGCGCCAGCGCCGTCGGCACTATCGAGCAGCCGGGGTGGTAGGTGGCATGCTTCGACCCGTCATCAAGCTCCAGCGCATGGGCCATGACGCCGTTGGCCAGGGCGGCGGTCATCGCCGACCTGTGCATCCCCGAACCGATGACGGTGGCGATGGGGGGCTCGTCGAACTCGGCGACGACATCCTGGATGATGCGTCCCGAGTCCGCGTGCACGCTACCTGCGACGGCCGCCCCGAGGGTATCGAGCAGGCAGCGCTCCGCCTGATGGACGACCTCGGCGGGGAGGTCATCCACATCCGTGGCAACGGCGAATGCGGCAAGCTGACGTGTCACTGAACTCATTGGTTACCCACCAGTGCCTGCGTGAGAATGCGCCGCTCTCAGCGGTCTACCCAGGGTATCTCGAGCGCGAACAGCGGCGCGTACTGCTGGCACCCGTAGACATCGGTCTCGCCGGGGCCGCCGCTCGCGGAGGCGCGGCGCAGATTCGCCTTGATGCCCATCCCGGGGTCGTAGTACATGAAATCCAGGACCTGCTCGGCAGGAATGCGGTAGGCCTCAGCGATCGCCTCGGCGGTAATGGCCCCTGTGGCCTTCACGCGCTCGTAGACCTCACGATCATTGAAGATGATCTCGAGCGTGATCATGAAGCTCCCGGCGTTCTTGGAGCGTATCGTACGGGCTAGCTCGCAGATGTTTCGCGTCTGCACGGGGTATGAAACCTCCCGAAGTGTTCGACGACATCGGAGTAGTTGACGCTGTCGAGTTTTCGATTAACCACGATGTCCCAGAGGCCGGTGACGAACTCCGGTGCGTAGTAGGGGCGCAGCATGGCCTCATGCTTGGCCATCAGCTCTTCGTCGCTGACCGGCGTCTCCGGTTCACCCTTGGCCACCGGGACCGACTTGTGGAACTCGCGGCCGTCTCGCATCTTCATCCTGAACTTCGAGCCGCGCTCCTCCGGGTAGACCGCGTTCATCTCCTCGTCTATCTGCACATCGACCATCTCGGCGATGCTGTAGAGTTGCTCATCGGCCAGGTTCTCGGGCGTGTAATCCTGGAGCGTCACGTTGCCCGTCTTCAGCGCGATTGCCACTGCGAACGGGAGGCTGAACATGGCTTCCTCGAAGGTGGTCGGATGCTTGACCAGCGCCACCTCGACATAGCCGACCCGGTAGAGCCGTACACTGATCGACTCGATCTCATTGAGGTCCGGCTGCAGCGCCTGCCGCGCCTCGCGGGCGAGGTCGATGGTGGCATGGCAATGGCGGCAGGTGGGGTAGAGCTTGATGTAGTTGTACATGATCTCCCAGCGCTCGCCGAGTTCGCCGATGATGCCGCTGAGCGAGTAGACGTTATCGCACATCGCGCTCAACCAGCCGTGCCGGCCCTCCATGAGCGTCCTGGGGCTGGTGACCCCGCGTGCGACCAGGTCCGCGGCGAGCACTCCCGCCTGTGCGGCCTTGCCGGGCTGGATGGTCTTGATGCCGGGCTGGTCGTGGAGCATCTCGCAGAGGCCTGCGCTCTGCAGTCCACCCAGTGATATCGCGTAGGCGATCTCGGTGGGTCCGAGGCCGAGCAGGTTCGCCGCCGCGGCAGCCGCTCCCAGCGACCCGCACGTGCCGGTCGAGTGGAAGCCGCGGTCAAGGTGCTGCGGGTTGACCGATCTCGCCGGTCTCAGCATGCCGTCATAGCCGACCGCGATGGCGGTCAGCAGTTCGGGGAAGCTCTTGCCGTCGCGCTCGGCGATCGCCAGCGCCACCGGCACAACAGAAACGGCCGGGTGCGAGGTGCCCCAGCGGTGACCGTCATCAAGCTCAATCGAGTGGGCCATGGTGCCCATCAAGAGCGCCGCGTTGACCGCCGGCAGCTTCCGGTCCAACCCCAGCGCGGTCGCCTCCGGCTTGCCGCCGAGGTCCGCGAAGTACTCATTAGCCGCGTAGGCTACCGATCCCTCCTGGTAGCCCACCGCCAGAGCGACGAGAAAATCGGCCAGGACCCGCCTGCTCTTGGCCATGACCTGCGGCGGCAGCGTCTCGGGCGTCACCGTCGCGAAGAACTTCCCCAGCTTGCACAGAATCGTGTTGTCGAAATCCATCGTCTCCAGAGCCTCTCAGTTGCCTACAATCTCGTACTCATAGCGGAAGATGGCCGGGTCCAGCGGGTCATCGAGCGCCAGCAGGTGGTCAACCGTCCACCGGTAGCACTTGTTCTTCGGGTAGAGCGGCTCGTCGGTGATCAGCGCTACGGAGCCGCCCGAGGAGTTCATCTGCCCTGGGTAGCTCATGTAGAAGAAGCGGAACTTCGCGCACTTGGCAACCGTTGACGCGAGGTCGATGTCGTCGGAGATGACCTCGATGACGATGGCGACCTCATGCGTCTGCGTGTCGGAGACCGGCTCATACTCGCGCATGATCGCGTTGTGCCCGTACGGATGCAGGTAGAGCTGGTAATCGCCGGCGCGCTCGGGGCCGATGATCTCGGCGACCTTGTTGCGGGTGTCCTCGCAGATCTTGTCCAGGTAGCGGATTGCGCGGGTGTCACGGATACCGACGAGGTTGTAGACCCGGTAGCCGACCTCCCCGGCGCCCTCCAGCTTCACCTTGTACGAGCCGTCCTCCGAGGGGACGAAGGCGCTGTCGTAGACCCGGCAGATGCGGTCTGTGGCGGCCTCGAAGCGCGATGCATGCATATCCAGGATGCCGCCGGGGACGCCCTGCACAAAGGGGTTGGTGCGCTCATACATCGAGTGCGCCGCGACCGAGTGTGGGGTTGCCGCCTGTGCCGGGTGCATCGGCTCAATGGAGAAGTACTCCTGTGTCACCGTTGCGATGATCGATTCTTTGACCATCTGCGGCCAGCAAACCAGGGAGGCGCACTCGGCGGCCTTGCCCATGTGCAGGCTGATGCCGATGGGGAAGCCGAGGTGGATCGGGTAGGCGGCCAACACGGCATCATCGCACGCCCTGCCGGCCATGATCACATCCGCGCCCTGCCGCAGCGCCTCGATGAGCTGCTCCACACCCATGCTGGCCGTCACGTTCGTCGTCTGGTCGATGACCTGGTCATCGAGTTCATAGGGCGCCCCGAGCGGCTCACATCGCCCTGCCGCCACACGCTTCCTGAGTTCGCCACGGTCAACCTGGGAGTAGATCGAGGCCATCTTGAAGGGCTCGAGGTGATGCTCCGCGGCAATCTCGCGGATCAGTTGCGCAAAGCGGTCAACCGTCGAGTCGGTGCCGGTGGTGCTGCAGGAGCCGACGATCATCGGCACGCCGCGCTTGCGGGCCTCGATGAGCATGATCTCGAGGTCATGACGCTCCCACTCGATGGGATTGTGGGGGAGGTCTGAGCCGAGGAAGGTGGGGCCGACGTCGGCGCTTCCCGCATCGGCCGCGAAGCAATCTATGCGTCGCTTGCAGCCCTCGTAGAATGTGCCTTCCTCGATGATGTTGTCTCCGAGGTTGCCGGTGGAGACCAGGACTGAGACTTCGTCCACTGCTTCGTCACCCCGCTGTCGATTCGCGGAAGGAGATATCGCGAACTTGTATAGACAAGTATACACGTTTCGCCATCCGCATACACTACTCCTCCGCCGCCGCCCTGTCAACCCCGACCGGCAATACTCCCACACCAGTTCTCATCTGTCCCCGGCGTACCCGCCCGGGAGCCCCGTCCCGACGAGCCCACACGCCTGACGGCGTGCATCCTCTGTACCGTGGCGGAGGTTCCTGAGGAGCGTGGCGACGAAGGGCCTGTGGCCGTCGGGGCAGCAGGAGTCCGCCCGCCCAGCGTCGAATCACGGCGCGGGCGTCTCCGGAGCACTCCGGGGGGCCTGCCGGTGGTCTTGCCGACGCGGCACGGTGGTCGGCTCACTCGTAGCAGTAGGCCAGTGGTGGGGAGATGGGGTCCGTGAGTCTACGCCTGACGCGTCTGCATCGACGGTGTGCCCTCGTCGTCGTGCCCGCTCTCTTCCTCAGCATCGTCGGCTGCGCCGGTGGCGGCCTCGACTCCGGCACGTCGCGGGCCGTCACGCCCGCGGCTGTGTGCGCTCCCGCTCAGGCGGGTCTGGTCGGCGACCTCAACGGCAACGGCCTGCCCGATGTCTCGGACGCCATCGGCATCCTGCGGATCGTGGTGGGGCTTGCCGCAGGCGATCCCCTCGCTGACTGCGATGCGGACGGCTCCACGGGCGTGTCCGACGCGATTATGCTGCTCAGGTGTGTCGTCGGGCTGGACGACTGGCCGATCGGTGGGGGAGGTCAGGCGCTGTCGGTGCTTGAGGGGGGGCGTGAGGTTTTCGATGCCGCAAAGGGCACGGGCTCAAGCGACGAGCAGGCCGTGGCGGCCCTCGTGGACTGGTTGGGTGCGCAACCAGAAGTCGCGTGGGCAGCAGTCACCGCCGACCCAACGATCGTCGAGTTCGAGTATGTTGACGGGACCCCGGGGATGTTCTTCACAAGCCCGGCGTGGTCGGAGTCGCAGTTCGAGGACACATCCGCACAGTGGCGCGACACTCCGGCGTGCCCCCGGGTCGCTACCGCCCCTCAGCCGGCACTGAAGACGGCCGTGATACTGAATGCGTTCCCCGTCTACTTCGACAGGACACCATCACGTGTAGGAGAGATGCTGTCTGGCATCGGGTATGCCGTGACCACCCTCAGCGA
>DPJP01000081.1:10339-12448 GCA_003542955.1 Armatimonadota bacterium
GGAGGTCACGTTGGACGCGTTCCGGCAACTCGGCCAGTACGGCGTCATCTTCTTCGCCGGACATGGGGGGTTCAACGCCAATGGCCTGGTGGGCCTGCTGACTGGCGAGGTTGTCACCTCTGAGAACTACTCCCGCTATGAGGATCTGAGGAAGACCGGCAAGGTAGGCGTAGGCTCCTATTCATCGCAGTTCGGACTTGACAAGAGGCCGCGGTACATCGTCAGGCCGTCCTTCTTTGTGGGCGTTCCGCTCTGCGTGAACTCGGTCTTCTACGCGCATGCCTGCCACTCGCTGGACAATGGCTCAATGTCGGATGCGCTTCTTGGTCAGGGCCTGGGGGCCTATTGCGGGCGGTCGGGGAATATGCAGCCATACCTCGACGGCGGCGTGGCCACGCGCTTCTTCGATGAGATGTGTGTGGGTGCGACCGTGCAGCAGGCAGCCCTCTGGGATGGCGACGAGCGCGCCACCTACCGTGGAAATGGTGACATCGTGCTCACCACTGCTGCTACTGCCCAGCCGCGGCTCGAACTCTGGGTGCAAGACGGGATAACCGATGGCGTGCAGAGCAATGACCTCTGGATCGCCTTTCGGGACCCGTCACTCCCGGAAGGGCTCCCCACGGATACGCGCGTGACCATCGGGAGCCACACGACTTATCCAAGCGAGTGCTACCAGGACGGTGGCTCAAACGACGACGGCTGGTTCTACTTCGCGGTGCCACTGCCCCCCTACGGGTCTGCCGGCGACTCCGGGGAGGTCGTCGTGAACCTCCATGGTGCGCGGTACTGTGGCTTCATACAGAAGTGGGCCGGGGACTACTCGTATACCTACTATGGCGAAGGCACGCAGAAGCTGCTGGCGGCGGGCGCTCTGACATGCCGTACGGAGGTGGGTGGGCCGGCCGACGGGATCGAGTGGCATGTCGGGCAGGTTGTCTTCTCAGGCTACTACTACGCGGACATGAGCAACGTCCGGCCGTTCCCCATTGACGGCGCCCTGCAGGGAGAGGGCGAGTACTCGTATCCGAGCCACCAGCTCTACGGCATCACGGACACGGCCAAGTGGGTTGGCCGGCACGACTACGAGCTCCCCGTCTCCGGCTCCGGCGATGAGGTTCTGGCGTTCCCGCAGTTCAGCTTCAACTGGGACTCCACGTACAGTCTGGGCGGAAACGTCACCATGGACTTCCAGCCCCTCTACGGGCTGCCGGAGGTGACGACCGCCGGCACGGCATTCCCGCTGCAGGAGACGACGACTGCCTACGGCTACAAGGACCCGACGACAAGGTACTCCAACATCCTCTGGGCGAGTGATGGGAGCGGCCTCGGCTGGTGGCAGCGCTGGTTCACTACGTACGGAGGCTCGAATGTGGAAAACGAGACCACCCAGCCGACGATACAGCTCTCCGACCTGAGCGTGTCTGCCTGGAGTTGCAAGCACTACCGCAAGGACGGCGATGGTTCGCGGGGCCATCTGATCTGCGAGTTCAGCCTCAGCGGCCTGGCGCCCGCGCACCCATTGCCCGGCTGGCTCGTAGATGACCTGGCGGACGATGCCGCAGCGGCAAAGCAGACCACACGGCATCGCTGAGCAGGGGGCCGATGTCAGCCGCCGGACCACCGACCCCCGTGCCCCACATCCATGTCCGGGGGGGGGGCGCCGGCGCTCCGCGACCGAGTGCCTGACGCCGCGGCCCCCGGGGAGCGGTTTGGCGCCGGTGTGCCTGGGACCGTTGGGCCCAGGGGCTCCCCGTGCCTGCGCGGCAGGACTTCCCGCATCACAGCACGAACAGGAGTATGGCACCTGCCACTCCCATGCCCAGACATGTGCGCACTCGTGCGGTCCCTGAGGGGGTTGTGTCATGCGTGTGATCCATTTTCACCGCCTGTGCTTCATTGCCCTCGTGCTTCCTGTCATCACCATCGTCGGCTGCCACAGTGGAGCGCAGAATGGCGCCGCCCTCTCGGCCGGGTCCGCGCCACCGTGCGCGCCCTGTCAGGCCGGGCTTCGAGGCGACCTGAATGGAGACGGTGACCCCGATATCACGGATGCCGTCGGCATCCTGCGGATCATCGTCGGGCTCGACCCGGCCAATGCCCTCGCCG
>DPJP01000484.1:0-177 GCA_003542955.1 Armatimonadota bacterium
GCCCATTCGCAGCGAAAGCAGGTGCGTGCCCCGTCAGCAAGCATGTATAATCTGGTGTGTGATGCCAACAGCGGGTGCCGGCCGGCTCACGGGTGGATATCTTCAGGAGCGAGGAGTCGCCACATGCACAGGTCGCTGGTTCTGACAGTCATCGGATGCTGCGCGGCGGTCTGCTGC
>DPJP01000484.1:189-25747 GCA_003542955.1 Armatimonadota bacterium
TACGCTCAAGCCGAGATCACCCTGGTGCGCGGCGGAACTGCACACGCGCAGATCGTCACTCCCGACAAGCCGGTGCCGGTGGTCGAGCTTGCCGCACAGGAGCTGCAGTACCACATCCGCAAGGCGACCGGGGCGGAGTTGGCGATTGTCGCCGAGAGCGAGGCTGCCGACGCCCAGCAGCACCACATCTACCTCGGCGACTGCAAGGCCACGCGCGCGGCCGGCATCGGGTTCCCCACTCTCGAGCCCGGCGAGCAGTATCTTCGCAACGAGCGTGTCGGGCACGTTTTGCGCACCATCGGCGATGACCTCTACCTGGTCGGCTCCGACAGCGACGGCAACCCCGGAGATCGCTTCGGAGGCACGCGCCACGGGACGCTGTTTGCCGTCTATGAGTTCCTCGGGACACAGATGGGGGTACGGTGGCTCTGGCCCGGTGAGCTTGGCGAGGTGATTCCATCCCGCACCGACGTGGTCATCGGCGACCTGGATGTCTCGGGGCAGGAGCGGTTCGCCGAGGCCGAGTACTCGATCAAGTACAGCACCACCCAGCAGAAGGACCGCTGGCAATCCCCGGAGCACTACGAGGCGTTCGCCGCGCAGCAGAAGCAGTGGCTGTTGCGCCACCGGATGGGCGTGCGCAACTCGGTAACCTACAGCTATGGCCACTACTTCGACGGGGCCGGCTACATCGACCGCTTTCTGAAGACCCGGCCCGACTTCTTCCAACTTCTCCCCGACGGCAGCCGCGGCTACATCCCCGGCATGTCCGGCCACGTCATCTCGATGTGTATATCCAACCCAGACCTGCACGCGCAGATGATCGCGGACTGGAAGGGCTACAGGGAGGCGGAGGAGCTGGTCCGCAGCGGGGGCAAGGTCGGCCACGGAATGGGCTGGATGCTCAATGCTTGCGAGAACGACACCTGCGCCTCGTGCGCGTGTCCGGGCTGTCGAGCCTGGGATGCGTCCGACCCGGCCTTCGAGAACCATGATTACTGGTCTGGCGGGGTCCTGATCACCGATCCCGCCGAGGGCAATGTGCGCTACCAGGCCGCCCGGCCGGACGCAAGGGGCCGCCCCGCGCCGTCGCTGTCAGATCGCTATGCCCGCTTCTACCTCGAGCTTCAGAGGAAAGCCGAGCAGGTGGCATCGCCGGCGGTGGTGTTCGGCTATGCCTACTCGAACTACGTGAAGCCCCCGCTGCAGACGAAGCTCAATGACCGCATCGTGATCTCGATGGTGCCCTGGCCGTACTTCCCCTGGACGGACAAGGCCGTCGAGGAGATGGAGCGCACGTGGGAGGGCTGGGAGGCCACCGGTGCGCGGCTGGTACTTCGGCCCAACACCATGCTCACCGGGCACAACTTCCCGATCTTCCTCGCCCGCAGGATAGGACGCGTCTTCGCCCATCACGCCCGGCATGGAACAGTCGCCACCTCCTTCGACAGCCTCACCGGGCAATGGGCCAGCAAGGGGCCGGAGCTGTATGTCCTCACGCGCATGCACGCGCGCCCGGAGGCGCCTGTCGAGGACGTGCTGGCTGAGTACTACGCAGGCTTCGGGACAGCCGCCGAGGCGGTGCAGCGCTACTTCGAGCACTGGGAGCGGGTTTCCGACGCCGCTGCGGCGAACCCTCCCGAGGACGTCCGCACCAATGCCGACGACGCCGCGGAGGGCGGAGGCTGGGCGGGCTGGCGGGATTTCGCACGCCATGCGCCATACATCTTCCCGCCGGAGGCGATGGCGCAGGGGCGCGAACTCATCGAGCAGGCCCGGACCGCGGCCACGGGCGACCCGATGGCCGAGCAGCGCGTGGCATTCCTCGAGAAGGGCCTCACGCACGCGGAGCTGACCCTTGCCGTCGCGCGGGCCCGTGCCGAACACATGGCAGACCAGGCCGACGTCGACAGGTACCAGGCCTACGCCCGCGCGATGGGCAAGCTCGTCGCGTACCGCGAGCAGGTCGTCGAGCCGGCGGGCATCGCCAATGTGGGCTTCCTGATCGACCAGGAGCAGCGCATCGGCTGGGATCACTCGCTGCGCGATGATGAGGCTACCGAGCTCGCCGACCAGTGGCACTCCTACTTCCGCGAGCGCGGCTACGGCCAGCAGCGTGAGTTCTCCGCATTCGAGCAGGCCGCCGGCGGCAAGCGGCTTGACGACGGCTGGCGCTTCCGGCCGGACCCCAAGCTGCAGGGGATCGAGGGCAACTGGCACTCGCCCGAACTCGATGACAGCGATTGGGCGCCCATCGGCGTCGACTCGCACTGGAAGGACCAGCCCTGGGGCGCGCAGTGGCGTCAGGAGCACGGAGACGACTTCCAGGGCGTGGGCTGGTATCGGCTCGAGTTCACTCCGGCAGCCGAAATGCTGACCAACAACCGGCGCGTCATCCTGTTCTTTGGCGCGGTCGATACGGCAGCGCAGGTCTGGGTCAATAGCCTGCTCGTGGCCGAACGGCCCTCAAACACCGATGCGTGGCAGGAGCCATTCCAGGTCGACATCACCGATGCACTGGTGCGAGAAGGCGCCAATACGCTCGCCGTGCGGGTGGATCATGTGGCCGGAGCGGGGGGAATCTGGAAGCCGGTCTGGCTACTGGTCATCGAGCCGCCGCCGCTGCTCACCGCCAACTGGGGCTTCGAGGACAGCCCTGCGGGCCAGTACGTCCCGCACCTGCCGGCAGGCAACTCCAAGAACAACCCGCTCAGCCACCTTCAGCCGTGGCTGCTCACCCTCGCCCCGGGCCAGGAGAGCGGAGCGGTCGCGATCATCGAAGGCGGGGCGCCGGAGGGCAACCGCTACCTGAGGACAGTGTCGTTCAGCCCACTGCTTCAGCGCCGCGTGCCGACAGTCAGGGGCCTCGAATACCGCATCAGCTTCCGGATGCGTATCGATGGCACAGACCTCAACGCGCTCGGCGTCTACTGGAACGACACGCGGATGGTCCAGCCGGGCACGGGCGACTGGCAGGAGTACACGCTGACCGTCACGGGGACCGGCGACGACGTGCTCAAGTTCCAGCGCATCAGCGGCAACGGCAATCCGTGCCTGGACGCCGTGTCAGTGGAGCCGCTGCGGCCGTAGGCAGCCTGGACGGCAGGGGCGAGGGACGGCAGGGGCGTGGGATGTGGGGTGTGGGGCGAGGGAACGGCAAGGCCCAAACGCCCCGCGGCAGACCCTGCGCCCGGGGAGGGGCCTCACGAGAGACCCCGGCCTGACGTTGCGGACGGGGGAGCGAGGCAGGCCCCCGGGGAAAACGACACCAGGGGCGTGGGACATTGCGGCGTGGGGGTCCCGCGGCCGGAGCAACGACGCCCGCTCAGTCGGAAAGCAGCCGCTCGAAACGGATCGTCCACGCCGCCTCCTCGATCCCATCCGCAGCCTGCGCCATCTTCCCGTTGACAGTCAACCATGCGCGTGTGTCGAGCGGTGCGGAATCCTCCAGTAGCTCACGCAGGGCCTGCAGAGCGCCTTCCGCATCGGCAACCTGCTGCTGGAGCGCCTGACGCTGCTCGGGCGGTAGCGTGCCTGCATCGGCCGCACGCACGACCCTGAGTGCCTCGTTGAGCCGCGCCTCCAGCTCCATGCTCCGCTGTGCCGCGCGCGCGCACTCGATGAGCACCGCGCGATCCGCTCCCCCGGCCTCACCGCCGAAGATCAGCCGCCCGAAATGCTCCGGCTGGTGGAATCCGCCGGGACTGGGGCACCAGCACGACCACTGCGTGTCTCCCTCCCCATTCCGGTCTCGGCAGACATTGAAGCCCCACGCCGCCCCCGGCACGCCGAACCGGCCGAACGAAGAAAAGTCGATAGCGCACTCGAGATACCACGCATCGCTGCCGACTGCACCCGCCGCCCGCCAGGAGCCGTTCCACGACGAATCGAACCCGCGACCGTCATACCGCGTGCCGATCGAGTTTGCGGAGAGCTGGTAGTAGTCGGGGCTGTCGATATCCGGGTGGAGGAATACCTCGACCGCGTCATCGGCCATCACCGAGTTGACATCATCGACGCGCACATTGGCGAGAATCCGCTCCGGGTGCTCCTCGAGGCAGGTGATACCCAGGTAGAGCGTACCTTCGTCATAGACCGCCTGCACGAGCGTCTGCATGATCTCGGTGGTGCTCGCCCGGAGCGTCCAGAACTCCCCGGTCGCCGCCGCCGTCTGCCAGCAGGCGTCATCGAGCCTGCCGTCGATGGTGGGTGGCTGCGCGGTGCGCTGGCACTCATAGAGGCGTTCTGTGCCGAGATCGGCGGCATGGACGGCACAGACCAGCAGGAGCGTCAGCATGATGACTGCAGGTGCTCGTGAGATTGGCATGATGTCAGGCTCCTGTATCAGGTTAGCGTCAAGGTCGGCAATCCCAGCGGGTCATCGGACGCCCCCCTGCGTGACCGTCAACGGCAGACACGGCCGGGGCTCCGCCCCGCTCACGGCAGCACCAGGTTTGCGGTCGCGGTCTTGCCGCTGATGACGTCGCGTGCGGTGATCTGCCAGGCGCCGGGCTCATCGTTGAGCGCGAACTGGATGTAGGTCGTCCCGCGCCCCTTCTCGGTCTGCAGGTTGCGTCCGTAGTGCCTGCGGAGCTGCCCGTCGGGACCCGTCACGCGCACCTCAACCCACTGCCGGGCCGGCTCTCTCGCCGTCGTCTGCAGCGCCACGTTGACCGTACCGACGGGGCCGGTCTGTTGCCCCTCCGCACGTCCCGGCTGAGCCGATGCGCTCAGGCTGATCCCGGTGATCTCATACGGGAGGCGGGCGAAGAGCTTCGCGCGGGCAGGCACAAACTCAGAGCGCCAGAGGTCGGCCCGGCCGAGGTACTGCCCCGAGCGCATGTCATAGGTGTGCAGTTGCGGGCCACGGGCTTCAACCTGGGCGGTGACGGTCGGCTCGGAGCCGTTGACGCGGTACTTGAGCATACCCACATACTCGATCGGCCCATCCTCGAAGCGCACAATCTCGAGTTGACGCAGAAGCTCGCCCGCGCCGGTTGCCACGAGGTACTTCGGCTCGATGCCCGCGAAGCCCAGCGCGCCGTAGAGCGCCGTCCGCTGTGCCGCGCCGTGCGGCTCGTTGCGCACGCGATGCAGCGCGCCAAAGCCGTAGTTGAGCAGCACCGTCCGCCCCTTCCCCGTCTGCTTCGTGATCATGATGGGGACCTCGCCCGCGGTACCCATCGCGTGCCCATCTGTCACCTGTACGTCGCCGTCGACATCCAGGCCGATCAGCTCGGCGAAGGCGCCTCCGAGCAGGTCATCCCGCACGCTCCCCGCCTGGTTCTTCAGCGGACCCGTGCCCGGCACGCGCTTGATGCCGAACAGCTCATCGAGCAGCCCCGGCGTGGACGCCTTGCCGTGGTGGTCATAGAGCCCCGGACGCACATCGGCAACCAGCACCCCGCCGTCGTTGACATATTTGATGAAGGCAGCCGCCTCCCGTGGCGAAATCGCCTGCGAGTAGGGCAGGATGAAGGCCGGGTAGCGCTTCACGTCGATGCCATCCTGCTCGATCTGCTCGTAGGCGACGCAGGTATACTGCAGGCCCATATCCTCGAGCGTGGCGAAGGTCTGCAGCCACACGCGGTCGAGCCGCCCCCACTCGCCGCTGAGGGTGCTCGCGTGCAACGATGACTGCGAGTAGTGGACGCCGATGCCGTCGTCGAGGCGCTTCGAGTTCATCAACGCCTGCCCGCTGCCCGCGCGCAGCTCCTTCATCTCCTCGGTCGCCCACTGGAACGAGGGGTAGACGGTCGTGCTGGGAGTGAGCGCATCCATCGGGCAGATGCTTTGGGTACCGTGATAGACCGCATACCACCACATGCTGTTGAAGCCGTTAAGAATGCCCTTCCAGGGCCACATGCGCTCCTCGTCCTCAGTACGGTGCTCGAAGTAGCCCCCGTACCAGAGCCCGAGCAGCATGCCGGGGCGGGAGAAGGAGCGGAGAAACTCCCACTGCGTCGGCTGGTGGAAGTAGACATTGCACATATCGAATGTCCTCATCAGCCGCCACCAGTCGTTGCCCGAGTAGCTGCTGGTGTCGAAGGGGCCGTCGAAGCCCACCTCGGCCTCCGGGTCGCCCTTGCGGATGGCCTCCTCCGCCCGCTCCATCATCCGGGCGTAGACGAACTCCATGTGGCGGCGATGGTCGACCCAGCGGGGGCGCTGATCGAGCTTGAGCGCATCCTCGAACGTGATCGGCTCAGGCTCATCGAAGCTCTTGTACTCGGTGCCCCAGGAGGCGTTGAGCGCCTCGATGGTCGGGTACTCGCCCCGCAGCCACTCGCGGAAATCGGCAATACAGGTCGGTGAGAAGCATACATCGGTGCTACCGCGCGCGAGGAAACACTCGTCGCCGAGTGTATAGGCACGCGGCCCGTAGGGCGCCAGCTCCGCCCCGATGCTCTGCAGCTTTTCCAGGTGCGGCCCCAGAAAGCCCGGGTCCGTCAGGCACGGCTTGCGGATCGGGTCGGTCTCGCTGTAGGAGTAGCGCGTGGCGTAGGGAATCGTGTCGAAGTTGTTCTGCTGCAGCCAGGTCTGGCCCGGTGCGGTGGTCGGCCCGTTGGTCTGCATGTCGACATCGCAGTTCCTCAGCTGGCGGAAGTGCAGCCGGCGGATGAAGTCATTGCGGTCGGAGGCTGCGCTCCAGACGGCGTGGGCGTAGTTGCCGCGGCTGCGCTTGAGCGGGATGTAGAGCGTGGTCGACGCGCGGGCAATAGCGGTCTGCTCGAGCGTCTGGGTGCCTGGAGCCGCGGGCAGGAGGAACACCTCCACCTCCGCGCTCATCGCCAGCGGATTGGTGACCTGGAACGGTATGCGGGCCTGCTGTGCCGCCGGGACGCTCTTGCGGATCATCTCCCGGCCGAGGTTATCGGTTGCCCTGAGCACCAGTACCGAGCCCGCCGGCGGCGCGGCAGACAGCTCCACGACGGCCGTAGCGGTCTCCCCCGCCCGCGCCGATACACTGTCCAGAGCCAGTGATGCCACATTCAGCTCGGATGAGACAGTGAAGGCCAGCGAGCCCCAGTCGGCGGTGCTGTTGCCGTCGCGGATGAGCACGTCGGCGAAGTACTTGCCGGCAGGCAGCGTCGGCAGCGCAAACTGCATCTGCGCCCCGGTCAGCGGCTCCTGCTTGCTCAGGAACACGTACTTGTCTTCATCCTGCACGGTCAGGTTCACATGCAGCCCCTGGGTGGGGCCGTCGACCTGCAGCAGCAGCGGCGTAGCGCCGAGCTTCGCGCGGTCGATTGTCTGCTCCGGCAGGCTGAGGGCCNNGTCGCCGGCTGCTCCTTCGCCGCCCAGAGGATGCTCTTGAGCAGCAGCGACTGGTAGTACTCGTAGTGCAGCTCGCGGTAGGAGGTCGTATCCGTGTCGGGCAGGTACGGCGTCAGGCAGACGTAGCGCGGCCGGCCGGGGTAGTCCAGCAGCACCATGCGGCCATCGTGGAACTGCCGCATCTCGACGGCCTGCTGCGGATCAAGCTGGTCGAGCACCGGCAGCGCCTGCCACGGCACGCCCGTCAGTAGCGCATCATGGGCCGCGGCCTCGACGAGCGGCTTTGCGAAGAGGCGGTCCACGAGCGCGTTGCGCCCGAACTTGTGGTACGCGCACACCAGCCCCGTGCCGTCGTGGACCTTCTCCATGATGGTATACAGACACTCGCGGGGGAACATATCCCACTTGATCAGACCGATGACGATGACGTCATAGTCCTGCTTGAGCTTCTCGTTGAGCTCCGCGGTCATGTCATCAAGTGAGACGCCCTCCGCGGGCGCGTAAGGCCCCGTGGTCGAGGTCCAGCCGAGGACCTCCTGCGACAGCGTCATGACATACTCGTAGTCGATGTCGAGCCGCTGGGCGACCTCGATGGCCTCCCGCGCGCCACCGCGTGGCAGGATGAACAGCACCTTGACCGGCCCGCGGGCGTACGGCTTGGCCCAGGCGATGTGCGGAGAGACGAACTCCTCCGTCAGCCGGTTGAAATCCGGCTCCATCTTGTAGGCCGACGCCCCGTCGGCGAAGAGCATCCCCACCAGGATTGGGAACAGCACCGGCAGCAGGTAGTGGCGCAGTTGTATCACGAGCGACCTCCCAGTTTGCCGTCAGTCGTGTCAGTCATTCAGGAGCGCGTCGAACCTCAGATCCCACAGCCCCTCGGCATATTCCTCGATGGCGATGGAGGCGGCATGCTCGGCGGCGAGATCGCCCCCCTGATTTGCCTCCAGCGCCGCGGCTATCTTCTCGAATACCGGCACAAGGCTCTGCCGCCACTTCTCGGGCTCGGTCGAGCGGGCGATCATGGCGTCAAGCTGGGCCCGCTCCCGTGTGACGTCAAACGCCGCAACGCGCCGATCCGCGAAGTCGGCCTCCCGCAGGCGCGCGAGCACCTCCTGAGCGCCGCTCCGCAGCCGCTGCAACGCCTCGGCGTTGGTCTTGCCGTGAAAGTCCCAGAAGGCCATTCGCCAGCGCACCACGCCCGGCGCCGCAGCGAGGTGAGTGCTGACAGGGTAGCTGGTGGGCCGGACCCTCACAGTGGCGACCTGCTCGGGCACAACCAGTAGCCCACACGGACCGCCGCTGTCCTTCTCCGTAGCCACATCGAAGACGGTGTCCTGATAGAGCAGCCAGTAGTCCTGCGCGGGGTCGGGCGTGGCCTCGGCTCCCTGCTCGACCGTCGTGAGGGGTCCCACGATCTGGCGCCACCCGTCACGCTTGTTCCAGTTGGTGAAGTAGCTCGGGAAGCAGTTGAGGGCCAGCTCGAGGCGCTTGAGGTCGGTCTTCGGCTGTACGGCCAGTTCACAGGCGAGGTAGTCGCATCCGGGCTCGAGCACGTAACGGACCCGAAGCTGCGCGTCGGCCGTATCCCACAGCATCTCGACCATGCCGCGTTCGCCGCGCTCGACCAGCCGCAGGCCCACGGGCCGCTCGGTGCCGAGGCTCTTGCCGTTGAGCAGGATGTTCATGAAGCCGCCGGAATACCAGTTGGCGCTGGTGGGTCCGGGCATGCCCAGGTAGCCCTCGGGCGAGAGTTGTACGGCGAGGCCATCGGTGGCCCAGTGAGCCTGGTAGCCGAGGATGTAGCGCAGCAGGCCGTTGTTGAGCGTGAAGCGATGCTGGGTCCACTCGTAGCCGGCGGGGGAGCTGTCGGTAGTCTTGCCTGTGTGCTCCTCGGAGACTTGCACCTGCGCGTCGGCCCGAAGCCCGAACACCGTCAGCACGACCAGCAGAGACAGCACGCGAGTAGCTCGCACCATGGGCACCTCCACGGCCCCGTGGCCGCACGACCTCCTGAGGCTGCGCTATGGTAGTAGATTAGCTCTGGGGCGCGGCTTCACCTGCCCGGCGTCTGCGCAGGCAGAGAGCATCAGAGCGGTCGTGTCAACGCGACACCGTGCTCGGCGAGGTAGCGTTTGACATCGGGGATCGTCAGCGTCCCGAAGTGGAATACCGACGCCGCCAGCNNCCCGCCTCGACCGCCTCGACGAAGTGCTCGAGCGTCCCCGCGCCGCCCGAGGCCACCACCGGCGCACTGACCGCCCCGGCGATGCCGCGGATCAGGGGCAGGTCATAGCCGGTCTTCGCGCCGTCTCCCGCCTTGCTGGTCGGCAGGATGCAGCCGACGCCGTAGCCGTCCACCTGCTTCGCCCACTCGACGGCATCGGCGCCGGTGGCGGTGCGTCCGCCGTCGACGTAGACCTCATAGCCCGAGGCCATGGCGGGGTTTGCGTCGACATCGATCGCGACGGTGACGCGGTCTGAGCCGAACTCGTCAACCATCTCGGCGATAACCTCCGGCCGTCGGAAGGCCGCGCTACTGGTTGAGACCTTGTCCGCTCCGGCCTCGAGCACCTGGGCCGCGGAGGCGACATCGCGGATGCCCCCTCCCACGGTGAACGGCACGCTCGCAGCCTCGGCGACGCGCTTGACCACCTCGAGCATCGTCGCCCGCCCCTCGACGGTGGCCGTGATATCCAGCAGAGCCAGTTCATCCGCCCCGGCCTCACAGTAGGCCCGTGCGCACTCGACGGGGTCGCCGGCATCACGGATGTCGACGAAGTGGACGCCCTTGACGACGCGCCCGTTCTGCATATCAAGACACGGCATGATGCTGACCGGACCTGGCATTCTCATCATCCTTCCGAGTTTCAGAGCGCTCCCACTCGGCTGGCCTTGTGGCCGCTCTGAGCCACCGACGCACCGGATGGGTCTTTCGCTGACCGTGGCGCATCGTGCAGTGGCGGTTCCCAGCGGCGCATTCCCCGCGCCGACCCCGCTCCCCTTCCACCCGGACTTGCGGGGAGAGAACCGGTGGGCCGGGCGTCCCCGCGGGGGGCCGGCGGCGGCAGGTAGGTGGAGTGAGCGTCGGCGACGAACCTGCAGTCACATTGGAGGCCGTCGGCGTGCCGGGTGTGCCATGGTCCTGTGGCGTCCACCGGGCCGGCGGGCAAAAGTGGAACTGCCGACCGACGCATCGGCCGGCAAGCCCAATAGAGAGTGACTGGGGGCGTTGTAGATGAAGTTCGAGCGAGGAACCTGCAGCACCGAATCCGTCATCGAGCGGGCGGAGGAGATGGGGCTTGACCCGCGCATGCTGTACGAGACGGTCATCGAGCTGGCCAGCGAGGGCCTGCTGACGGCGCGCTGCGTGAACGCCGCCGCCGCCGTGCTACTGACACAACTCGGGCTGGCAGAGTACTTCTTCCGCAACATCTCGCGCGACGGGCTCAAGCGCGTGTTGCGGACGGTTGCCACCAACATCGACGTAACCGAGGACGACGAGGTGGTGCTGCGTGGAGAGGTGTCGGAGGCGCGTCTGGATATCGACGGCGGCGTCCAGGCCCGCATCGCAACACCGGAGAACCGCGACCGCATGGAGGCCGTGCTCGATACGGTCATGAACGGCAATCGGGTCGAGTACTACTTCAGCCCGGAGAACTGCTATTACACCTATATCATCCACCCGCAGACGCCCCCACCGGCGCAGCCGGGGGCGTCTGCGATGGAGATGTTCGCATTCGGCCAGGACCCCAGTGTGCCGGAAAGCACTCGGGAGCGCTACGTGGACTTCTGCAGGCGGTGCATGAAGCAGGCAGTGCCGCTGGTCGAGGTCGCGCCGTCGGAGACCACCAGCGAGTTGCGCATCATGTTCGCGGATGACTTCAGCCGCTCGGCGCTACCGGTGATCCGCAGGATGCTCACAGACCTGGGCCTGGTTCTCCGCCGAGGATACTGGGAGACGTACCGGGGCGAGACCGGGCGCCTCGAGTCGATCTGCTCGATGTATATCGACGGGAAGTCGCCCGCTGCAGCCGTGAAGAAAGCCGTGGCGAACCTGAGCGCGCTATTGGCAAATCACGCGGGGACGCTGGACGCGATGTACGTGTCGGGCCAACTCAACCTCGAGGAGTACCTCTTTGCCGCCAACGCGTGGGCCTTCGTCCATACCTGGATCCACAAGGGGCTGCAGAGCGACCTCGACATGCTCCACGGCCTGACGCGTAAGGACCTCCGTGACGCGTTCGCTCGGCGCATCTTCGACTCGAATCGCTCGGAGTACACGCGCCAGTGGATACTCGACACCGTCCAGGCAAACCCAGACCTCATCAAGTGGCTCTATCGCCTCTTCGACCAGAGGTTCAACCCGGCCCGCAAGAGCCACATCTCCCCGGCGAAGCTGGAAAAGGAGATCGCGCAGTTCAAGCGGCAGGCCGCAATCCAGTTCGTTGACGACCGCACTGCGTATGACATCTTCAGCTTCATGACCAGGATGCTGACTCACGTCCGGAAGACCAACTTCTATAAGCAGCAGAAGCGCTCGTACGCATTCCGACTGGACCCGAGCCTGCTCGATCCGCTCGTCTTCGATGGGCCGGTCTACGGCATCTTCTTCGTGCAGGGCTTCTACGCCACGGCCACTCACATGCGCGCCGAGGACGTCGCCCGCGGCGGGCTGCGACTGATCAGGGTCACGCCGGGCAACTACGAGGACGAACTCGACAGGATGCCGCTGCTCAACTACGCCCTCGGCCCCGTCGCCCAGCGCCTCAAGCACAAGGACATCGCCGAGAGCGGCGCCAAGGGCGTCATCGTCCCGCATCCGGAGTTCGCGCGAGACGGACTGCGGGCGCTGCTCGACTTCACCGAGGGAGCGATGGACCTCACGCAACCGTGCCCCGAGGTCATCGACTACCTCGGCAAGCCCGAGCGGCTCTTCTTCGGCCCCGATGAGGGGACCGCGGGCTTCATGGACGCCGTCGCCTATCGCGCCCGAGAGCGCGGCGACAAGTACTGGCGCACCGCCACCACCGGCAAGAGCTTCGGCATCCCGCATGACACGTACGGGCTCACCGATGACCGGCGGGTGTTCGGCCTCATCTCCAGGGGCGACGAGGGCACCGAGTTGCAGATCGAGGGCCTGCCGGTGATGGTGACGACCGACGCCGGGCAAATCCGCAAGAAGATCGGCGATCATGTGGCCACCAGCGGCATGACGACCATGGGCGTGATGGCCACGTTGCGCACGGTGCTGGAGCACCGCGGCATGCCGGAGGCCGACACCAACCTGATGATGACCGGAGGCCCTGACGGCGACCTGGGCGCCAATCAGATACAGTCGTTCAAGGGACGCATCTGCCTGATCATCGACGGCGGTTCGGTGCTGTTCGATCCCGACGGATTGGATCGCGACACGTTGCTGTCAATCGCCATGGCCCGCCACACCAGCCCGCGGCTCGACAGCATGGCCTACCCCGAGGAGAAGCTCGGCCCGCGCGGCTTCAAGGTGCCCCGCCGCCCCGGCTCGGTGACGCTGTCCGACGGGACGCAGATCGCCGACGGTGGCTTCTTCCACCGCGGCTTCCTGTTCAACCCGGACGTCCGCCGCGCCATCGCCGAGGCCAACATCACGGCCTTCGTCCCCTGCGGAGGCTTCAAGGATACCATCAACGGCGAAAACGTGAAGCAGTTTGTTGACCTGTTCCGCGAGCTGCGCGTCATCGTCGAGGGCGCCAACGTCTTCTTCGATGACACATCCCGTGAGTACATCGCGCGGGAGACCGACATTCTCCAGATCAAGGACTCCTCGGCCAACAAGGGTGGGGTGACCAGCAGCGCGATTGCCGAGGTGCTGAGCGCCTTCCTGCTTGGCGAGAGCTATGAGCGCTTCCTGGTCGAGGACCCCGCTGCGCGATCCGGGCTGATTCGCTCGGTGCTTGAACTGATCGCCGCGAACGCGGTCGCCGAGACCAAGGTGCTGCTCTCGCTGCATGAGAAAACCGGCACGCCTCTGTACCGGCTCTCGGTCCGCACGAGCGAGCATCTCCTCGCCCTTCAGCAGGACCTCTATGCCAACCTGGACGGTATCCTCAAGCACCGCGACCTCATCCAGGGAGTGCTCAACGCCTATGTGCCCGAGGTGCTGATGGAGCATCTGGGCATGGCGCGCATCACGAGAGTGCTCAACCGCGCGGAGCTGCACGCCTACCGCGATGCCATCATCACCAAGAAGCTCGCGGCGATGGCGCTCTACGCCCACGCAGCCGACTGGGACAGCTTCCAGAAGCGGCTGGCCGCCGACCTCATCGGGGAACTGACGGCGCTGTTCGAGGAATCCGTGGGCGACTGACGCGCACGCGGACTGCATGGACTGCCCCGACCGGGAGGCGCGCAGGCACAGCGCCCCGGTCGGGGCCGGAACGCCCGGGCCGGCGCCAATGGGGGAACCCCGTGGGCATCAGGGTCGAGGAGATCACCTGCAAGTCGGCGCTGACTGGCTCCGGCAGCCACTACCGTCTCAACCCCTACGGCGGCTGCGAGCATGCCTGCGCCTACTGCTATGCCACCTACCTGGCGCGCTGGCGCGGCCAATCCGGCCCCTGGGGCAGTTGGGTGCAGGTGAAGACCAACATCCCGCGTGTGCTCGAGCGAGAACTGGCCCGCAAGCAGGGCATCGAGGTATTCCTCTCCACCGCCTGCGATGTCTACCAGCCGGTCGAGGAGAAGTACCGGCTCACCCGACAGTGTCTGAGTGTGCTCGCGCTCGCCGCGCAGCGGGAGGACGGCCCCGGCGTGAGGGTGCTCACCAAGTCGGACCGCGTTCTGCACGATGTCGACGTACTCACAGCATTCCCCCCGGACAGGCTGCAAGTGGGCTTCTCGATCACAACCCACGATGACGAGACGGCGGCGCTCATCGAGCCCGGCGCATCCGCCCCATCCCGGCGCCTGGCGGCAGTCACGACACTCACCGGGGCGGGCATCCGCGCCGGCCTGTTCGTCAGTCCCGTACTCCCATACATCACCGAGCGCGACCTGCCGGCGCTGCTTGACCGCGCCGAGCAGGCGGGCTGCCGGTTCGTCGGCTTCGACTTGCTCAACTACCTCGACCAGCACGTCGGTGGGACGCTTCGGGAGGCGTATGAGCACCTGGGTGCGGACGCTCTCGCGCGGCTCGAGGAGGCCCGGCACAGTGCGCGCTACGAGCCGGCGGTGCGCCGCCTGATATCCCGCGCCATGCGCAGCCGGACCTTCGATGACATGCAGTGACGCCCCAACAAGCCCATAGCCCCGCATCGCCCATATCGCCGGCGATGTCTCCGGCAGGGACGCCAGAAGACCGGGGGCAGGCCCATCGCGGTCCTGGTCACGGCAGGGATCGCCGGAGGCGCCCAATGGGCGAGAGCCGACAGGAGCTGTTGAGCCTCGGCTCCGACGCTACCCAGCTTGATCAGTGCCGCTGAATCGGCCTTGTCAGCGTCCACGAGCACAAGAGAAGGTGCCGGCGGTCCCCACAGCGAGTTGCAGCCTCATACGGGCGGCTACTCAGCCCATACACCAACGACGCCCATCTGGCATGGGTAATCCCGGTCAACACCCGGATTGTCGGCCGGTGCGCGGGCGACTTCGATCGCCCTGAGAGCGTCTCCCCGCGGCGGATGGGGCTTGTCGCCGTCGTCCCAACTGCTGTGCGTGGGCAAATACGGGTACAGCAGTGGGCGATCGCGCCGGGCCATGGCTTCGAGCGAGGCCCGGCCATGCCATCGTGGGCTCATAGCTGCACTCCAGTTCCGCCAGATCGCCCCGTGGCGCCCAGACGGCCGGGCGGATTTCCAGCGGGCCAGGGGGCAGGTTTGGGCGATCTCGTACAGCCGGAGAACGCCGGACACGTGACGGCTCCCGCGGCTGGTGTGACGGGGGAGATGGTAAGCGCCCCGCCAGGCGTGTCTCACGGGTTGATGCCGGTCCCGATGGCCGGGCGGCTCCTTCGCTACCCGCCCCGGGCACTGTCTTCTGAATGGTGGCGGCGCCATTGCGCACCGCCTACGGCCGGCGCCGCCGGCTGTCCCGCGTTGCAGACACTGCCGCCGCTCGAATCGGATTGCGACCTACGTCCAGCCGGCGCCAGCCCCCCCTGTTGTAGGGGCACGCAGGTTTGCGGGGGGCTCGAGTGGAAAATGCATGGGGACCAGGAACCAGATCGTCCTGATCCAGCGCAATGCGCTCAGTTCCGCCGGGCGCATCCACAGGAGAACTCACATGATCACGAAGACCGGGCTGTGTCTGCTGGCCGTGCTGCCGCTACTGGCCTGCGCGCAGGCTCTCGCCGCGGAGAGCGTCGCCCAGCGGCGCCAGCAGGTGTATGCGGCGGCGGCGCAGGGCCTCGCGGGGCTCCCCGCTCTGCAGCGCGCCCTGGGGGATGAGAGTCCTCTGGTGCGGCGGCCCGCGATACGGGCGCTGCTTGACCTGGGGGCGCCGGCCGAGAAGGCGCTCACCGAGGCGCTGGACAGCGCCGACCCGGTGGTGCGCCGGGCGGCGCTGCTGGCACTGGTGGGTGAACCGACCGCCGCGGCCCTCCCGCACCTCAACCGGGCTCTCGCCGACGAGGACGTAAGCCTGCGGCAGAGCGCGGTGAACCTGCTGATCGCCATCACGCCGCGCACGGAAGGGGTCCTCGCCCTGCTGAGCCGATACGCGAACGACAAAGCGCCCGAGGTGCAGGTGGCGGCGGCGCTGGCGCTGGCGGCCTCAGGGGACTCGCCGAGTGCCTTCAGTGTCCAGCCACCTGATCGAGTGCCGCTCCGCCGGCGCCCGGACATGGTTGACCACATCAGTCGGATCGTGACCGCCCAGACGATCCCTCTGTCCAGGGACGGCTGGCGCTTCCGCATTGATCCCTCCGCGGAGGGCCATGTCCAGAACTGGTTCGCGCCCGCCTACGACGACGCCACCTGGAGCGAGATGCCCATCGAGGCGTTCTGGACCCCTGACTACATCGGTGTGGGCTGGTACCGCACGACCCTCGACCTCCCCGACCGCCCGGACCATCTGGCCGCCGAGTTGGTCTTCGAGGCCGTGGACGAGACGGCGTGGGTCTGGGTCAACGGAGTGTACGTGGGCGGCCAGGATGTCGGCCCCGACGGCTGGGACAAGCCGTTCCGCGTCGACGTGACGGAGGAAGTGCGCTGGCAGGCCTCCAACCAGATCACCGTGCGAGTCCTGAACACTGCCTACGCCGGCGGCATCTGGAAGCCGGTCCGGCTGGATGCGCTGAAGTTGAAGTGACGTCCAGGAGGCGGCCCCACAGCCCTTCCCACCGCAGAAACCTACCCGCGAGGGACATGATGAGATACCTTTGGCTGACCACCATGATAGCGGCGTTCATCGGCACGGCAGTAGCCGCCGCCGAGCAGCCGTGGCGGCAGTTGTATCGGGATGAAGAGGCCACGGGCGAGCCGGTGATCGCCCTGTGGCAGTTCCAGCCTGGTGCGGAGACCGCGGACACTTCGGGCCACGGGCACACGCTGACCCCGCGCGGCGATAGCCGCTTCGTCACCGGCGGCCTGTTCGGCTCGTGCCTGGAGAGCTTCCACGCGGACAGCCCGCAGGGGGCCATCACCCCCAACCATCCCCGCCTCAGCCCCAAAGGGGCCTTCACGCTGGAGCTATGGATCAAGCTCAAAACGGATCTTGCCGCCGGAAACTGGTTCTTCCTGCTGGACAAGCAGTACCACCGCAAGGCCGGCGACCCTGAAGCGAACAAGGACTATGAGTTGTCCCTGCGCTGCCTCGAGGATGGCAAGCACCTGCTTGATGCCTACGTCGGTCACGGCGAGGAGTCATCGCACTACAGCTCGACGCCACTCACCCTCAAGGCGGGCGAGTGGACCCATGTAGCGTTCACCTACGATGGCGCGGGCTTGGGGCGGTTCTTCGTGAACGGCGCCGTGGCCGGCGAGATGCTCCACACAGGCCGCGGCGCGGTCGCGCCCGGTCCCCATCCGCTGGTGGTCGGCGGGCGCGTCGGCAGTACCTACATCGGCTTTCCCGGGTTCATCGACCAGGTGCGAATCATGAACGGGGCGCCCGCCTGGCTCACGCCCCCACCCACTGCCGCCGTCACGGGTGGGCGGAAGGTGTTTGTGCGGGCGGAGGCCGACGCGCGGGTAAGCATACTGGTCAAGAACCCTCTGAGCCACCCGCTGCAAGGCCTGCAGGCTACCGTCACCCTCGATGGCCTGCCATCGCCGGCTGCCGGGCCGTTGCCCGTCATCCCAGCCGCGGGGCAGACCCGTGTCGCCCTGCCGGTGGATACCCACCTCAAGCCGGGCAAGTACAACCTGGTGGCACGTTTCACAGGCAAAGCCGACGAACAACCGATCACCTTCGTGGCCGAGGCGACTCTGACCCTCATGCCCCGACCGCAGCCCACGGTCTTCCCGGTCGTGGACTGGGGCATTCCCGAGCTCTCCTACAAGGTCACGGACTACGCATCGCTCAAGGAGATCGGCTTCACGCACACGCTGTTCAGAGAGAGCGACGTGGCGGACTACGAGCGCATCTGGACGGCGGGCAAGCCGCTGGTGCCCTCCTTGACGCCCGACCAGACGATGGCTCAACTCGATACCCAACTGGCCGCCGGGCTGAAGCATATCGTCCAGGCGGACCCGGGCGAGTGGGTAGTCGGGGAGCGCGGTGAGGGGCACGAGGCGCGGCAGGTGAAGTACCGCCGGGTCAACCGCGATGGCGAGCCCCATGGCCGCATGAATGTCTGCGGGCTGTTCCCGGAAGTCCAGCAGTTTGCCTATAACGTGGGGGCCTCCGCAGGCCAGACTTTCGGTCGGCACCCGGCTCTTGAGGGGGCCCTGATCCACAGCGAAGTCCGCGACGGCTCAACGCTCTGCTTCCATCCCCACGACCGCGCTGCGTACCGCGCCTCTTCCGGGCAGGAGATCCCCGAGCAGGCGGTGGTGCGGGAGGGCATCGGAGGGGCCCGCCGCGAGAAGTTCGTCCCCCCCAGCGGCATCGTGGCCGATGACCATCCCCTGCTCACATACTACCGCTGGTTCTGGCGCGAGGGCGATGGCTGGAATGAACTGCACTCACAAGTCCACCGCGGCCTGAAGACGGGGACCCACCCGGCGTTCTGGACCTTCAACGACCCGGCAGTGCGTTGCCCACCCATCTGGGGCAGCGGCGGCGAGTCGGACGTGCTCTCCCAGTGGACCTACACCTACCCCGATCCGCCACGCATCGGGCTCGCCACTGACGAGTTGTTTGCCATGGCCGACGGCCGGCCCGGACAGCGTGTGATGAAGATGACGCAGATCATCTGGTACCGCAACCAGACGGCCCCGAAGCTCCCGGAGAAAGAAGAGGACCGCGCGGCGTGGGAGAAGAGCGAACCCGAGGCGGCGTTCATCACCATCGCCCCCGACCACCTGCGCGAGGCGTTCTGGCTGAAGCTGGCCCGCCCGGTGCAGGGCATCATGTACCACGGCGACAATTCGCTGGGGATGGGAAACCGCGAGCACAAGGGGGGATACCGCTACACCAACCCCGAGACGCGCACCGTCCTGGCAGAACTGATCCACACGGTTGCCGTGCCCCTGGGTCCCGCCCTGATGCAGGTGCCGGACCCTGAGGCCGAGGTGGCCATGCTGGAGAGTTTCACCTCGATGGTCTTCGGCGCCGGCCACACCTGGGGATGGGGCAACGGATGGGTGGGAGACGTGCACCAGCTGCTCCAGTGGGCGCGCCTGCAGCCGCGCATCGTGTACGAGGAGACGATCCTGCGCGACGGGCTGGACGGCATCAGGATACTCGTCATGCCCGGCTGCCCCGTGCTGCCCCGCAACGTCCAGCAGCGCATTGCAGACTTCCAGAGCCGCGGTGGCATCGTGGTCGGCGACCCGCAACTGGCGGCGGCGATCATCCCGGACCTCATCATTCGCCCGCCCTCCGCCGGCAGTGCGCCGGATGCCGTCAAGGCGGCGCTGCAGGCTTTGGCGGTGCAACTGCGCCGTGACCTCGCGCCGCTCTATACTCCGCCCGTGGACTCCTCCGACCCGGACGTGATCGTCCGGCGGCGGCAGTACGGCGAGACCGACTACGTCTTCGCCATCAATGACAAGCGCACGTACGGCGACTATGTCGGCCACCACCGGCTGGTCATGGAGAAGGGGCTGCCGCACGAGGCCATCGTCTCCCTCAACAAGCCAGGCGCTACTGTGTATGACCTGGTGGCCGGCCGCCCGCTGCCGACGCAGAGCAAGGCCGGGGGGCTGCAGTGGAAGGTCGCGCTGGGGCCGGGGGAGGGGCGGGTTTACATGGTGACGCCGCGCCCGGTGGCGAACGTGCAGGTGGAGGTTGGCAGGCGACAGCCGGCGGACCGCACGGTGGAAGTGCGGGTGCGAGTCGTCGATGCCGCCGGCCGACCGCTGCGGGCCATGATCCCCGCCCGGATCGACATCATCGACCCCGAGGGCAACCCGGCGGAGTTCAGCGGCCCCTACGGAGCCAGAGACGGTGCCGTCGCCCTGCGGCTGGAGTTGGCTGCCAACGACGCCCCGGGCACCTGGACGATCAACGCCGGGGAGCTGGCTTCCGGCAAGGCCGGCACGGCGCAGTTCCAGTATCAACCCTGAGCGGAGGCGCTGCGTGGCCATCGACATCCACAACCATCTGCACTTCCCGTTCGGGGAGCCCTATACGCTGGAGCCGGAGCGTCTCATTGGCCCCGGCGTCCTGCGCCGCGTGTGCCTGCTCTCCGTGGGCAACGTCTGGACCAGCTATACCCAGAACGAGGACGAGACCATCCTGCGCCTGGCCAGGACTTACGAAGGCTTCTTCGTGCCCTTTGCCCACCTGGACTTCACCAGGCAGCCGGAAAGCGTGGACGACCTCCATCGCCGGGGCTTCGCCGGCCTGAAGGCGATCTTTCCACCCTTCGCCTATGATGACGAACGCTGCTTCCCGTTCTACGAGCGCGCCGAGCGGCACCGGATGCCGATCCTCTTCCACCTCGGCGGCAGCGGGTACTTCCCGCCCGAAGAGGTCACCCTCCCCGCCCGGCGGTTCGCCAGCAAGCACATGCTGCTCATCACCATCGACCTCGTCGCCAAGCTCTTCCCCAGGCTCCCGATCATCGGCGGCCATTTCGGTGGCGGCCGCGACGACTACGAGCGGGCCATTTACACCGCGAGGGGCCACCCCAATGTCTACCTGGAGACCAGTTGCTCGTCCGTCGAGCGGGGTGAGGCCCAACTGATCAAAGACGCCCTCGAACTGCTGGGCCCCGACAAAATCCTCTACGGCTCCGACAGCCGCCTTGACGGCCCAGTCACCAAGGTCGCCTTCTGGCAGCAACGGCTCGCCGAGACCGGGGCCGGCCCCGCCGCCGTGGAGAAGATCCTGTGGGCGAACGCCGAGGAACTGATTGGGGCTTCCGGTTTCGACCCCGGCCGCATCGTTTTGGCTGAGCAGTAGGAGAGCAGTCTCATGGTGGCATACGACATCTATCAACAGCAGTGCTGCGACTTCATCAGGCTGCAGGCGTGGTATGTGTGGCATCTGCACGTGTCCCGGCGCCTGCCCTGCGAGAGCATCTTCGGGAACCAACTGGTGCGCTTCCTCTATGAGCAGCCCGCGCAGCCCGCATGGCAGGCCCTCCAGAGCGCAGTGCTCGCCGAGTGCCGCGAGCATGGCCCATCTGCTGACACCAGGGAACTCGAGGACAGCATCCTCGCGCAGGTACGGGTCTTTGTTGACGACCGCTACCTCGTCGACGTCCTCTACCAGAGGTACGAGGAGCACTACCGCCAGGCCACGCCCTTCCACGGCTTCACCCATGACGTGAGCGGCGAGCGTCTCANNGCGTCTCAGCCTGCACTTCACAAACACGTTCGACCCCGATTCGCCCTTCCGGCACCTCCCGGAGTTGCGCCGAGGGCTGGCCGAGCTACTCACCCGGGTGCGGGGGCAGCATCACGAGCTGGCCGTCGTGTACTGCGGCACCTGGCTCAACAGCGTCCCCCGCTTCACCGACCTGTTCCCGGCTGCGTGGCTGGCCTCGGCCGAGGCCTCGCCGCCGGCCGGGCATGGTGGCTGGTGGGGCCAGTTCACGGACCGCACCGGGGCATTGCACCGGGACAACGCCCGGTATCTCCGGCAAACCGGCAGCTTCCGGTACCCGTTCCTGCGCTGCACGTGTGCCATCGATGACCTCGCACGCCACTTGCTCAGCGACGGTCCGCCACCGCCCCCGTCGCGGTAGCCGTCCAGGCGCAAGCGGGCCGCGGCAACCGGCCCCCCCGAAGGCCGCGCTCGACATGAGAATCGCTCATTGCCTCCCGATCACACGCTCGCGATCGCGGTGCTGTCCGCCCTGCGTCTGCTGCGGAGCCCCCCCCGTGGGCAACGCGCAGCCGTGACCATCCTTCACCAGCGCGTCACCGGTGAGGTATTGCTCAGCCCCTTCGGGCGCAGTCCCGGGACACACACCGGGAGTTGGACGGGCGAGGACCGCCATGGACGCAGGGAGGACCTCGGCCGGGGATGGGGGAAGTCACTACCAATGTGCTGCGAGCCGGTCACCGCCCCGGACCTGATGCTGAATGCGAGCGGGCTCGCCGCGACGCTGGTCTCAGTCAGCGGCGCGTGTACGGTCTTACAGCGGCGTCACCTGATGGAGGAGGATCGTTGATGTCACTACCGTGGCCGATCTGCCCGATGCTCGTTCTATTGCTGGTCGTCGTACTGCCTGCGCAGGCGAAGTACCCCGACGACCTGCCCCCTGACGAGAAGGCGCTCGCCAACACGGTCGATCCCTGGGGACTGCCCTTCAGCGACTCCCTGCGGCGATTCGAGGAACGGTTCACGGATGTCCCGGATGCCCCGTTCGTCGTCGGCATCACGCACGACCTGGTGAAGGTGTGGCCGAACAAGTACTGGTTCCGAGGCGACACCGTCCCTGCCGCGGCCGACGGGCCGCCGCTGCGCGCTCCAGAGCTGCTTGCCGCCGCGGGTGAGATGCAGAGCTTCCAGATCGCCATCCTGCCACGGATGAGTGCTCCCGAGGCCACATACAGTATCGCAACCGAGGTCGGCGGGGGCAGGAACGTGCAGGTCCAGGTCTTCCGCGAGGTCTTCGTGAAGACCGCCGAGCCCGGCTACCCCCGCTACCCGGTCGAGCGCTGGCCCGATCCGCTGGTGCCCGAGAACGATGTCACCGTCGACGGGACGGACCTCGGGCTCTTCTGGATTGATGTGACACTGCCCGCGGGGTTGACCGCATCACAGTTCGAGGTCGAAGTCACGATCACCGACGGCAACGCGCGGGCGATAGTGCTCGTGCCAATCCGGGTTGTACCGGTGCCGCACCTGCGCCCGAAGGACTTTCCGCTGGTGGCATGGTTCCGCCCGAGATACGGCACGAAGAGCCTCAGCTCCGAGCAGACGCTCGAGATGGCGGCGATGGTGCTGGAGCACAACATGCAGGCGATGGATGCGCTCAAGGGCCTCTTCAAGCCTGAGGATACCGCGGCCTTCGACGCCGCGCATAGCTTCCTCGCCGCGCGCGGGCAGAACGTCTTCGAGCTTG
Organism: Armatimonadota bacterium; assembly: GCA_003542955.1. Lineage (GTDB taxonomy): Bacteria > Armatimonadota > Zipacnadia > Zipacnadales > UBA11051 > UBA11051. The sequence goes on from DPJP01000484.1 coordinate 23,069, forward strand.
ATCGGCCGAGCGACAAGTTCGACTACAGCATCCTCTATAAGCATGTGAAGCAGGCCGGCTGGCTGGATCAGGCACTGCTCTACAGCAATCTCGACGAGCCGTTGCGTGAGGACTTCTACGAAAAGAACGTGCCGTGGTTCGCCGACTTCAAGCAGAAGTACCCCGGCCTGCGCGTCTTCCTCGCATCCGAGTGGCACCCCCGGATAGAGACCGGCTGCGACATCTGGATGACCGATCTCTCGACGGAGGGCTATGACCTGGAGGCCATGCGGNNCCATGGAGGCCCCCACACTGTGGCATTACTACTGCCACCTGCCGATCCACATCCAGTTCCGCGCTCCGCTGACGATGGCGCCGAACATGGAGGTGGATTGCGAGGCGCTCCAGCACCGCCTGGCGCTGTGGATGTCGCACTACTACGGCGCGAGGGGCGTGTTCATCTGGGCGGGATTCTCCGCGGGGGGTCTCAGGGACGACTTCTGGCAGACGCTCGAGCTTGAGAGCACGCCGGGCGGATACCCATACGGCGGCATCCACAACGGCAACAACTTCCTGGTCTACCCGCCGCGGACCGACGGTGGCCCCGTACTGCCCTCCGTGCGGCTGAAGGTGCTGCGCGCGGGGATGCAGGACCTCGCGCTGCTGCGCGCCGTGCGGCAGATGATCGATAGCGGCGAGGTGCGCGGGGCAAAGGCGGAGCGGCTGCGGACGCTGCTGGACCCGACGCCATACATCTTCATGCACCCGCAGTACTGGGATCGCTTGCCCGAGACGCTGCTGCGGCGCCGGGCGAGTATCCTGCGCACGCTGGCGGAATAGACACGCCGGCGTCACAACGACCGCGGAGGCCACACAGTGGAGCTACGCCGACTCGACTGCAACCCGATTGTCACACCCGATACCCATCCATCCATTGGGACCAACATCAACGGCCCGTCGCTGATCCGGGCGCCCGAGTGGCTCCCTGATCCCCTGGGCCGCTACTACCTCTACTTCGCCCATCACATCGGTGAGTACATCCGCCTGGCCTATGCCGATGAGCTTTGCGGCCCGTGGCAGGTCTACGAGCCCGGTGTGCTGCATGTGGATGACACCGTGTGCATCAAGCACATCGCTTCCCCGGACGTGCATGTCGACGACGGCCGCCTGCGGATGTACTTCCACGGGCCGATTGGTGACGGCCAGAAGAGCTTCGTAGCCACCTCCACCGATGGCCTGCATTTCACCGCACACGCGGACGTGCTGGGGCCAAGCTACTTCCGCGTGTTCGCGTGGAAGGGGGCGCCCTACGCACTGGCCCGCGACGGGCGGATACACCGCGCCACGGACGCGACGAGGCCCTTCCGGCAAGGGCCCGAGTTGTTTGAGCGCATGCGGCATTGCGCGGTGCGGATCGTCGACTCCACGCTGCAGGTGTTCTACTCGAACATCGGAGACCGGCCGGACCGCATTGTGCTGTCCAAGATCGACCTCCGGCCACGCTGGACGCACTGGACACCCACGCGGGCGGTGACGCTGCTGGCGCCGCGGGAGCCGTGGGAGGGCGCGCAACTGCCGGTGCAGACATCAAAGAGTGGCTGGGCGCCGGAGCCTGTGCACGAACTGCGCGACCCCGCCGTCTACGAGGAGGAGGGCCGCGCCTGGCTGCTCTACTCGATTGCGGGGGAAAGCGGCCTCGCCATCGCCGAGATCGTCGACTGAGTATGGCTACCCGGCCGGAGCCAGGCGGCGCAGGATCGGTGAGACCAGCATCTCCCCCACCTCCGTCTCGGATGTCGCGATCAGTTCGTACTCGGTCCCCGGTGTCAAGTCCGGCAGCAGCACCCACGCCGTATTGAAGAGATCAGGCTGGAACTGACGCTGCCAGGTGTCGGCCCCGACCGGCCTGTAGAGCACCGAATGCCGCGCGGGCTGCTCTGTGCGCCATAACACACGAGCCGCGACACCGACCGGCGTCATCTCCGGCCGCCCGTGGTACCCGAATGCCTCCACCGTCGCAGCGTCCAACTCCGCCGCCATGAGCGGAGGCGACGCTTCTCCGGCGACGACATGCAGCGCCCGCCCGTTCCAGACGGCGGTGGTGTTTGCCGCTTCCAGCAGGCGCGCCAGGCCCGGCGATGAGTTTCCGTCTCCGGCGAAGAAGCGATCTCCGTCGGGGCCGGTCCAGGCCACGAAGCGTCCCGCGATACTCTTCGCCGGCTCGACGGCAACCGTATGCGAGCGTCCCGGCGGCCCGAAGGCGATCTGCACCGCGTCGGCCGCCAATGCCATCTGCAGCGAAGCCGCATCCTCGAGGGCCGCCCCCCTGACCTGAACGAGCGTGATGAAGCGCAGCGGCAGGTCACCGCTTTTGTCCGCGACGAGCAAGTGCACGACCTCGGAGCGGCCCGCGACCGGATGGGTCTCAATGGAGAGAGCCGCGTCAGCCGATGTCACCAAAGCCGTGGCGCGCTCACGGCGCACGACGGCGGTACGCCCGGCTATCTCCGGCGCCACCTGATCGGTGTGCGCCTGCCAGCGCACGTCGGCGGCTCCGGGGCCCTCGATATCGTCGATAATGAGCAGATAGTCGGGCTTGAGAAACAGCAGCCGTCGCCGCGCAATGAGTTCGCCATCCCCCCAGCCGCGGTGGTCCACATGCAGGTAGTCCAGGTCCGCGGAGGAGTGCCAGTTGCGCAA
>DPJP01000484.1:25753-28684 GCA_003542955.1 Armatimonadota bacterium
AATGAGCCCGCGACCCGCCGCAGCGTTGCCCCCTTCACGATAACCTGGTTAGCCTGCAGCGGCGTGCGGCCGAAACCCTCCGGGTACCCGGACATGTATCCTGCAAAGCCAAGCAGCTTGGTCAAGAGCGGCTCGCCGCCGCGCCAGAGGTTGAAGCTGGACATCTCCCACCCGGAGTGGAAGACCCGGTCGCTCGCGCGGTAGGGGCAGGCGACGACGGTGGCATCGTCCGACCAGTCGCTCCGCATGATGACCCACCCCGGCTCCGGCAGGATGTGCGAGGTGGCCTCGGGCGGCACCGGGGTCAGCTCGGGTAGGCCGGGGTTCCGGCCCGACGCCGTTGGGTGCAGCACGCGCGCGCCCGCATCGATGTACTCCTGCGAGACATCACCGGCGAAATACCTGAAGCGGCCGTCGAGGAAGGCCAGTGCGGCCCNNNCAGCGGCAGGCTGAGGCTCCCGCGTCGCCACCCCGCGCGGTGTCACCGAACGGCACCCGCTGCCCGCCGGGCAGGGCGAGTTTCAGGAACAGCTCATGCAGGCGCAGCATGTTGGCCTCGAAGCGCGGCGGAAAGGGCAGTCCACAGGCGGCGAAGGTGTTGTAGCAGTACTCCATCTGGCCCGCGACCTGGCTTGCATAGCTGTAGGAGTACTCATCAAAGCCCGAGTCGGGCATGACCACCCAGTCGCCGTGTTGGCCGATGCCGAGCGTGGCGTGGGCCAGCCAGTCATCGCTTTCGGCGAACTCGGGGAAGTACGCGGCAACGCTCAGCAGGCCCTGGAGCTGGTAGAGTACCCAGTTGCCATAGCCGAAGGGGTTATACTCGGGCCACGGCCCCACCGGGACGGAGGTGTAACGCAGGTAGCGCGCATGCTCGAGCATCGACTTCCAGAAGTCGAGGTGATCCCTGTCAGACCAGGCCTCCGAGGCATGTACATAGGCGTAGGACTCGACGAGGAACGGGGTACGCGCAGCAGCCCCGAGCACGCGCCACATGCCTCCGGCCTTCGCGTCCACGACGCGATTCAGCGGGGGACGGTTGGCATGGTAGAAGGGCAGGTAGGCATCCTTGACCGCGCGCGCCCACTTTTCATCCCCGGTGTTCCAGTAGCTTCCACCCCATCGGAGCATGCCGATGGTGTCCGGGCTGCGGCCGGCGAGATCGGTGAGCCTGAGTGAGCCGTCGGGGGCGAATGTGGCGTCATAGGCAGTCTGCGCCTGGCTGATCACCTGTCCGGGGGCTGGGCGGCGGAAGCCCCAGTACAGGAAGGGCTGGTAGTCGGCAAACTTCTGCCGCGCGTATGTCGCCACGTCGGCGCCGGTGCGCAGTCGGGCTCGCAACTCCGGCCGCAGCGCATCGAGCAACTCCTCGTCAGTCAACTCGCGCCGCACGGGCACATAGCCCGAGCGCTTGAACTCATCGTAGAGCGACTGCGGGATCACCTGCCCGGCGATCTCGACCCCGCCGTCGACCTCCCGCTCCGGGAGTGCTTCCCCCTCGGGATAGGGTCCGGAGCGCATCGGCTCCGACACGTATGGTGTCTGGCGGACGCGGATATTCTCATCCCGCCCCGCCTGTCCCATCGCCCCCTGCGCGAAGAGCATCAAAGCGCAACAGAGAGCAATCGGCCCACGGACCCACATCAGGGATTCCCGCATCGGGGTTGCCATCTGCGCATCTCCCTTCATGCGGCCGCTCCCTGGCCAAGGCCCTCCACTTCGCTGCTGCCCACCGTGCCGTAGCGTGCCGTTCCCTCGCCCCTCGTCCCGAACCTCTCGCCCCTGTCACTATTCCCCGTACTTGTCCCGCAACGCCTTCGCCTGCTGGACGATATCGACGCCGACGTCGGCGCCCCAGGCCGTCAGCAGGCGGCGATAGACCGGGCCCACGACTCCGTCGCCCACCGGACGCCCCTCGAAGCGAACCACCGGCAGCATCTGGTAGGAGCTGGCCGTGACGAACGCCTCATCCGCAAGCATCAGGTCATAGGGCTGGAGCCGCCCCTCGTGCGCATCAATGCCGAGCCGGCCGGCCAGCTCGATCACATGGCCGCGGCTGACGCCGTGCAGTATCTCATTGGCCTCGGGGGTGTACAGCGCCCCGTCTTTCACCAGGAACACGTTGTAGCTGGTGCCCTCCGCGAGGTATCCGTGCTCATCAACGAGGACCGGCCATGCGCCCTTCTCGATTCGCTGCGCCTGCAGGTTCGCCCGCTGATAGTGCTGGCGCGAGCGCGTCTTGGCCTTGGCGTCGAGGAAGCGGCTGGGTATCGCCGGCTGCGACGGCACCACCAGGTGCAGGCCCNNGTCTCGTACAGGTCGGCGACGCTCGTGAGGTGCCCGATCACCGGCAGGATGCTGATGATGAGCGTCGGCCGAGACGGCTCCGGCTGCAGGTGGTGGAACAGCCCCGACATCCCACGCGATATGTCATGCCGGATCCAGAAGTCCAGCCCGTCATCGAACAGCGGCAGGTTGGCCTCGATGGTATCCAGCGTCGCCTGCTTCAGCTCCCGCCGCGTCAGGCCGCAGTCGATCTCGAGCAGCTTCAGCGAGGCGTCCAGGCGCGCGAGGTGCTCATCGAGCCGGAACGGCCTGTGGTTGAATGACCGTGCCATTTCGAAGACCATGTCTCCGAGCATGACCCCGTAGTCGAATATCGACACGCGGGCCTCCGCAAGCGGCACGAGTTGCCCGCTGAAGTACACCTTGAGCTGCGAGAAGTCCATTCCTGTTCCTCCGTATGCGCACAGACCGGGCTGTGCGGCGCCTTGTGTGGGACGCGCGTACCCGACGACCACTCCACGTTCCTATAGGCGATGGCTCAAACATCTGGCCAGGCGTTCAGTCATTGTGGGTGGGCCGGATGGGCCGGCGCCCTCGCAGGCTCGGGAATACGTGGGCCGACCTCCGTCACGCTTGCTGCGCAAG
>DPJP01000387.1 GCA_003542955.1 Armatimonadota bacterium
CCGCGGAGCACCTCCTGCGCGATGCGGGCGCCGTCAGGGGCGTTCGCTTCATTGACGACTCGAAGGCTACCAACCCGGCGGCTGCCACGGCTGACTTGAGCGCCGTCGACGGCCCGCTAGTCCTGATCGCCGGTGGTGACCCGAAGGGGCTCGACCTGTCCGGGTTTGCGCGGGTGGCGGCCGACCGCGCAGAGCACATCGTGCTGATCGGGCAGAGCGCGCGGGCGCTGGCCGAGGCAATCGGCAATCCGGCGCAGGTCACAGTGGCCGAGAGCATGGAGGAGGCCGTCGAGGCGGCTTTCGGGGTCTCGCAACCGGGCTGGACGGTTCTGCTCGCACCGGCGTGCGCATCGTTTGGGATGTTCCGGGACATGTCGGAGCGCGGGGAGGTGTTCTGCGGTGCGGTCCGCGCACTCGCAGATAAGCATGGCGGATGAGACCAGACGTATCGGCCGGTTTGACCGGGTCACGGCCGCGCCCCATACGCTCGTGTCGACCACCGGGGACGGCCGTTCGACGCGCCGGCGTCCGCTTGACGGGACGCTCTTCTCCCTGGTCTTCGGCCTCGCCGTGCTGGGCATCGTGGCCGTGTTCTCCGCAAGCTTCCCGGAGGGCAGCAGAAACGCCAACCTGGGCACCGCCTACTACCTGCGCCTGCAGGCCGGCTATGCCCTGCTTGGGTTAGGCGCGATGGTCTTCATCAGCCGCCTCCACCCGCATGCGATAGCCCGCTGGAGCTTCGTTGCCTTCGCGGTCACGCTGGCTGTGACGATGCTCACGCTCACAGGCCAGGACTTCGTCGTCAAGTCGCACGGGGCGCCGTGCTGGCTCAAGGTCTGGCGCTACCGCATCCAGCCCTCGGAGTTCGCCAAGCTCGCGTTGCTGGTGTACGTTGCNNGCGACTGAACCGGACGAACTTCATGCGTGTGGGCTTCCGCGTGTTGGCCGCCACAGGCGCCCTGGGGCTGGTGCTGCTCGCCCAGCGCGACCAGGGGATGGCAACGGTGATTGTGGTCACGGTGCTGCTACTGTGCTACCTGGGCCACATCCGCGGTCGCTGGCTTGCGGCGATGGTCGGCCTGGCGGCGTCGGCGCTGGTCATCGGCATATTCCAGGAACCCTACCGCCTGATGAGGATCAAGGCCTTCCTCGACCCGCTCGCCTACCGCACCAGCTTCGGCTGGCAGATACTGACGATGAAGACGGCTATCGCGCGGGGGGGCATCGCCGGCGTCGGGCTCGGCCGCTGCCCGGAGAAGTGGCACTTCCTCCCGGAGCCGCATACGGACTCGATATTCTGTGTGATCGGCAGCGAACTCGGCTTCCNNCTGGGCGCGTGCGCGGTGCTCGCGCTGACAGTCGTGGTCGTTGTCCGGTGCCTGCAGATCGCGGCGCGCACCCCCGACAATACCGGCTACTTCATGGCTTCGGCCGTGGCCATCGCGCTGGGCGTGCAGGCGCTGGTGAATACGGCCGTCGCAGTCCACCTCATGCCGGTGACGGGCCTGACACTCCCCTTCATCAGCGCGGGCGGCTCAAGTCTCGTGACGTGCCTGGCGGCGATCGGTGTCGTGATGGCGGTACACCGGCACACGCCCCGCCCGGCGCGTGAGGAGTGAGTTGGGATGAAGGTGCTCTTCGCGGGCGGAGGGACCGCCGGTCATCTGGCCCCCTGCATTGCGGTGGCGCAGACGATCGCCCGCCGGAGCCCGGATGCGGAGTTGCACTTTGCCGTCTCCGGCAAGCCGGCCGACGCAGCGATGCTCGAACACCGCGGCCTGTCGGGCCATCCGATATCCGGCAGCGGCATGCCCTATGGCTGCAGCCCGGCCGCGGCGATGAGCCTGGTGCGGCTGGCGGCGGGCGGCTGCCAGGCGCTGGGACTGCTCAAGCGGCTGCGGCCCGACGTGGTGCTCGCCACCGGCGGCTACGTTNNATCCCTGTCGTGCTCCTCGCAGCCGACGTTATGCCCGACCGCACCAACCGATTCCTGTCGCGCTGGGCGACCAGCGTCGCGGTTGTCACCGTCTCCGCGGCGAAGAGCTTCGGCAAGGCGCCGACGATCGTCACCGGAATGCCGGTGCGTCCGGAGATACTCGATGCCGACCCGGCGGAAGCCAGAGAAGCGCTGGGGATCGCGCCGGAGGCGACCGTGCTTCTGGTGACCGGCGGCAGCCAGGGCGCGCAGCGGATAAACGAGGCCGTCCAGGATGCGCTGCCCGAACTGCTGGCCGATCCCGATTTCGTCGTTATCCACCTGACGGGCGTCGGCAAGCTCCCCGAGCCCTCTCTGACCAGGGCCCTCCCGGCAGCTCGCTACATTGTTTCCGAGCGACGCGAGGACATGGCGACGTGCCTGGCCGCCGCGGATATCGTCCTGACACGGGCGGGTGCCAACGGGGTCGCCGAGGCCGCGGCGTGGGGTCGGCCGATGGTCATCGTCCCGTATCCGCATGCCGGCGGGCACCAGCGCTTCAATGCTGCGGTCTATGCCGATGCCGGGGCAGCCGTCGCGGTCGACGATGCCGAGTTCACCGGCGAGACGTTGATCGCGACCATCGGCGAACTGCGGGCCCACGCCGGCCGACTGGAGCGCATGGCGCGAGCGGCGCGGGAGACTGGAAGCGCAGAGGCCGCAGAGGCGATAGCCCGCATCCTGACGCAGTTGGCGACAGGGCGCGAGGCGTCCGGAGACGCATGAGAGGGGCCCCTGATGACGCACGGCGCTGCCACTTTCTGTTTGCCAACCCAACGCCCAGGCAGTAGAATTGCGGGGTCAAGCGGCCACATCGCCACAACACATATCGCCCTCCACGGGCCGGCCTGAGCCGGCCTGTCGAGCATTCTATGGCCAGGAAACGGGGAGTGGACACACTGCAGTGTAGCGTCAAACGCGTTCACATGGTAGGGATTGGCGGGGTCGGCATGAGCGCGCTGGCGCATGCTTTGCACGATCGCGGCATCCGGGTGAGCGGCTCAGATATCGCCGCGTCGGACCGGGTGATCTCATTGCGCCAACTCGGTATCGAGATCACCGTGGGCCATAGGGCATCAAATCTCGGCGACGCGGACCTGGTTGTGCACACCACGGCCGTCAGAGCCGACAACCCGGAACTTGCCGAGGCGCGAGCGCGCAATATCCCAATCTGGCACCGATCGCAATTGCTGGCCGACTTCCTCGGCGGCAAGCGCGGGCTGGCAATCGCCGGAACACACGGGAAGACAACCACGACCGCGATGGTGGGCAAGGTGCTTGCCGACACCGGACACGACCCGACGGTATTCCTGGGCGGTATTGCACTCGACTACAACAGCAACTACCGCCTGGGCCGGAGCGACATCGTCGTCTTCGAGGCCGATGAGAGCGACGCATCGTTCCATCACTACCTCGGCTGCAGCCAGGCTATCACCAACATCGAGCCCGACCACCTGGATCAGCACCACGACTTCGCGACGGTGCAGGGGGTATTCGAGCGGTTCATCGCGATCGGCGACCCCGAGGGGTTCCTCATCTATGGGGCCGACAGCCCCGCGCTCTTCCCCCTCGCGGCGTCCTGCCCCGGGACGGCGCGGTCCTTCTCGCTTCGGTATGCGGGTGCGGGCTACTACGCTCAGGCCATCAACTCCGACAACGGCTGTGACACCTGCCGACTGCACATTGACGGAGTCTATGCGTGCGACATCACACTGCCGGTGCCCGGCAGCCATAACATCGCCAATGCGCTCGCGGCCGTCGGGATGGCCCACATGCTCGGCGTCGACCCCAGTGACGCGGCCGAGAGCCTGGCGAGTTTCGCGGGCACGGGGCGCCGCTTCCAACTCGTGTACGAGGACGGCCCGCTGCATCTGTACGATGACTACGCGCACCACCCGACCGAGATCAGGGCCGCTCTGCGCGCGGCGCGCCGGAAACACCCGGAGGCGCATATCACTGCCGTCTTCCAGCCCCATTTGCCGAGTCGCACCAGGTTCCTTCTCAACGACTTCGCCCGCGCCTTCGGCGACGCAGACACGATCGTCCTCACGTCAATATACGAGTCCCGTGAGGACCCGATACCCGGGTTCAGCGCACAGGCGCTGGCCGATCGCATCGCGGTAGTCGCCCGGGCGAAGGAACTCCACTACATCGCCGAGCGCGACGACCTCCTGGGCTTTCTCGCGGCCCGCATGCCGCAGGAGCAGGTCGTGGTTTTCATTGGCGCAGGCGACATCAACGGGGTCAGCAGCCGACTGGCCGAGCAGCTCGGAGCCACGGCGGAGTAGAAACGAGGGGTCCGCATGCGCTCGCACGTGACGACCGGCAGACGCGCCATCAAACTGAGCATCGTGTTGGGCCTCGCGCTGGGTGTTGCGCTGTCCCCCTGCTGCCGCATCTCCGAGGTCATCGTGCGCGCATCCACGCCGACACTCGCCTACGAACTCGCGGGGAAGATCGACATCCCCGAGAACGCCAACACCATCTTTCTGCCCATTGAGAACCTGCAGGCGGCTGCAGCGACCTGCCACCGCATTCGCGACAATTCGGTCCGGCGCGCGGGCCTGCGCAGCATCACCATCGACATCGAGGAGCGCCGGCCGGTCGCAGCCGTCGCCGCCGACGGGCAGTACACGACGGTGGATGAGCAGGGCGTCTGCCTCATCCGCACCGACACGCCGATGGAGCTGCTGGCTATCAAGGGGCTGGCGGAGCAGGGCTTCGCCCTGGGCGCGACGCTGCCGGCTGCGCAATTCGAGCTGATGACCGCGTGCCTGGAGGGAGCCGGAGAGGCGCGCATCGGCGACGCGGCCGTCTTTGACCTGTCCAACCCGCATCTGGTTACCGTCCGCACGCATGACGGTGTCGAAGGGAAGCTCGGCGAGCTGGAGAACATCCGTGGCAGGACAGTCGTCTTCGGGCGCCTGCTCGAGGGATTGAGGGAGAAGGGGCAGCACGTGGCCTACATCGACGTACGCGTCGGGCACAGGCCCGTGTGCCGGGAGAAGACGGCAGGCTCGAGTTGAGCCCGTCGCCACAGACAGCCGGCGGGGCGCCGACAGCGCCGCGCCGATGCGGAGCAGATGCGTTGAGCGAGACCAGCTACTGCGCCGGCATAGATGTCGGCACAACCAAGATATGCACTGTCATCGGGCGGAAGACCGACACCGGCGAACTCGACATTCTTGGTGTCGGTACCGCTCCTTCTGCCGGCCTGAAGGCCGGCATCATTGTCGACCGCGAGGACGCAATCTCCGCCATCAGGGCCTCCGTCGAGAGCGCGCGCGAGATGGCCCAGCTCCCGCTCCGCGCGGCCTACGTCGGCATTACCGGCGACCATGTGCGCTCGACCAACGTCGTCGGCCGCGTCCACACCGGCCCGCGCGGTGAGATCACTGCTGAGGATGTCGAACAGGCCAGACAGAGCGCCGTCGACAGCGTGCCCTGCCCCGTGGACCGGGAGATCGTCCACACCGTCGTCCGCGAGTACTCCGTTGACGGCGCCTCCGGCGTCTCCCGCCCAATCGGGATGTCGGGGCGTCGTCTCGATGTGCTGCTCCATGTCGTGACCGGCATGAGCACGACCATCGCCAACGTGCGCTCATGCGTCGAGGCGGTGGGCATCGAGGTGAGGGCTCACGTGCTCGAGCCTATCGCCACCGGCAGAGCGGTGCTCACCGACGCCGAGCGCGACCTGGGTGTGCTGCTCGTCGACATCGGCGGCGGCACCAGCGATGTCGCCGTGTTCGTCGACAACTCGATCTGTCACACCGGCGCGGTGCCGGTCGCCGGTGACCGCATCACACGCGACATTGCCGAGGTCCTGCGGATCAGTCCCGCCGACGCCGAGGAACTCAAGCGCAAGCATGGCGTTGCGCTGCCGGAGCTGGTCTCCGAGAACGACATGGTCAAGATCACCAAGGCCAACGGCGTGGAGGTGGACCGCGCGCCGCGACGGCTGGTTGCGGAGATCATGGAGGCCCGCCTGGGAGAGATATTCGAGCTGGTCAAGGCACAGCTCGCACGCGCGCCGGTACCGAAGGTCGGTGGCATCGTGCTTTCGGGGGGTGGCTGCCTGGCCCCCGGGACAGCCAAGCTTGCGGGGCGCGTCTTCGATGATATCGCCGCCCGCACCAGCCAACCCGGCCGCGTCGTGGGGCTGACCAACCTCGTCGACAGCCCCATCTTCGCAACGGGAGTGGGCCTCGCGGCCATCGCCGCGGACGAGAATGCCTCCGCGGCGTCAGTATTGCGCCCCGCGGCCATCGATACAGACGATGTCCGCTCATGGCTCACGCAGACTTGGACACGCCTGCGCAAGAGACTCCCCTGGTAGAGGCCCCCCTCCCGTCCTCTGTGAAGAAAGACGCAACCTCCACGCCGCTCTGTTGTCTATGAGACTGAGGACAATAGCCGGCACGCGACACTCGGTGGCCGGTCGGCGGTGTGGGTGGGGTATGGATTGCCCATACCGGGGGGATAGGCGTACGGTAATGCCAGGGTGCCCTGATCTGCTGACAATCCAGAGCTATGTCGATGGTGAGCTGTCCCGCGCCGATGCAGAGAGCGTTGGACGTCACCTGCTTGACTGTGACGACTGCCGTGAGATAGCGGAGCGACTGAGGCTGACGAGCGCCCTGCTCGCAGCCGCCCTGCCTGCGTCACCGCCCGCGGACCTGCTCCTAAGGATCGAGGCCGCAGTGGCCAAACGCGGCAGGGGCATCGGCTGCGAAGAGGCGCACGAGTACATTCAGGCTGCTGTCGACGGCGAACTCGAGCCCGGCCGGGCGGAGTTGCTGCGGGCACATCTCACCCAATGTGCGGACTGCCGCCACTACCAGGAGCGGACGCGTGTCACGGTCCACGCCCTGCGTGCCGTCGACCACGTGACGCCGCCGGCCGGCCTGAGGACGCGCATCGAGGCGGCCGTCGATGCTGTAGCCTACTCACCATTCGCGCGCCTGCGGCGCAGGCTGGTCAACGTCGCCGGTCTCGCGGCAGCCGCCGCGATCCTGATGGTCGCGATCCTGAGCAGCCGGGGGGTCCTGCTTCCCGGCGGCGTCGTCTCACACACCGATCCCGCGGCGACGATAGCTGTTACATCGAGTGGCCGCAACATCCCGGCGGCATCCTCACAGCCGGTTTCTGCCCCCGATGCGGACGACAGTGCGTACGCCGCGACGGCCGACACGCACGCCGCAGTGACTTCGGCTGCCCCTGCCGACCTCAGCGGGACTGACCGTCTCGCAACGGCGTCGGCGATGAAGCGTCGCCTGAAGGCTCCGGCGGCCGCGAGGAGCATCGCCGGCACACCGCCGACCGTACCGAGCGCCAGCGGCCCGCCCGAGATGGCCGTCGCCGCGACTCCTGTCTCGGTCTGTCCGCTGGTGGGAGCAGGCCCGGTCAGTGTCGGGCCTACTCGCGGTGGCGCGGTACCGCTGCTCGAGAAGAAGGCGCCCGTCGAGACGGCGTCACTGGTCGGTGGCATTCCCTCGGGCCTGGTGACCGAGGCGCCCGTGGTGCTCACTTCGACGGCGCCGCGACCGACATTGGCCAAGGCCACGCCGACGACGCCCGTCTCTCTGCGGTCCGACACGGTGCCGGCTCACGCGCCGGTGGGGCGTCGACTGCCGACGGTTGACGAGAGTTCGTCGCGTTCGGTGCATCGCTCGACACCGTCGCCGGAGCGTCTTGCGCTGGCCGAGGCCCGCATCGACAGGCAGCTCGGCACTTCGACGGTGGCCACTGAGCTTCCCTCCCCCTGGTGAACGGGCCCCGACGGAGGGGGCTGTACCGAAGTCTCAGGGTTGCCAGATTGAGA
>DPJP01000320.1:0-1457 GCA_003542955.1 Armatimonadota bacterium
CAGGTGATGGACCTCTACAGCCCCTCCCGCGGCGGCGGGATGTACGTGCGTCTGGATGACAGCGAGGGCTGGCACAAGCTGCTGTCGCTGCGCAAGGTCGTCCCCGGCAGGGCGGAGGCGAATGGCGACGCGCTGACGGGGATGCGCAGCCGGGTGCGGGAGGAGTATCACGTGCCCAATCCGCTCCCCGAGGTGCCGGGCACCGGGCTGTCGGTCGAGTACCTCCGCCGGACGCGCACTCCGGGCGGCAGCTTCGCTCCCGCCGATGCGCTGCTGTGTGCCCATGGGGGCGACTGGCACGTCGCCATGGAGGCGTACTCGGAGTGGGCGCACCGCGTCTGGGAATGGCGGCCATACCCCTCCCGGCTCAAGTCCGTGCGCAACATGATGCCCGCCGGCTGGGCGCAGGATACTATCGTCCGCGATGGCCAGTACCGAACCGACTTCATCAAGCCGCCTGAGCCCGGCGTCCCGGGGCCGACGCAGACCAACTGCATCGAGCTGATGTCATGGTGGGAATGGTCCACGCTGGGACCGTTCATGACGCCGCTGGAGGAGATTGGGGAGAAGTACGACGCCCCCCACTATGAGCGGTTTCTGAGACCATACATCGTCAAGGACCCCGACACCGGACAACTGCTGTGGAATAACGCCCCCGGCGACTATTCGGGATACAACGATCGCTTCGGCGGCCTCCCGGCCCTCAGAGACGCGATCCGGACATACCAGGACATGGGCGCGCTGGTCACACTCTACACCGACCCCTTCCGGCTGGATGAGAACTGCCCAACAGGCCGGGCGCACGGCCGCGAGTGGTGCATCGTGGACAACACCGGCAAGCTCTCGACCAGCTTCGATGTCTTCAACCCGTGTTACGAGCTGCCTGAGGCCCGCCGGTGGATGGCCGATACCATCGGGCGCGTCGTGCGGGAGACCGGGGCCGACGGCATCCGCCTCGACGAAGTCGGCTACCAGGGCGTGGCATGCTACAGCACCGAGCACCAGCACACCTACCAGGAGCCGGGCATCACGCAGTGGGAGAAATCGGTCGCCGAGATGGTCGGCATGGTGCATGCGGCCATGGACCACGTCCGGCCGGACCTCGTGCTCACCACCGAACTGCCGGGCTATGACTACCTCATGCGCCACCTGGAGGGCTGTATCACCTACGACCTTACCCTTCAGGCCACACCGCTGCGCCCGCTCGAGTGCAACCTCCAGCGCTTCTACTTCCCCGAGTGCAAGCCCTATGAACTCGACACGCGCCGGATCGACCCACACCTGCGGAAGGTGTTCTGGAACGGTGGAGAGTCCTTTGAGCGCTACTACGAACTGCCCTACTACACCATCCTCAATGAGAATGAGCAGGCCTACCAGGGACGCGACTGCACGCCACTGCTCTCCACCCCGGCCAACGTGCCGGGCATCTACATCAACCGTTTCGCCGATGGCGACAA
>DPJP01000320.1:1482-8392 GCA_003542955.1 Armatimonadota bacterium
TGGCGACAAGACACTCTTGCACCTCTACAATGCGAGCGGCTACACCTTCGACGGCATCGCCATGGCGGTGAGCCTGGCGCCGGATGAGCACCTGTTCGACCTGCTGGGCTGCATGGAGGTCGCCCACACCGACCTGCCGGGGGCCGTCGCCGTCCGCATCCACCTCCCCCGCAACGACGTCGGCTGCATCGTGCGGCTGCCCCGCCGCCTGCAGCAGGTGGAGCGCTCCGGCGATGCGCTGACAGTGGAAATCGACCGGCTACCCGGTCGCTGTCAGTTGGCGGTTGCCGACGGCGAGGGGCGCATCCTCCTGGCGCGCCCGGCCCGAGCGGGTGACAACGCGCTCGACCTCGGCGAGCTGGACGTGCCCGGCCGGCCGGCATGCGTCAAGCTCCTGGCCGATGGCGCACTGGTGGACGTGACCGAGCTGCCGGCCGGGTGAAGGCCGGCGAGCACGGGTGGATTCGGGAGGTAGATGTGGCCGCATCGAGCCAGATATCTACAACTCCCGGTTGACTCCCCCCCCCCCTATGCTATGATTACTATGCTATTGCCCTACTGCTCACTCACGCTCTGTTACTACTGACCGCGTACGGCGTATCCGTGCTGAGGTGGTTGACCGGGGTGGGATGGGGCATCGCACCATCGTGAAATACCTGCGTGGAGTGCGATGCGGCGGACATGCCGGAACGCGGCCATCTCAGAGGTGGTCGCATGTACTGCTGCTGCAGCCCTTGCTCGACCCGGGCCTTGACCTCCTTCTGCGCACTCATCCTGCTCTGCCTCTGCATACACCCCTCCACCGCCTCCTGGCTGTTCCACCCAACCGGCACGGATGCCGCCACAGACCTCTCCGGCCCGACCGTTGATGACACCCAGTGGCTGCCCGTGACCCTCCCGCACCGCGACTGGGATGACATCCAGGGGAGCAATAACGTCTATGGGTGGTATCGGTGCCACTTCACGCTGCCGGAGGCCTGTGCCGGCAGTGAACTGATCCTCAAGCTCGGCATCGTCGATGACACCGACTGGACCTTCGTCAACGGCAGGCANNTCACGACGGCGGCATACGACGCCGAGCGCGTGTACGTCATCCCCGCGGATGTGGTGCACCCCGGCGAGAATGTGATCGCGGTGAAGGTCTACGACATCATCGGCACCGGCGGGCTGCTCTCAGACCCGCGCCTCGGCGTCAGGCTTGCCCATGGCGGCAAGTGGCTCTTCATGGCGGGCGATGCGCCGGCGCCGGCCTCGTGGGCGGCGGCCGACCTCGATGAGAGCGACTGGCAGAGCGTCGCTTTGCCGGATGAAGAATGGGACAAGCGGCAGCCCGGCGACAATGTCCACGGCTGGTACCGGCTCCACTTCTCACTCCCCGAGAGCTTCCCGGCAACGGAGCAGGTGCTCGATCTCGGCATCGTCTGTGATGTCGATCAAGCCTTCCTCAACGGCACACTCATCGGTGAGACCGGTAGCTTCCCACCCGAGTACGCAAGTGCCGCCGGGGAGCCACGCCTGTACGCCATCCCGGATGGGCTGCTCAGGCCCGGGGATGACAACGTGCTGGCGGTGCGGGTCTTCAACGGCGAAGCGAAGGGCGGCATCCAGGGCGAGCCCGCGCTGTTCGTCCCCATTGGTGAGCCTGATGCCGCCGCTGCCACACTCCAGCGTGCGCGCGCACTGCGCCACGCAGGCAAGCTCGATGACGCCCGCGGCCCTGTCGACGCGCTCCTCTCAGCCGGGGGAGCGCCCGCCGTCATCGCGAAGGCGCTCGACGAGTTGACGGTCATACAGGCGGCTCGGGGAGAGCATGATGACGCGCTCGCCACCTTCGAGAAGATGCTGCGCGAGTACCCGCTCGAAAGCTGCACCGGCGACGCCGTGCGCGCGGTCTGCGCCATACAGGCCGGGCGAGGCAGTCTGAGTGAGCATGCCGCCTACCTCGGCGAGGACCGCACTACGCGGGGTGACTGGTGGCTGCGCTACGGCAACAACGGCCTCGTGCTCTGCGCTGCCGGCGGCGACTGTGAGGTCTACGGGCTGCCCGGCNNCCTTCAGCGACCCGATCATCAGCAACCCGAACCGCTCGCCGGGAGCCCCATTCGCCTACCACGGCTTGCGCTTTGTTGACGAGGGGCACCCCACCGCCTACAACTGGGTCGCGGCGGTGACCACGACCGAACAGAGGGCGCTGTACAATCCGCTGATACGGACGCACACATGCGCCTGGTGGGATGACAAGGGCGAGACCCACCCCTTCGACAATCAGGGCCCCGACCTGAAGGTCCCCATCGAGCTGCCCGAGGGGCAGTGGCGGCTCTCCGCCTACCTGGTTGACTATGACTGGCATGCGACCTGGCACCCGAGACGGCATGGCCTGGTGCTCACCGATGACAGTGGCGGCCTGCTGGCAGTGGCGGGTACGGGCAAGTTCGGTAATGGCGTCTGGCAGCGCTTCATCGTGCGCGGGCCCTGCGCGATCACTCTGAGAGTCTGCAAGAACGCAAGCAGCTCCGCGATCCTCTCCGCCCTGATGCTCGACCGCATACCCCCGCTGATGCCTGTCGAAGCATGCGGCCTTGCCCGCGACAGGGCTTCGCTCCCGCAGGAGGCTGTCGCCGAGTACCAGGCAGTGTCAGAACTCCTCGCATCCTCGCCGCTCCAGTACTCTCGTCGACTGGAGGAGATCGCTGCGGGCAGTGAGGCTGACCCGGCGGAGGGAGTACAGGCCGGCCTGCGGGTGTGGCTCCGGTGGCAGGTGTCGCTATGGGCATGCAGCGATAGAGCCGCCACCGATGCGCACCTCGATGCTTACATCACGGCTCTCCGCGGCACCGTCGGGGACTCCAAGATGCCTCCGGTTCTCGATGCGCAGGTGGAACTCCTGATGGCCTCACGGCAGCTTGCCGGCGCGCAGGCGCTCGATGCCCGTCGCAGCGACCTGCTCACCGGCGGCCAGGCCGGGCCTGAGACCGTGCAGACCGCCCAGAAGCTGATTGACCGATGGTTGCCGCTGGATGACCGCTTCGCCACGCGCGCGTTTGAAAAGCAGGTACAGGCATTGGTCGGAGGCCCGCCGGATATCACGCTGCCCCTCCTGGCCGCTTTGGTCGAAGCCTACGCCGACCAGGGCCGGGAACTCATGCCGGAGATCAGTGGCCCCTACCGCCCGATGGTGGCGGGCCACCCGAAGGTGGGGCCGCTGGCGGAGCCTGTCGGCATCCCCGGCTTCGAAGCCATCGTGCTCCCGGCTCTGAAAGACCTACCGCGCGATGTGGCTCTCAAGCACTTCGCCCCCTTCCTGCGCAGGTTGGGTGAGCGCGAGCGGCTCGCGGTGCTCCGGGTGCCGGGGCTCGCGCCGGAGGAGCGGCTGAGGCGGTTTGGTGCGGTCATTGAGCAGACGCTCGGTGAGCCGCGGGTGACTGCGAGTGTCCGCTCCAACTGCGTCCGCGTGCTCGCGGAGTCCGGGCGCATCGACGAGGCCCTCGCGGCGTCTGTGGAGTTGTGGGCCATGTCCCCCGAGGACGTGCAGCAGTGGGGGCATGTCAATCTCACGCTCGGGGAGGCCCTGGTGCGGCGTGGCCGGTATGCGGAGGCAATCCCAGTCTACAGGCAGGTTGTGGATCGCTACCGCGAGACAGAGCCGGCCGGGGCCAGGGCGGCGCTGAAGGCGTTGGCGGAACTCGCGCGCCTACAGGGCGACGCAGACGCCGAAGCAAAGGCGCGCACGGAACTCGAGGCGCTCAAGACGCCATAGCGAGAGAGCCGCGGCCCTGCGAGATCGCCTCGGAAAGAGATGATGCCATGCTACGTCGCACAGCTCTGCCGAAAGCTGTTCAGCTTGCTGCGGCAGCACTAATGCTCGGCTCGGCGCCGGTCGCGGCGCAGGAGGCAGGCACCACTCGGACCATACCCGACGCCTCCGGCCCGGCATGGTCGCACGGCGGGGATCGGCTCGCCCTCTTCACGAAAGGCGAGATCCGCTCCACGTTGAGCGTCTACGACCTTGCGACGGGAGAGACAACTCCCCTGCGCGAAATGAGGTACCCCTCCGGGCTCGTGCCGCTATGGCTGCCGGATGACAGCGCCATTCTTGTGCCCGATTTCACATCTACGGACCGGGTGGTCGCCCAGCGACCGGACTGGGACCTGAACCTGTTTGGCGTCGATGTCGCCGGTGGGCAGTCGAAGCAGTTGACCTCCGCGGAGGGTATGCGAGCGCGACACCCGGTCGTCTCGCCCGACGGGACGCTCCTGGCATTCGAGGGGCCCAAGCTCGGAACGCCCTTCACAGTCCCCAGCATCATCGGGGGATGGAACGAGAAACGCGAACGCGTGGAGATACCGATCCAGATGCCCTACACGGGACTCTGGCTGCTCTCTGCGGACGG
The DNA here is from genome assembly GCA_003542955.1 of Armatimonadota bacterium. GTDB lineage: Bacteria > Armatimonadota > Zipacnadia > Zipacnadales > UBA11051 > UBA11051. Next base: position 5,874 of record DPJP01000320.1, read on the forward strand.
AGGCGAACCCACTCTCGTCTTCCCCGAAGAGGATGCGGCCGAGACCAGCCCGCGGTTCTCACCTGACGGCAGCCACATCCTGTTCACCCGCTACACGCGCTTCAACGCGGCCGAGAGAGAATGGTCGCGGAGGAACGTCGGCGTCTACGACGTGGCGGCACAGCAGATGCGGCTGCTCACTGGCGACGACCGCTCACACAGCGCAACATGGTCACCTGATGGGCTATCGATCGCGTACACCGCGGGTGAGCGCGGAGATGAACTGTGGCTCATGCAGGCCGATGGCATCGACCCTCGCATGATCAAGGGCGGCGGCATTGTCAGCTACGACCCCAGAACCGTCACCTGGACGCCGGACGGGCGGTTCGTCGTGTTCGTCTCGAAGGGCGACATCTTCGCGGTGCCGGCGACTGGCGTTGGGCTGTACGCGCTGACGGAGGGCGCGGACATCAGCCCCATCTACGGCTTCAGCCTGCATCCGGATGGCAAACGTATTGCCTTCACCCGCGGCCCCGACACCGTCGTTATCATGGAGCTTGACTGGTCGAAGGTCCCCGCCGCGACCCCGTAGACACCTCCCCGGCACAAGATTGAACAGCCGGTGCCAGGCACCGGCTGTTCAATCATTACGTTTCTGTCCACATCTGTAGGATATCTGTCATGGAAGTCGAGTGCATCTCGTGAGTTCCGTTGACACCATGCCAGTCACGCATAAAGGGCATATACTGCCCCAGTATGCATTACCTTCGCCATGAATGCCGCGCCCGCGCCACTATGGCCACCCCTGAAAAAGTGGAAAAGTGAAGAAGTGAGGAAATCCGGGCGGTGGAACGGTGGAATTCTGAGATCCTGAGATCCTGAGACAAGCCGATGGGCTCAGAAACGGGGACGACCCCTTCAACCGCGAATAGCTCCGATGACACAAGCCAACGGCGGAGAGCGTGAGAGGATGCACATGCGTGAGAATCTGAGAATCTGAGAAGAGCCAACGGGCTCAGGGGCTCGTGTGATTGCCGGGCTGTCCGGGATGGGTCTCTGAACGCTCTCCGCGGGCTGTATCCAGCTCTACATAGTTGCCTTATGATGCTTTCCGACACGGAGTGCACCGTGACCGGGGTTGCCCGGCGAACGGCATGCCGCGCGCAGAGGCGCGGCCTCCTCGGGCATTCGACGGCGGATGGCGGGCCGACTTCGTCCACACTTGCGAAGCAGGCGTGCCCTCGTGCTGCCCCTCCCGCAAAACCGGTCTCCTCGGGCATTCACCGCTGGCGGGGGCACCTGCCCTGCCGCGCCATTCAGCGGCAAGCAATCTGGTGTCAAGCACCAGTCGCCCAGTCTTGGTGGCTGCAGGTATACGCATGGCGCGAAGTGGGGCAAGATTGAACGNNCAGTGCCTGGCACCGGTTGTTCAATCTTGACGCTGAGTGCCCGATGTCGGCCATCTCCGAAGGAATCCATGGCCCTCTCCGGGAAGAAGTCAGATAGCGGCAGCCCGCGCAGGCACCACTCCGGCCCGCCTGCCCCTCCGAGACCTATCCCAACCATGGAGACAACCATGTCACGAGAAATCGATCTGACCCTTGGCGTCAACGGCGCATTCATCACCCGCCGATGGGAGCAGCCCGACAACTGGATGCGGCTCACCAGTGAACTCGGCTACCCCGCGCACGAATTCTGCGGAGATGTCATCGACCCGTTCTTCTCCGGCGACCGCGAGTATCAGATGCAGACGGCGGCCGAGGTCAAAGCCGCCGCGGAGAAGTACAACATCACCATCACCGACATCTACACCGGCGTCGCGACGCANNCTCTCGCACTCGAACCGCTCCTGCCGCGAGCGCATGAAGCAGTGGATCTACGACACGATGGACCTGGCAAAGCAGATGGGCGCCAGCCGCGTCGGCGGCCACTGGGACGCCATCTCCGTTGAGGTGATGGCAGACAAGCAGGCGTACGACAGCGCCGTCGATGCGTTGTGTGATACCTTCGTCGAGATTGCCAACGTCGGCGCGGAGAAGGGGATGGGCGCCGTGTATCTCGAGCAGATGTACATCCCCTCCGAGGTGCCCTGGACCATCGAGCAGGCCGAGTACATCCTCATCACCATCAACAAGCAGAAGCCCGCGATCCCCGTCTACCTGACCATCGACGTCGGGCACATGGCGGGGATGGTCTACGGGCTGGAGGGCGATGACCTCGACTACCGCGCATGGCTGCGGCGGCTCGCGGGCTTCGCCGAGATCATCCATCTGCAGCAGACGAGCCCCGACGGCTCGCACCACTGGCCCTTCACCGAGCAGTTCAATGCCAAAGGGCACATCAGCATGGATGCAGTGATGGACTCGCTGCAGCAGGGCTATGCCGCCGCCGCCGACAGCCCCATCGCAGAGGTCATGGAGCCGGTGGATCATGCGTTCCTTATCGCGGAGATCATCCCCGGTTCTACAAAGCATGAAGACCCGCTGCTGGATGAACTGAAGGTCTCAGCCGACTATCTCAAGCAGTGGCTGCCGGACGGA
>DPJP01000459.1:0-207 GCA_003542955.1 Armatimonadota bacterium
GCCGGGGACCAGCCCTCTGCAGCGCAATGGGTCCCTGTCCCCGATTCATGGCATGCAGCGTGCATTGGGGACAGCGACCTGTCGCGATGGCGCAGACAGGCGTCGGCGAGGCGAGAGGGCGCGACAGGTAGCAGTCCCCGAGTGGCACTTCGCGGGGACTGACACCCATTGCGCCAACAGGAAACGCCGGGGACCAGCCCTCTGCAG
>DPJP01000459.1:277-15207 GCA_003542955.1 Armatimonadota bacterium
GTCCCCGGGGGCCGTCCCCGAGCGGGAGTCCCAAGGAGAGGAACACCACAGATGGCGTATCCAGGCGTACTCGAGGATGTACAGGTGTGCGTGGACCTCGGCATGCCCTCGCGCGTGCCAATCTTCGCGCTGGGCGAGGAGTTCGATGTCGAGCAGTATGGCATCGACTACCGTGTGTACACCCAGAGCCCGGATGATATGGTCAAGTGCTGGGTGCAGGCGGTCGAGACGTTCGACTACGACTGGGTGCTGCTGCACCCGGATGACTACATCGAGATCGAGCCGCTGGGGATCGAGACGATTACCGAGCCCCGGATTCCCGCCTCGCCCGTGGAGGAGTTGGAGTTCTCCGCGGATGTGCTCAAGGGCCTGAAGGTGCCGGATGCGAGCAGCTCCGGGCGCATGCCGGCACATCTGGATGGTCTCAGCGGGCTGCGAGATGCGCTCGGTGACGAGGTGGTNNCGGGCGGGTGGCGGCGCCTTTCTCCGCGGTGGCGCTCACCTTCGATCCGCAGGTGACGCTGCTGACGATGATGACCGACGAGGGGCTGATGCGCGACGCGCTGGAGTTCATGGGCGACCTGATGGTCTACTGGGCGCAGGAGCAGATCAGGGCAGGCGCGCGGGCGATCTGGGTGGGCGACTGCGTGGCCTCCTCGGGCTTTTTGTCGCCGGAGCACTACCGCGATTTCGCGGCGCCGGGCGCCTACCGGGTGTGCGAGGCGATCAAGGAGGCCGGCGCGTGGGCCTATTACCACGCAGGCGACCCCTCGCTGCCCCACCTGGAGATCAGCGCCGACATCGAGCCGAGCATGCTCAACGTGGGTGAGGACATCCCACTGGCGGCGGTGAAGGAGGCGCTCGGCGACCAGGTGTGCCTGACCGGCAACATCAACCCGATCAAGCTCTTCGAGGCGAAGACGGAGGAGGCAGTCGAGGAGGAGACGCTGCGGGTGCTCGAGGGCGGCAAGCCGGGCGGTGGGTACATCTTCAACACCGGCGAGGGCGTGCCGCGCACGACCGCGCCGTGGATCATCGCGAAGATGATGCGCACAGCCAAGGCCAATTGCAGCTACGAGGAGGACTATCCGGTATCATGACGCAGGCTACGGAGAGGGTCAACTGCGCGGTCATCGGCTACGGGGTGTTCCATGATTTCGGGCGGATGCACTGCCGGTGGATCGATGCGGCCGACGGGCTGCAGTTAGCGGGCATCTGCGACGTGGAACCGGCGGCCAGGGAGCGCGCGGCGGGCGAGTTTCCGCAGGTCGGCCTGTATGCCTCCGTCGACGAGCTGGTGGCGGATGACGACATCGACATGGTCAGCATCGTGACCCCGCACTTCACGCATGCCGACATCACATGCCGCTGCCTGGAGGCCGGTAAGCACGTTGTGTGCGAGAAGGCAATGGCAACGAATGTGACCGAGGCGACCAGGATGGTGGACACGGCGCGGGCAACCGGGCGCAAGCTGGCAGTGTTCCACAATCGCCGCCATGACGGGAACTACCGGGCAATCGAGCAGACGGTGCGCTCCGGCATGATCGGGGAGCTGTTCCATGTCGAGTGCTGCGAGGAGAGCTTTGCGCGGCCGCGGAACTGGTGGTACACCGAGCAGGCCAGGGGCGGCGGGGTGTTCTTCTACTGGGGTCCGCATGCGGTTGACTGGGTGCTGAACCTGGTGGGCTCCCCGGTGGTGAGGGTGGCGGGTCAGACACAGCACCGGGTCTGGGACCATGTGGACATCGCCGACGAGGTTCGCGCGCATCTTTGGTTTGAGAGCGGTGCGACGGCGCTGATCACATTCTCGTGGGTATCGGCGATTCCGAAGCCACTGTGGCGGATACTGGGAACCAGGGGCGGGATCGAGGACTCCAAGTTAGGGAACAAGTCGGGCGCGTACATCACCGGCTACCAGGAGGTACTGGTCGGGGCTGCCGGCCAGGGGCAGATTCGCGTTGTGAGTGTTGATGGCGATGAGCGGACTGAGCAGATGATCGATTATCTTGAGTCCGACTGGCTCACGTATTATCGGGACATGGCCGCCGCCATCCTGCGCGATAAGCCGCTCCCGGTGACCGGAGAAGAGGGACGCATGACGGTGGCGGTCATGCAGGCAGCCCAGGAGTCGGGAGATGCCGGCGGGCAGATCATGGAAATGAGCCGATATGTCTGAGAATCAGCAGGCGTCCGTAACCGTCCTTATCCCTGAGCCTCTGCGCGCGTACACCGAGGGCCTGGCGGAAGTGCCTGTCGAGGGGGGCAGCGTGGCTGATGCGCTCGCGTGCGTGGCCGCAGAGTACCCAGAGATCGGGCCGGAACTGATCACCGAGCAGGGCGGGCTGCGGCATGGGGTAGTCATTGCCGTTGACGGGCGCGACATCCGTTTCAGCGGGGGCCTGGGCACACGGGTTGCGGCCGGACAGGTTATACAGATTGTTGCTCCGATGCTGGTGTAGGATGGGCCGTGGCGGGGAATGAAACTATTGAGCCCGCGTGTCGTCGAAATAGATATATCGAGTATACCGAAGTGATGGAGTTGCCCAGATGCGTCGTCGACGCTTCATGATATGCTGTGTTCTGATTGTTGCCCTGGCCGCATGCTCGGCGTCCTTCGGCAAGCAGTGGAAGCCGGAGGATGAGGCCGATGCCGGTGCGAACACAGCCGCACAGATTGAGAAGGAAGTCAAGCTGCTGGAGGACGCAGAAGCCCAGCAGCGCGTGGAAGCGGTTGTGGCCGAGATTGTGCCGCACACGGATCGGCCGGAGGTCGCCTACAAGATCAAGCTCATCGATGACGATGAGGTGAATGCGTTCACGATTCCGGGCGGGTATATCTACGTGTACAAGGGGCTGCTGAACGAGGTTCACTCCGACGATGAACTGGCGGCGGTGCTGGCGCACGAGATCGCGCACAACTGCACGTATGACGCGCTCGACCAGGCCGACCGATCGAAGAAGCTGTTCTTGGGGAGCATCTCGGCGGCGCTGGTGGCGATGGTTCTGGGGGCAAACACCGAGCAGATATCGGGAGTGATCACCGCCGGGTCATACCTCCAGCAGGGCGTTTTGAGCCACTACTCGCTGGAGATGGAGCGCCGGGCCGACCTCAACGCCGTCAGGTTCCTCGCTGCGAGCAAGTACAATCCGGTGGGTCTTCTGACCTTCATGGAGCGGCTCGCCTCCGGCATGTTCGACGGGCCACAGATCGACTACGGCATCTACGAGACACACCCTCAGGCCACGGAGCGGGTCGGCTACATCATCCAGGCGATATACGACCAGGGCCTGGAGATCAACCGCCGCGCAGTGTCCAAGTGGGACCCGCCCACCTTCGAGAGTCTCAAGCCGGAGGGCGCGGCGGAGGACTTCCAGGTCGACCCGAAGACGGCGCCGGCGAAGATCACGCTCTGGGGCGAGGAACTCATCACGCTCACGCATCCCGGCGAGTACGAGGGCATTGACCAGCGTGCGGCGGCCGTGTGCAAGGTGCTGACCGATGCGGTTGCGGAGCGCTTGAACCTCTACGAGGTGCAGATCGATGACCGCGGGGAGACTGCCCTGATGACGGTCCGCGAGAAGCCGTTGTTGACACTCGACGCCCGCGACGCAACGGTTGAGGGGAGTACGCCGGCAATGGTTGCCGAGCAGTTTGTTCACGCGCTCGCGCGCGCAATCCACCGCGAGCGACTGCAGCGGCGGTATCACTAAATGGGTCAACGCATCACCATCGAGAAGTGGGCCGAGAACCTCGAGGAAGTCACCATCGGCCGGTGGGTCAGGGTCGAGGGCGACACGCTCCGCATCGGCGATATCCTCTGCGAAATCATCACCGATAAGGTCACATTCGAGTACACTATCGAGCAGCCGGGGACGCTGTCGGCCATCTATGCGGCCGAGCATAGCGTCGTGCCTGTCGGGTATGTGATCGCCTTCATCTCAGAGGGTGGAGAGCCCCCCGACGAGGACATCCCGGAACTCAATGAGCGCCTGCTGGCCGAGCATCAAGAGCGCTCGGAGCCCGACCTCGAACTGGACCTGGATGCGATCCTGGGTTCGGCGGGCGGAGGCAAGAAGACGCGCGCCGTGCCGGCAGCCAGGCGTATGGCGCGGCAAGCCGGCATTGAACTCGATGATATCGCGCAATGGCTCGGAGCGCCTGACAGGGCGATCACAGTCGAGGACGTCGAGGGTTACATCGAGCAAGTGGGTGGCGCCGATGATTGACCTGAGCGGCAAGGTGGCGCTGGTGACGGGCGGCTCGCGCGGCATCGGCCGGGCGGTTTGCCTGCAGTTGGCCGCGCTGGGGGCGGATGTGGCGGTCAACTACCGAAGCAGCGCAGAGCAGGCTGCGGAGACGGTCGCGCAGGTCGAGAGCTTCAGCCGGCGTGCATTGGCCGTCGAGGCCGATGTTGCCGACGCCGAAGCGGTGAAGGCGATGGTGGCGACGGTACTCGAGCAGTTGGGGGGGCTTGACATCCTCGTCAACAACGCGGGCATCGTCGATGACCAGTTCCTGGCATTCATGAAGCCGGAGCAGTGGCAGAGGGTCCTCGATACCTCGCTGACAGGCGCGTTCAACTGCACACAGGCGGCGCTACGGCCGATGATGAAGAAGCGCTGGGGGCGGGTTGTCAACATCTCATCCGACGCCGGCTTGATGGGCGATTTGAGGCGGACCAACTACGCCGCGGCAAAGGCCGGGCTTATCGGTTTCACAAAGGCGCTGGCGCGCGAGGTCGTCGGCCAGGGAATCATGGTCAACGCCGTGGCCCCGGGGGTCATCGAGACGGACCTGATCGCGGGGATGGCAGACAAGCAGCGGGAGCAGATGTGTAGCTTCATCCCGGCAGGGCGCTTCGGGCGGGCGGAGGAAGTTGCGCCGCTCGTGGCGTTTCTGTGCTCACAGCGGGCCTCCTACATCACGGGACAGGTCTTCAGCGTTGACGGCGGGCTGCACATGTAGGGGATCGCAGGCAGGCGGGGCCTCACCCCCCCGGCCCCCNNGAGACGGAACAGCCCGGCGGGACGAGGGGGGAGCACGGCAAACGACGCGGCCGAAGCCGGCAGGGGGGAACGGCGAACGGCACTGTCCGGTGAGGGAGAACCGCGGCGGGGTCGGCTGAGGAGCGGCAACAGCACAGAGGACGAGGGCTCAGCGGAGAGGTCGGCGGTGGCTCACAGGATGGGGGACCGCCGAACGCCGTAACGGAGCGAGCATGGCACAGACGCAGGCATGCCGAAACAGAGCAGTCATCACAGGGCTCGGGGCAGTGACATGTCTCGGGGGCGGCGTCGAGGGTCTGTGGGAGGGCCTGCTGGCCGGGCGGCGCGGGCTGAGCGAATTCGCGAAGTTCGACCCCACGGGCCTGCGCAACACGCTCTGCGGGCAGGTGCGCGATTGGACATTCACGCCGGCCGAGTTCGGGCTTGATCAAACACCAGATGAGGCGGCGCAGTTTCTGCTGGTTGCCGCTGCCGAGGCAATCGCCGATGCGGGGCTCTCGGAGCGTCTGTACTCGGGTGCCGAACGCAGGCCGGAGGTCGGTCTCTCCCTCGCTTCGAACTTCGCCGGAGCCGTCTCCTGGGAGCAGTACCTCAGCTCTGTGCTGGCAAAGGAGCCATCTCCGGAGCAGTTCGCCCAGTTCAGCTTTGGCAATGCGCTCTCACTGTGCCGGGATGTGTTCGGAGCAGCCGGGCCGGCGAGCCAGCTGTCGATGGCATGCGCCTCCGGCACGGCATGCATCGGTTTGGCCGCGGAGATGATCCGCGACGGGCAGGCGGGCGTCGTTATCGCCGGAGGCTACGACTCGCTGGCGGCGAGCCCGTTGAGCGGGTTGAGTCTGCTGAGGACTATCACCGATGACGACCTCTACCCGTTCTCAGCCAACCGCAGCGGGACACTGTTCGGAGAAGGCGCCGGGGTGCTCATTGTCGAGAGCCTTGAGCATGCGCGGGCGCGCGGAGCACGCTGCTACTGCGAGCTGCCTGGCTCGTGGCAGAATAATAACGCCTACCACCTGACGGCGCCTGATGAGGGCGGCGCAGGTATGGCGCGGGTGCTGGCAGGGGCGCTGGGGAAGGCCGATGTGGCGCCGGAGTGCGTCGGGCATATCAACGCGCACGGGACGGGCACCGAGTATCATGATGTGGCCGAGACGCAGGCGATCAAGAGCGTGCTCGGAGCCGCGGCGTATGAGGCGACCGTGGTGTCGATCAAGGGCGCGGTATCGCACTTGATGGGTGCGGCGGGCTCGGTCGAGGGCATTGTGGCGGCGCTGTCGGTATTCCACCAGCTTGTGCCGCCGACGGTCAACTACGGCGAGCCCGACCCGGAATGCGACCTGGATTACGTGGTCGACGGGCGCAGAGAGCAGAGCATCGACTACGCCGCCTCGATCTCGGCGGGAATCGGCGGCGACAACGCGTGCATCATTCTCGGCAGGGCCGACTGAGGACCATGGGAAGCAGCGGGGCGGACAATCGGGTCGTGATCACCGGCGCCGGGCCCATTGCGTCGGTCGGCATCGGCCGCGAGGACTTTCTGCAGGGGCTGTTCGAGGGCCGCGAGGGCGTTGGGCCCTCGGAGCGCCTGGCGGACACCGGAGCCTTCGCCGCGGTGGCAGAGTGCTTCGACTTCGCGGCGGAGGACTTCTTAGTCAGCAAGAAGACGTATCTTGACCGGTGCGCGGAGCTTGTGCTCTGCGGCTGCATCCTGGCGCTTGGGGATGCCGGGCTGGACTATCAGCAGATCGACTCGGAGCGTCTCGGGATCAGCCTGGGGACGGCGTTCGGGTGCCTGGAATCGATGACAAACCACTCGGCGCGGGTGCAGGCCAAGGGAGTGCGCTTCGGCTCGCCGATGATCTTCACCCACACGATGGCCAACGCGCCGACCTCGATTGCGTGCATCGAGTATGGTATCCGCGGGCCTGCGGCGACGTGGTGCGCGGGCAGTGCCTCGGGGGCCTGCGCGCTCGAGTTCGCGCTGCGGAGGGTGCGTGAGGGCGATACCGACATCATGCTTGCCGGCGGCGCAGACGCGCTCAGCAGTGTGTTGCTGGCTGGGCTGAGCCCGGAGAGCGGCATCGTGCCGGGCGAGGGCGCCTGCATGCTGGTACTCGAGCCGTATGAGCGGGCGCTCACACGCGGGGCACGGATACTGGCTGAGTTGGTGTCGGTGAGCGTGACGGGCAGTGCCGGTGACGAGCACGCGACCACTCCGGCTTACGGGCACACATTCGGCGCAAGTGTGCCCCTGAGCGTCTGTGCGGGAATGACGGCTGAAAACGCGGGCCGGACGCTCAGGGCCGGGCCGGCGGCTGATGAGTTCGGGGTCCGGGGCCCCGGCGCCGAGGTCGTCATCGTGTGTGGTGATGGACAATGAGTTATCCGGTCGAGGAGCTTCGCGAGCACTACCGGATGATGTGGCTGATCCGGGAGTTCGAGCAGGCGTTGAGTGAGCAGTTCTCGGCGGGCGCAATCGGCGGGACGTCGCACTTCTGCATCGGGCAGGAGGCATGCGCGGTGGGGGCGGTGGCGGGGCTCCGGGGCGATGACCTGATGACCTCGAATCACCGCGGTCATGGGCACTTCCTGGCCAAGGGCGCCGATCCGGGGCGGTTGATGGCCGAGTTGATGGGGAAGGCGGACGGCTACTCGGCCGGGCGCGGCGGGTCGCAGCACATGGCGGACTTCTCGATCGGCTTCCTGGGCTCCAACGGCATCACCGGGGGGATGATCCCGGTGGCGACGGGGGCAGCGTTGAGCCAGAGGCTGCTGGGGACGGGGCGCGTGGTGCTGTGCATGTTCGGCGACGGCGCGTGCGCGCAGGGGGCATTCCACGAGGGTATCAACATGGGGGCGATCTGGCGGCTGCCGATCGTCTACTTCATCGAGAATAATCTCTACGCAATGAGCACCCCCGCCCGACAGAACTTCAATCTGGAGCGGCTCTCGGGCTTTGCCGACGCCTACGGCATCGCCGGCGCAAGCGTCGACGGAAATGACTACTTCGCGGTACGGGACGCCACAGCCCGCGCAGCGGAGGGAGCCAGAGCGGGCGCGGGGCCGACAATCATCGAGGCTCTCACCTATCGCCAGTGCGGACACTCGAAGAGTGATGTGTGTGAGTACCGAAGTGATGAGGAGGAGCAGCGCTGGGCAGAGCGCGATCCGCTGGGCAGTATGCGGACGCGATTGCTTGCCGATGGCGTGGTGGACTCGGCCGGCGCGGATGAGCTCGAGCGCGAGGCGCGAGCGGCAGTCGAGAGGGCCGTCGATTTCGCGCGCAGCAGCCCGGCGCCGAGCGTGGCGACTGCAGCCACGGGTGTCTTCTCGGATGTTGGCTGATTCTCTTCACAGGCCTTGACATCGCGGACGCCGCCTACTATGATTAGTAGTAATTGCAGTGGGGAATACTGCATACGGCAGTCGCGATCAGAGGCGCTAGCCGCTTCGAGCCCGGCGCGTGGCACAGAGACGCGCCAGTCGGCCGAATCTGCAGCAGCGGTTGAAGGGAGATAGAGATGGCCAACAGGAGATCACCCAAGCTGTCGGTTTTCCGCCCGGGCGAGGAGGGTCTGCAGCAGACGCTGGGGGCGCTCGAAGCCCAGGTGATGAACGCGATCTGGGATGCGGGTGGCGAGGTTGCGGTCGAGCAGGTACGCCAGTCGCTGGAGGACAGCGGCAAGAAGGCGGCCTACACGACTGTCATGACCACGATGAGCCGCCTGCACAAGAAGGGCCTGCTCAACCGCGAGATGCGCGGGAAGGCGTACCTGTACACGGCGGCGGTATCCCGAAAGGACCTGGATACGAGCGTCATCAAGCAGGTCATCGATGGGCTGCTGTCGACCTTCGCGGAGCCGGCGATGTCGTACTTTTTCGAGGCGTTGCGGGAGAACGACCCGGAGAAGCTGGACTCGCTTGCCGAGATCATCGAAGAGAAGCGCAAGGAAGACCATCAGGAGGGCTGAGGATTGCCGGAGGTGCTTGCCGCTGCCCTGCTGTACGTTGTCGCAGCCGGCGCCGTGCAACTCCTGGCCGCTCTGCCTGTAGCAGCCGCCGCGGAGTCACTATCTGAGAATGACCCCGAAGCAGCCGGCCGATTCTGGCTGGCTGCCTCTGTTTTTGCCCCCTCGGCGGCGCTGGCGCTCACGGTCCTGGCGCTGGCATTGGCTCGCGGCGGGATGCTCCCCCCCCACCTCGAACGTACGCGGCCCCACGTGTGCTGGCGCTGGCTGCTCGAACGTCCGGACGCCGACTGGCACTTCACGGTGGGCGGAGCCCTGGCCCTGGGGCTGGTTGTGTTTGCGCTCGGTCGCTTTGCGTGGCGGTGGGTGAGTTCGACGCAGGTCGGGCGCCTGGCCGCGGCCCATGTGGGCGACGGCGGTGAGCGCGTGCTCGTGGCCCACAGCGATGAACCGTACTGCTTTGCGGTGGGTCTGGGGGGCGGGGTGGCGATCATCTCGCGCGGGATGGTCGATCTGCTCGACGAACAACAGCGTGGCGCGGTTCTGAGCCACGAACTGGCGCACATCGTGCGCAGGGACAACGCGATGCACCTGGTCACCGAGCTATGCGCGACGCTGTCGGCGCTTGTGCCGCTCGGGTTCATCTACGCCTACAGGTGGCGGTCGGCGGCGGAGGCTGCCTGCGACCAGGCGGCGGCGGCGGCCAGTAATCCCGAGACCGTGGTTGAGGCTCTCGAGTTGGTGGAGCGGGCGACGGTTGGCCTGCGGCCCGAGTGGCCTGAGGGGCTCAACCCGGTCTACTACGGGGGTGTCTCGCCCGCTCGGAGGGCGGCGCGGCTCATGGCGCCGGCACGGGCACAGATCGCACCGCCGCTGCGGGTGGTGCTATGGGTCGAGGGCATCGTCGTGGTGGCGGCGCTTGCTTTGGGGCGCCAGTGGGTGCTTGATTCGCTGTACTGCGCGGGCGAGTCGGTGCTGAAGGGGTTGGGAGCGTAGGCGTGTACGGCAGGGGCGAGTCGCGAGGGCTGTGGCGTGAGAGAAGGGCACACGCGCCACGGCAGGGCACAACCGGGCCGATGTCGGGGGCGGAGCGGCCATATCGTTGTCGGGGCTTCACATTCCGCGGCACTGACTCCCACAGCTGAGTCGTGGCGCATGCACGCAACCACCCGTACCGGTGTGGCAGGCGTGAGTTCGAGTACCGGATGCGGCGGACGGGCAGATGGGTACCTGCTGATTCTCGACGCAAGGTAGAATGCGCGGAGCTTTGCAAAGCCATCCGGGTGTGGTAATATGCCACCGATGGAGAACCTCGGTTTCGAGTGGGCCGGCATGCAGCGCCTCGGGGTCCTCGGCGGGACCTTCGACCCGATCCACTACGGGCACATCACCGCCGCCGCAGCAGTCTCCGAGCGTCTCGCGCTTGATCGCGTCGTGTTCATCCCCGCCGGTCAGCCTCCCCACAAGACCGGCAGGCAGATCAGCTCCGCTTCTCACCGCTTGATGATGTGCCTGCTTGCGACCGCCGCGCGTGCTGACTGGAGTGTTTCGCGGGTGGAACTGAGCCGCGCGGGAAGCAGTTATACTATTCAGACGCTCGAGCAGTTGCGTAGCCGGGTTGGGCCGGATTGTGAGTTGGTGTTCATCGCCGGGGCAGACATGGCGCTGGACCTGGTGAACTGGTACCGGCCGGACGCGATCCTGCAGGAGGCCCGCTTCGTCGCCGTGCAGAGGCCCGGCTACGACCTCTCGCGGCTCGCCGACGTGCTGGGTGCCGCGCGCGCGAAGCGAGTGGAGCGGGTGACGGTGGACACGCCCGACGTATCGGGGACTGAGATCAGGCAACGGGTGGCCGATGGACGACCGATCACGGAGCTGACGCTTTCGGGCGTAGCGGCATATATCGACGCGGCGGGGCTGTACGCCCGCACAGATCACGGCACTCTGACCGCAGCCAAGCGAGAAGACAGATGAAGACATCAACGGACTACGCAATCTACTTTGTTGCCATCTCAGTGATTCTCGGGGGAGCGTTTGGCGTCTACGACGCAGTGATGAACCCCGTCGGGGCAACGGAGAGCCATGGCGAAGACGAGCATGCGGAAGGCAGCCTCAAGAGCGGCGGCTTTCTGCCGGCGGGGCCGATCCTGCGCATCGTGCTGATCGGCGCGGACGAGCGAGAGAATGACAGGGGCCGCTCCGACACGTTGATGATCGCCTATCTGAACAAGCGGCTGAAGAAGGCCGCGCTGCTGAGTGTTCCCAGGGACCTGAAGGTGCAGATACCGGGCAGGGGGCGCGACAAGATCAACGCGGCCTATGCGTATGGTGGCGAGCAGTTGACCATCGAGACGGTCGAGGAGCTGATCGGGGAGAAGACGGACTTCTATGTGAAGGTCAACCTCGAGGGCTTCGTGAAGACGATCGACACGCTTGGTGGTGTGGATATCGACGTGCCGGACTACGAGGGTCCGATGACACGCGGCAGGCACCACGGAATGCACTATGACGACAACTGGGGGAATCTGCATATCAGCCTCGAGCCCGGCCCCCAGCACCTCGACGGCAAGCAGGCGATGGGGTTTGTCCGGTACCGGCACTCGAAATACGGCGGGGCGATCAGCGATCTGCAGCGGGCGGAGAACCAGCAGACACTCATCAAGGCGCTCGTAAAGCAGAAGCTGAACCTGTGGAACGCGCCGCGGCTGTTGAAGGCCGGCAGCCAGATCATGCGCCATGTGCAGACGGACCTGACGTGGCAGCAGACGGTGGAGTTGTTCAACGTCTTCCGCTCCATCAACTCGTCCGAGATACACAGCATGACGGTACCGGTGTCGGACGCCTCGAGCGGCGGCATCTACTACTCAGCGCTGGTCGAGAGCGAGTTCCACAATCGCCTGAGCCGGATGTATGACTTCCTGGAGGGCCGAGTGCGTATCGACTGCCCGGTGACGGTGCTCAACGGCAGCGGCCAGGCAGGGGTGGCACGACTTGCCGCTGAGCGGCTCGGCGAGGCCGGGTTCACTCAGGTACAGAGCGACAATGCAGAGGACTACGACCATGAGCGCACGACTATCGCGTACCACGGCGACGCTCGGATGGCCGCGGAGCGCGTGCGCGAGGCGTTGGGGTGTGGGCGGATCAGTTCTGCAGCGAGCGACGCGCAAGATGAATCGGTGACGGTCACACTGGGGTCGGATTTCGCAGGTGACTAGCAGCGTGCAAACGCCCTCCCGCCGCGGCGATGGTAGGGCCGGGCGGACGGCCGAAGTCCAGGGAGGCGATCGTTTGGGTCTGGAGCCCCGAGAGCAGGCGGACGCAATAGTCAGGGCTGCGCATGACCGGAGGGCGCTCGATATCGTCCTGATGGATATGCGCCGAGTTACCACTATCTGCGACTACTTCGTGATTTGCCATGGGCGCTCTCCACAGCACCTGGAGGCGGTGCGCGAGGAGATCGAGGAGCAGTTGCAGGAGGCTGGTGTGAGGCCCGGCCATGTCGAGGGTGACCGGCATGCACAGTGGGTTGTGATGGACTATCTCGACGTCGTGGTTCACATATTCTCGGAAGAGACTCGGCGCATCTACGACCTGCAGCGCCTGTGGTCGGATGCCGAGATCGTCGCCGCGATGGAGACGGAGCAGGATGAACCGGGAAGCGGCGGCTGACATGGACACTGCCGACCTCGAGCAGCAACTTGCGAAGGGACAGGCGCTGCTACGAGTTGGTGACGTGCGCCGAGCCGGGGAACTGGGGGCCGGAATGCTGGAGCGCTTTCCCCAGAGCACCTCGGCATACGAGTTCATGGGCGACGTCCTGCTGCTGGGTGGGGACTCGGCAAAGGCCAGGGCGCATTTCAAGCGCGCGCTAGAGCTGGAGCCGGCCAATGCCGATGCGGAGCGCAAATTCGCATCCGCACTGCTCAACCTCTCGCAGTCGGAGCTTGACCGCCGGATGGCGCAGAGCCTGGCAGCCGGCAGCGTGATTGCCCCGCCGCGCGACCCGGAGCGCTCGCGGAATGCCGTCGTTGCGGCTCTGCTGTTTCCGGGCCTCGGGCAGCTGTACAATCGGCAGTATGCGAAGGGCCTCACGGTTTTCGTCGCCGCGGCGGTCGGCCTGATGCTGCTGTTCAACGGCCTGGTGGTCGGCCCATGGGGGCGCGTCACCCGTGAGGCCGGTGACACTCCCCTCTCGTTTTCGGAGCAGATGCGACTGGTCGGCCTGGTGATCGCGGCGATGGCGACCTGGTACAAGCTGCTTCTTCTGCTCGGCCTGCTGGGGTTCCTTACTGTGTACGCCTATTGCATCTATGACGCTTACACGGTGGCTCACGCGCAGTTCGCCCGGGGCAAGGGCCGCGGGTAGTGGCCTCGCGGCGGTGGAAATCAGCGCAAAATGGCTGCCACATTTGATTGACAATTGCTGCGCGCCTGCACTATACTGACAGATGCAGTGCCCTAACCTCATGGATTGGGAGGGAGAGCTAGTGCTGGGGCGCGTGAAGTGGTTTGATGCCCAGAAGGGCTACGGTTTCATCGAGCGGGATGGAGAGGAGGACGTGTTCGTCCACTACTCGGCAATCCAGGAAGAGGGCTACAAGACCCTTGACGACGGCGAGGAAGTGGAGTTCGAGGTGATTCAGGGCGATCGCGGCCCACAGGCGGCCAACGTCGTTCGGCTTAACCCGAAGAGCAGCGCGTCACCCGCAGGCGAGAGCAAGGCCGAAGGCGGCTCTATCTGGTAGTTCGGTATCGAGTATCGTCTGGCTTTTGCTTGAGTATTGCCGACAATAGATGAACCCCGGTTTTCCCCAGTTGGGAAGGCAGCGGGGTTTTCTGTGTTTCGGGCGGTCATCCTCCCGGTGGGCGTTGGCTGCTGCCGGTCCGCCCTCGCGGGCGGCAAGACCGGCGTGAAGGTGGTGCGGCCGCGGGATGCCGCCGGCGGCCTTGTCGGGCGCGGCCCGCGGGCGTACAATGGCACGGCCGCGGCACACCGCGGCGCGCATTGCTCATCGCAGACCCGCCCGGCCGCACAGGTCGGGGCGGCACATACACCTATGAGGTAGAGAGCTCGGTCCATGGATGCTTCGAGCCGCGAGCTGCTAATCGTCGTTGCGACGTACAACGAGTCGGAGAACACGCCCCTGCTGATCGAGGGTATTCGCAGACAGGGACTGCCGGCGCACCTGCTGGTAGTGGATGACAACTCGCCGGACGGGACGGCGGAGCTGGTGGTCGAACTCGGCGGTCAGACGCCCGGGTGCGTGCACCTGCTGAGGCGGAGCGGGAAGCTCGGTTACGCCTCGGCGGTTCGCGCGGGCATGCAGTGGGGGCTCGAGCACGGCTACAGGGTCATCATGACCATGGATGCGGACCTCTCCCACGATCCGGACCGCATCCCGGCGATCTACGGGGGGACGGCGGAGTATGACGTGATGATCGGGTCGCGGTACGTGCCCGGCGGCGGGACGCGCAACTGGCCGCTGTCGCGGCAGGCGCTGAGTAAGACGGCCTCGATCCTGGCGCGGCTGTTGACGGGGCTGCGCGCGCGCGACTGCACCGGGGGCTTCCGGGCGTACCGGGCGGAGATCATCACGCGCGCGGACATCCTCAACAGCACGGTCGAGGGATACTCCTTCCTGGTCGAGAGCCTGTTCAAGTGCCAGCGGGCGGGCGCGAGCATCGGCGAGACGCCGATCGTCTTTGCAGACCGGGAGCGCGGGCAGTCGAAGATCTCGAAGAAGATCATCTTCGAGGCGGGCCTGGTGCTTCTGAGGCTGTGGTGGGGGCGAGTGGTGGGGCGAGCGTAGTGGTGGTAATCTGTGTGAAGGTGGAGCGTTGGTACTCGGCGAATAGAGAGTGCCGCTGGAGATGGATCGACGTGAACAGATAGCAGCCGGCCCTGGGGCGGCTGCGTAGTCAAGAACCCGACAGGAGGAAGACGCGGATGGCGAA
>DPJP01000460.1:0-8579 GCA_003542955.1 Armatimonadota bacterium
TGTAAACGGCGGGGTAAAGTGAAGGCAGTGAAAAGGCGGCGGAAAATGAAGGCACCCTGTAAACTATCTCTGGTGTCGGGCTTTGTGTGGAGGTGGCAGGTCAGCTCCCGGCGCCGGAGGCGAGAGGGTGCATACGGACATGCAATGGTGGACGCGCATACGGGTGCGGATGGCGCAGGAGGATATCAGCAAGCGGCAGTTGTGCCGTGAGGAGGGGATCGGGTGGGGCACGCTTGAGAAGGTGCTCTGCCATCCCGAGCCGCCGGGCTACCGTCGGGACGCGCCATATCCGGAGCCGAAGCTGGGGCCGTACGTGGCGCGGATCGAGCAGATCCTCGACGAGGACAGCAATGTGGGCAAGAAGCAGCGTCACACCGCGCAGCGGATCTTCGAGCGCCTGGTGGAGGAGGGGTATGAGGGTGGCTACACGCAGGTGCGGGAGAAGGTGCGCGCGCTCAAGCGGCAGCGCGGTGAGGTGTTCGTGCCGCTGCGTCACGATCCGGGGACGGCGCAGGTGGACGTGGGGCACGCCCTGGCGCGGGTGGGCGGTGTGCTGAGCAAGCTCTGCTACTTCGTGATGGCGCTGCCGCACTCGGACGCGCTGTTCGTGCAGGCGTTCTGGCATGCGCGGACGGAGATGTTCTGGGAGTTTCACCGGCGGGCCTTCGAGTACTTCGGCGGGGTGCCGCGGAGGATCAGCTACGATAACGACACGGTGCTGGTGTCGGCGATCATCGGCACGCGGGCGCGGCGGCTGACTGAGGGCTTTTTGCAGCTGCAGAGCCACTACCGCTTCGAGGCGCATTTCTGCACGGTGCGGCGGGCCAACGAGAAGGGGGTGGTGGAGGCGATGGTCGGATTCGCGCGGCGCAAGTTCCTGGTCCCTGTGCCGCAGGTGCGGGATCTCGAGGAGCTCAACGCGCGACTTCTCGAGCAGTGCCGGGCGGATCTTGGGCGCACGCTCCGGGGTAAAGCAACCAGCAAGCGGGAGCTGCTCGTCGAGGACGAGGCGGCGTTCCCGCCGCTGCCGGAGGCGGCCTTCGACGCCTGCCAGAAGAAGCCCACCCGGGTCAGTTCTTTGTCGCTGGTGCGGTTCGACACCAACGACTACTCGGTGCCGACCTGCCACGCCCATCACGAGGTGGTGGTGAAGGGCTACGTGGACCGAGTGGTGGTGTGCCGCCAGGGGCAGGTCATCGCGTGCCACGACCGCTGCTGGGGCCGGGGTCAGGTGTGCCTCGATCCGGTGCACTACCTGGGGCTGCTGGAGCGCAAACCGGGGGCGCTGGACTACGGCCGTCCCTTCGAGAGATTGGAGCTGCCGGAGTGCTTTGCGGTGCTGCGGGCGCGGCTGGAGCGAGAGCTGGGCGGTGAGGGGACGCGGGAGTACATCCAGGTGCTGCGGCTGCTGGAGCGCCACTCGCTGGATCAGCTGACGGCGGCGGTGGAGCGGGGGCTTCGCTGCAACGCCGTGATCCGCGACGCGATCGCGCAGTTTGTGCTTCCGCGGGAGCCGTGGGAACAGACCACCTTCTCGCTGGACGGCCGGGAGCACCTGCGCGGGGTACAGGTAGCCGAGAGCGACCCGTCCCGCTACACACAGCTGCTGGCGACGGGAGGGGGCGGCTGATGACCAGCAAACCCACCCTGCTGCTGGAGCACCACCTCAAGCAGCTCAAGCTGCCCAGCTTCCTGCGGGAGTACGAGAAGATGGCGGCGCTGTGCGGGCAGGAGCGTGCCGACTACCAGACCTACCTGTTGCGCCTGGCGGAGGTGGAGCTTGTCGATCGGGAGCGGAGGGCCGCCGAGCGGCGGGTGAAGGCGGCGCGCTTCCCGGTGCTCAAGACCCTGGACACTTTCGACTTTTCCGCCCAGCCCTCGATCAATGAGGCGCTGATCCGGGAGCTGATGCGGGGGGAGTACATGGACCGGCGCGAGAACGTGCTGCTGATCGGCAACTCCGGCACGGGCAAGACGCACCTGGCCACGGCGCTGGCCTTCGCGGCCTGCCAGCAGGGGCGGGGAGTGCGCTTTTTCACCGCCACGGGGCTGGTGACGCAGCTGCTTGAGCGCCGCGAGGACCGGGAGCTGGAGCGCTTCCTCAAGCAGCTGGAGCGCTCCGATCTGATCGTGCTTGACGAACTGGGCTACGTGCCGTTCTCGAAGGCGGGAGCGGAGCTGTTGTTCGACGTGGTTGGGCGGGCCTACGAGCGCACCAGCCTGATGGTAACGACCAACCTGCCATTCGAGGCGTGGATCGAGATCATGGGCAGCGAGCGGCTCACCGGGGCGCTGCTGGACCGGCTGACGCATCGAGTGCACATTATCGAGGCCAACGGCCCCAGTTACCGCCTGGAGGAGGCCAGGCGCCGGCAGAAGGGACAAACGGCGAAAGCGAAGGACGCAGCCACCGCCGACTGAAGGCACCGGCGCCATGCCGCCGGCAGCGGAGGGGAGGCCGGTGGCTGCGCTGTGGGGCTCCGGTCGGGCTTCGCCCTCCCTCCGCCCCACAGCGCAACGGCAACGACCGGAGGCTGCCTCTCGAGGACGCCTCCACACAGCGACACACCGCCCGCCCACAGGCGGGCGTCATCAACGGGTGAGTGCCTTCGTTTTACTCCGCCACCCGCCTTCAGATTGCTCCGCTGTTTGCAGCGGCAGCACTCGCGTCTTGCCGCCCTTTCCTCTCACGATGATGGTTGCTTCCGAGAGCCCGAGGTCGCCAAGTCGCAGATTGATGAGTTCTGCTCGGCGCACGCCGGTGTAGATCAGAACGCACATCATGGCGTAGTTGCGCCAACCGGTGGCCATGTAGTGACCAACCTTGGAGGCTTCAAGCAGCTTCTGCAGGTCCTCGGGCCCCAGGTGCTTGGGGAGCTTTCGTTCCTGCTTGGGGATGGAGATACGGGCGACGGGATCCTCGGAGACATACTCGCAACTGAGGAGGTACTTCCAGAAACTGCGGAGGGCATAGATGCGTCGCGCGATGGACGCGGCGGATAGATTCCTGCTGAACATGTCCACTATCCACTTGCGGATGACGGCCGTGGTCGCGTTCTGTGGTTCGATTGGGATGTCGTGCTGTGTCATGAATGCGAGGAGATCCCTGAGGTCGTAGCGATACGCACTCGCGGTAGCCGGGCTGTAACCTCTCTCGGCCTCAAGGTAGACCACGAAATCCTCGAGATATGTCTGCATAACCATGGGTGTTGTGTGCACATCCTTTCGATGTGCTGGCCGTCTCCGGCGCGGCGACACCTGTCCTGGCTATGCTCAGATTGACCCCTGAGAGGTTACTCAAGAATGGTAGGCCTGAAAATGGTCTTATGTTCCGCTCTTGTTTCGCGAGCCCCTGGGACTCTGTGGCTAAATAGGTTGCGGAGAGCGAGCCGATAAGCCGAAGTACGGGCAACGAATCCGAGGAGCCCCTGAGCCCCAGGGGCTGCTATTGTGTCTGTAATCCTGCTAACGGCCCGACGCCCATTTTGGCCATCCAACAGCGCCTGATCTGATGCCCGCGCGGGGCACTGTGCACGTAAGCGAAGATAGGCGCATGTTCGACACGGTCCGCGCGGCGACCTGCTTGTCAGAGTGTTCTACCCGCCGGGCAGGATAGCTTGACACCATCGCGCGGGGAGATCGGCACACGCGAGTTTGAGTCAGCATCCTTCGGGGGAAGCCGCTCGCTTTGCGTTGAATAGGTGCAGGGCATGCCCGGTGTAGATCATGGGCAGGTGTACCTCCGCGGCGTAAACCGCTTCCGGCAGGCAAAGGCCGGTGGCAGATCCCTTGTAGCGAGGTCTCTGCGCCATTTCTGACGAACACTCGGCTCGACAGCAGGAGCCGGTTGTCGGTGCGCGCGGAGGGATGCGCATGTCATCAGATGATCGACGACCACTGCAGATGGGTGTGGGCGAGACGAGATGCTCGGAATGCAATGCGATCATTCCCGCCTGGCTTGATGATTGCCCGGAGTGCGGCGCGCACCAGGGGAAGGAGAAGCTGACCATTCGCGAGCGCCTGGCACGCGCCGGAGCTGGCGTGGATGCGGCGGCCATGCAGGAGCCGATAGAGGACAACTGCGACCAGTGGCATCGCGACGGCAGCATTGATGCCCTGCGGCAGGCGGGCTTCCGTACCATGGGAGACCTGCTCAACCGCACCGAGGAGCAGTTGCGTGCCTGCTTCGCAGATGCTCAGGTCTTCAACTGCATCTGGCGTTATCTCCCGTGCCCGGACACCCGCCCCATCACGGAGGAAGAGCACGCGCTCAAGGCACGATTGCTTGGCTGTGCGCGCCCTGATGATTGCGCCCACATTGCTGAGCGCAATCAGGGGAAGGGAAGACGCTAACGACCGGCGAACCGACTACAGCGCGCAGTCCGGTTGCTTGCGCAAAGCCATAGCAGAGACCGGCTTGCCGCGGATGTCCATCCGCCGCCGGGACTCGCGCGTCCCGATGTCGCCACTGGCAAGCCACGGGAGTTGAGATGACCAGGAAGTACTCTGACCAAGGCGATCAGATCACAGCGGCTATGATCCGCGCCTCGAAGCGCTATGAGGCCTACTGGGATCGGAGCGAGCAGGCCGTGCTTGCGCGGTTTGAGCGGCATGTAGGGGCGATGGGTGCCGACGCACTTCATTGCCTTGACGCCGGTTGTGGCGACGGGCGTCTACTGCCGACGCTCTCCCGGCTGTTCGCCCGGGTTTCTGCCATCGAGCCCGACCTCGAGCGCTGTGCTGCCGCCCAGAGATGTGTTGATCACCACGACCTGGCCAATGTGGACCTCCGCGCCCTGACAATCGAAGACCTGCCTGACGCCGAACGCTATGACATCATCGTGTGCAGTCACGTTGTGCAGCATGTGCCACTGCGGAGTCTGGATACCGTACTCGCCTGCCTGAGCAGGGCGCTCAGCCCCGGCGGTGTGATGCTCGTGATGACCTGTCACAGCACCGACGGTACAGACCGGTTCGTCAGGAGCTTTCTGCGTGACGGGAAGACCATCGAGGAGGACGTCGCACAGGCCCAGTTCGATGCGCTGTTCGACGAGGAGGGCGTACTCCCGATCCATTTCTTCACGCGCGACAGCCTTCAGTGCCTTGCCAAAAGCCACGGTCTTGGGTTTGGGCAGTTCGGCGTATTCCACCTCGAGAAGTCTGCATACCCTCTGTGGCTCGTGCCAAATGCAGATCGGTTGGTCAACTGCGTACCCGCCTTGCAGCGCAAGCACGGACGTGACCTTTGGGTTTTCACCACGCATGAGTAGGCGACGCTCGAAGAAGGAGACGCCGGAACGCCGCCGGCCGACCTGGGACTGCAGATTGGCATTCCTGACATCGTTCCCCCTTCCGCTGCCCGGAGGCAACTGCGCAACCAGGGACTCCCTGCTTGAGCGGGTCCGCAAGCAATTCCCCGACGCCAGATGGGATGTGGCGTGCCTTCACGATCCTGACAGGCATTGCACGCCGCCGTGCGCCGACAGGGCCGCAAACCAGTGCACGCCGCCGCTTGCCTATGACTACGCCGTCGCCACGAGCTTCCTCCCCTTGAGCGAAGCCGCGTCGCAGGCCATTCGGCTCGAGCTTGGACGCCCGCTCGCGAAGGGGCGCATTGGCGATCTGGCTGTTGACGGCCCTGTCCAGGTCGTGCTCACCTACTACGCGGGGGCACACGTCGCCACTGTCACCGTGAACCTCGTCCTGAGTTCCTGCTCCGTGGATGACATCATCTGCCTCCGGCAGGCTGTCTACCGAGATAAGCAACTCGAGTTCTGCAACTGCAGACACTCTGCGGGTGGAACGCAACTTGGCAACATCGGGGCGTTCGTCTGGTCCTATGTGACTGCGCTCGTGGCGGCGCTCGATGCGGACGGCCGCAGTGACATAGCTGTGAACTCCCGGGGCACCGTCATCGAACTGACACGTGTTACCGACTGCGAGAGCCCCGCAGAAGCTATCGAGCGCTATCCGAAGGAGCTCTACGGCCTCCTTACTTCGGATGAAGGCTGGCGGTATGTTCCCATCACTCGCGCCCTCGACCGCCTCGAACACCGTTGGGCGACGCGGGACTTCGTCACGATCATCCCTGGACCGGGAGCAGTGCTGCAGCTGAACTTCGCCTCGAACGGGACTGCGCACGACTACCGCAAGACTCAGGAGTGCTATTGGAGCACCTACTACGGAGAGTGTCCCGAGTACTTCTATTTCGACCCGCCACTGGCTGGATTGAACCATGGCAGCCTGATCACCCTCGAAACGGTCATGGTCATGGATGTGCTCATCCGGAACGCGCTTGCCGAGAATCAGCGGGATGCCGCCTACGCCTCCGCGGGCCGGGGCTTTTCACTCACGAGGGCACTGACCAGCCCATTCAGGAGGATGCGGGAGGTCCGTGAGCGCAGGTCGAAGCTCCTCCGCGCGGTGCAGAGCCTGGAGGATTGCTCCGTCGACGAACTCAATGTCCTCGGGCGGATGCTCGTCGAGGAATGGCGTATCCCTGCGGGCATCGACAAGGTCCGCGACCTCCTTGATCTCACCGAGAACGACCTAATGCTCGAATACCAGAGCCAGACCAACCGGATGGTGCTCTGGTTAACCGTCCTCTCCCTGCTGTTCGCCGGCATCGAACTCGCCCGCGCCGCCGACTGGCAGAGCATCTGTGACTTCATCCAGCCTGGGGCGAACAACCCGACCCCGTGACGCCAGGACTCTCTGCAGGACACGCCCCTTGCCGCACGGGTAGTCTCCAGCAAGCCCGGCTCNNCTTCTGCGTTGCGCCCGTCCCACTGATTGGCGCTGTCGCGATCTGAGGCCCGGTCGTCCCGGCATCTCTCTCCACCCCCACCGCCCGACAGCCAATGCCCTGCCCCATGGGGAGTCTGTACCCTCCCTCCAGTGCGTCCGCATGTCATCGCGCCAGCGCGCACTGCCACGCCTCGGGAACGAACACCTGTGCGCAGGCTGAGCGAGTCTGGCAGGCCGGTACTCTCCACTCACGTGACTGCCACGTACCATACCGAAACGAAAGGCGCAAAGACATGTTGTACTCAAGCGGGATATTCGCGGGTGACAGCGTCATGACATGCTCGCTATTGGGTGCTCCCCATAGTCTCGTCTGCAATCCACCTATCCGGCTGTGAGTGGTGCCTACTTCGACTTGTTCGCGGTCGGTTCAGAAAAAAAGTGCTGAAACGCTGTTACAAAAGAAGGAACTGTACCCAACCAAAGTGAATGATGGCAGTGGCTGGTGGATGGGAGCGATTCTCTCAATCGCGTGGTGAGCCCCACTCCGGGCCTCAGCCACACGGAGTTACGCCTGGTGGCAACACGAGTCTGACTGATTCCTGCGATACGCGGCCGCGTCTCCATCCTGCGGCCGTCTGGGGCCTTCCATCGCACACACGGCGGGAGTGAGCAGGGATGTCTGATCCACAGCACTTCCTCATCGCACTCGATGCGGACAAGATCCAGTCGTACGTGTTCGAGTCCGCGCGTCTGCCGGAGGTCCGCGGCGCCAGCCAGCTGATGGCTGAAGCGGGCGAGACGGCGAGCGAATACCTCGAGAAGCAGGGCGGGGAGGTCTGCTACTCCGCCGGCGGAAGCCTGCTGGGCTATATCCATAGCACTGCGGACGACGCCGAGAAGCTCGTCGCGGAGCTGGAACGCAAGTTCCTTGAGGTGACCGTCGTCGCCACCGCGACGGCCGTCGCCGTGCCGTGTGACGACGATCCACGGACGAACGACGACTGCTTCCGGCAGGCGCGCAACGTCGCCGCATACCTGCTCCGCCGTAAGAAAGACAGCCGCTCCGCCATCCCGTACTTCGAGGCGCCCCCGTACGCGCAACGCTGCTCCTCCTGCGACATCCGGCCGGCGAACGACATGGCTGATGTACCTGGCGAGAGCGAACAGCGCCCCATCTGTGCCCCCTGCAAGAAGAAGCTGGAGAAGGGCAAGGCCAGACCCGGTGACCAACTGAAACGCTTCACTGACTTGATGCACGAAGACGCGTCGCTGCTCAGCGGATACTTGGGGGACTTGGTTTCGAGCATCGACAACATCGATTCTCCGCACACGCTTGAGGAGATCATCTCGCCTGGCAAGAATCCCCCCGCGGACGACATCGGCGTGATCCTGCTGGATGGCGATGGAATGGGCGGGATGGCCAGTGGCCTAAGTTGGCGCCAGACAGAGGCCTTCTCCAGCGCCGTGGAGGCATGCCTCAGGCGTGCCATCTATACGACGCTGGCGAAGAAGCTCCACCCCGTCAACATTGAGCGAGACAATGGTTCATCCTGGGTTCACCCCTTCGACATCATCTTCCAGGGCGGCGATGACCTCTTCCTCATCGTGCCCGCCAGGGAAGCGCTCCGCATCGCGGCTGCAATCGTTGATGAGTTCCACGACGCCGCGGCGAAGGATCCAGCCATCCAGGCGGCTCTGAAGCCGGACGAGAAATGCACCCTCTCCGGCGGCGTTGTCATCGCGCCGGTCCACTACCCGATTTACTACCTCCAGGGCCTCGCCGAGCAGCTCTGCAAGAGCGCAAAGCAGGGGCGACGGTCTCCGAGCAAGTC
>DPJP01000460.1:8612-18945 GCA_003542955.1 Armatimonadota bacterium
CGTGAGTGGTTGCGGCTCTGCGACAAGCCGTACTCGATTGGGAAACTCAAAGACCTGCTGTGCGCGACACGCGATATCCACGACCGTCACGCCGGTCTCCCCAAAGGTCAGCTGCTGATGATGGTTACCGCGCTCAGCCAGGATCGGCTCTCGGGTTCGACGTATCTGCTCCACCAACTGGCGAAACTCAATAGCGACAACAAGGCGCGTAAGCGCCTTCTGGAGATGATCGGCGACGGAAAGCCGACGCTCGGCTATCGCGATCCACCAGGCTGGCGCAAGACCTGCTACGACAAGCGCGGGGTCGTCTATAGCTCCTGCATTCCCGATATCGCAGACCTCTTCAGCGTCGTGGGCCGAAAGGAGAATGGCTCCGAATGAGCAGAGTCCACGCCGTGATCCATTGGAGTGTCCACTTCCTGAGCCCGCCCTTCATCGGTGCGGGGCCGACCACCGCGGACGCCGACCGCGCCACCGTCCTCGATGCCGCGGGCGACCCGATCATCCCCGGCTCGAGCGTCAAGGGCCGGCTCCGGCACCACTGCGAGCGCATCGCCCGCGCCCTCAAGGTCGCCTGCTGCGAGGGTCCCCAGGCGGACATGATGTGCCCGCACTACTACTTCAGGAGCAGTGAGGACGCCCCAACTCCGGTTGCCGGCTACGAGCACTTCTTCTGCCCGGTCTGCCTGATCTTCGGCAGCCCGTGGCTGGCCTCACCGCTGCACTTCTCGGACTGGTCCTGCGCCGCGGAGGTTGGAGTAGACTCAGACACGTGGCAGGCCCTCGAGAAGACGGCGCTGCGCACCGGAATCGGCATGAACCGCTACACCCGCACGGTGCAGGAGCAGCGACTGTTCGTCACGCGCACGGTGGCGCCCGCGCTCCCAGCGGTCTTCAAAGGGCGCGCGCAG
Organism: Armatimonadota bacterium; assembly: GCA_003542955.1. GTDB lineage: Bacteria > Armatimonadota > Zipacnadia > Zipacnadales > UBA11051 > UBA11051. Next base: position 9,524 of record DPJP01000460.1, read on the forward strand.
GGCTTCCTGCCGGCCGACCTCGGCCTCGAGGCGCTCCTGTATGCGGGAGCACTGGACATCTGCAGAATTGGTGGTGGCAACAGCCGCGGACTGGGCTGGATCGACCGCGCCGACGACAACTCCCTCAGGGTCTCGGTCGGCGAGAAGGGATCGGAGCAGCCGATGGATCGTGATGCTCTCGGGGCCGGGCTGGAGAAGCTGCAGGAGGTCTTCGGCACGCAGAACTCCTCGGATGGGGGCGATGCTGAGTGAAGCGTTTCGAGGTCGTTCTGCGCACGCACACGCTGGTTGCCGCCGGCCGCCGCTACACACGCGGGCAGTTTCTGGAGAGTCATGACTACATCCCCGGGTCAGTGTTCCGGGGCGCGGTTGCGGGCGACATCCTGCGCCACTGCCCGGATCGAGATCCAGGCAAGGAAAGCTGCGACGTCTCAGATTGCCCCGCCCTCGCCTCCGACGGCCACTGTCTGTTCCCCGACATCTTCCTGGGCCAGAACGCCTTCGTATTCACCAGCCTGTATCCGCAGGAGAGGGACAGGACCACTCGCAAGCTGGGGCCTGTACCCCTGAGCCTCCGTACGTGCAAGTACTGCCCGGGTTCGGTCGAGCAGTGGAATGAAGAGACTGGAAGGAGAACGAGAGACCGCGCCGCCCCCAGACCGGAGCCACACGGCGTCTGGGACACGTTGGTCAGCGGATATGAGTTGGACGTCCGGCTCGAAGAGAGCCCTGATGCAGACTTGGACTGGAAGGAGTACGGCGTGGAGTGCCCGGTGTGTGGTGGCGACGCCTCCGCGCCGGGTGAACCATACTATCTTCTGCATCCTTCTGGAGCAAAGAACACATATATTGAGCTCATCAGCACGCGAATGGGCAGGCGGACACGCGTTGGCATCAGCAGAGCCTCGCAGACTGCTGCCGAGGGACTGCTCTACTCGGTAACTGGAATTGACGGAAGTCAGGAGTTCGCAGGGACCGTACTCGTGCCTGAAGACGCGCCCGACGAGGCTGCGCAGGTATTGGATCGGCTGCGGCAGAACCACAGCACGTCCCTGCAGTCCCCCCTGCTCATCGGGAGCGGCAACTCTCGCGGGCTGGGCGCAACCTCGTTCATGCCGGAGACGAGACTCCGTGAGAGCAATCCGTTCGGTCCGCTGGCCCAGAGGTTCGCAGGGCTGAACGCGAGGCTCGATGCGACCGGGCAGGCCCAGTCCTTTTCGGTCACGCTGACCGAGCGAGCCATCCTGCACTGCCCTGTCACCGGCGCGCCGACGATAGGGCTCGACTCGCGCTCAATCACCGACCACCTGCGCGAGTCCTCCGGCGATGGCAGCCTACCCGACATCGAGATCGTCGCGACGCACCAGGCCGGCCGCCCGATCAGCGGGTGGAGTAGCGCATGGCAACTCCAGAAGTGGTCGGCACTGGCGACCGATGCTGGAAGCGCGTGGCTGTGTCGCGCCTCCGTGGGGGACCAACAAGTCGCCGCACTGCTGGATGCGTTGCAGGCCCTTGAAGAGCGGGGCATCGGCGAGAGAACGGAGGAAGGGTTCGGTCGCCTGATCGTCTGTCACCCTATCCATTGGGAGGCGCTCAATCCATGACCGCCAATGGCTACACGTGCATCAACTCTATCGACGCGCTTCCCACGGTACTTGCGGAGCTGGCTCCACCCCCTACGCAATGGTGGCTGATGCAGTGGGATGAACTGCAGATTGGCCTTCGGCGGGCGCCGGACCCGGTGGCCCCACCCGACATGCCGAACTGGCGCCTGTTCTGCGATCAGATCGAGTTGCGGACGGAGTGTGGCGGGTTCCTGGCGCTGTGGGAAGACCCCGCTATCTCGGAGCGCCTGGGCATTGAGAAGCCGACCGTCCACGACGTGACGGACGGTCCCATCCTTCTGCTTGGCAGATACAAGTCATCGCCTGTTTCCGGGTTTCTCGAAGTCAGGATGCCACGGGTCATGGGGCAACTGTGCGTAGCGGGAGGCCCGGCTCCAGCCGATGGAGATCACTGGGCGCTCGGGACGTACACCTATCGCGATAGACTCACCGGCATCACTCGTTTCACTCGATACCACGGCATACGCTGGGGAAAGGATGTCGTCCATGGCCAGGTCAGTGCTGATAGCGACAATGGGAACTGAGCCTGGAGCAGTCACCACGTCGGTTGACCTGCTCGCGGCGCGCACTCCGGACCCCGTCAGGATTGATCGCCTTGTTGTTCTCATGACACCACGCAATGAAACGGATGGGGCGCCACACGCGGTCCTGTCCGCAGACGCTCTCTGCACAGATGATGAAGACAGAATCAGAGATCGCGAATGGGGCATGGTGCAGGACGAGTTCAAGGCCCAGAGCAGGTATGGCCACCAATGCTACTACGTCAAGCAGCTGGACTTCCTGGCGCCCCCGGAGCTTGAGCCACGGGTGCTGAACATCCCGCATGACGACTTGACCGCCCCCAACGAGGCCTTCGACTTCCTGCGGCTTTGTATCTCAGAGATACTCCGGCACAAGGATTCCACGAGCGATGAGTGGGACGTTCACGTGAGCATCTCCGGGGGGCGCAAGTCGATGTCGGCAATGGCGCTCCAGGCAGCGATCATGACGGGGTGTGCCGCCAACACCTTCCAGGCGGTGGTCAGCCGCGAGGTCGAGCAAGAAGAGGGCGAAGTCGTCAAACACGGCGCTGACGACGACGCGCAACTTGAGCGCGTCATGCACCCGGCGATCCCCGGGGATGCGTGGCTTCTCCCGGTTGGGGATGCAATCCCTTGGAAACTCCAGACACCAGGTGCCAGGGGATGGGCTGAGCACCTCTTGAACGACCCCGAATCTGTACTGGACGACAACGGGCAAGTAGAGAGTGTGAAACTGGCACAAGAAGCGGAACGGCGCGTGCTCGCGAGTGAACAGATGGGGAGCTAGGCAGGAATGAGCGTGGACCGTCAGGTCGGGGCCGGTGCGCCCAGAGCGAAGTGCGTAGTTCAGTGGGATGCCGTCTGTGGTTGGCTCGTTCTCACACGGCCTCCAGACGTCGATGTCTATCTCAGGGTGGCATCGGGATGCGGAGACGCATTGCGGAATGAACTGCGCACTGCCGTCGCGTCGGTTCTCGACGCTTCTCCAACTACATCGGATGCGGCCCTACGCAAGCAGGCACGGCTATCGATCATCTGTGAATTCTGTCATGCACCATACGACGTGCTGACGAATGACGATATCCCATTTGCCGTCCGGGAGGCTCTATACGACGCCCTGGCGGATGTCTACGCTGAGTTCGCCACTCCGTTCTTTCTTCGGAAGTTGGTCGCGTTGCACGCCGTAGGGGCAGACTTGTTTATACACGAGATGGGGCGCGTGGTTCACAGCACTGGGCCTGACAACACTGACAAGAAGGCTCAGCGTGAGTACATTGATGGCAGAATTCTTGAGAGCGGGATTCAGTGGCTTCGTGTTGCAGCCACAAGTGGACGCATGTGGCAGCACGCGACCTACGAGGCTGCCATGGAAGCCGACACGACCAATTGGTTCCTGCATCGCGTTCAGGCCGTGCAAGACGCTGACCAGCCGGAGGACGAGTATGAGCCGGTGGTGGCGAATGGCTCGATGGCGAAGCGCGTCACGAGGTGGTTCCGGCGGCCCAAAGGGCCGGAACGTGTGGCCCCGACAGAGAATGAACAACCCGCCCAAGACGCACAGGGCGCATCTAGCCACCCTAGCGGTCAGCCCTCAGCGGCAAAGCCTGCCCTTCGTCGTGAATGGCGGGATGCCTTCGTCGATACCTGGGCGCTACGCGGTCGACTCGATCCCTGGACTGCGCAGAAGGGTGAAGTGGCCGGGATGGAGGATTGGAGAAGACGCGCGGTCCAGTTGATCCCGTGCGCGCAATGGCTCTCACACGTCCCTGGCCTGTTGCTGCTCGCCATAGCAATCAGCTCCCTGCTTGCTCACGCACTGGGGCTGTCCGGCCCTGCCTTCGTCGACTACTGGCCATCGGTGGTGGCTCTCGCCGCGTGCGCCCACATGGCTATCGTGTTCGCGTTTTGGCCGAATCTGGGGCGGGCGTTCGTGCCACGCCTGGGAGCTGTGTCCATCGTGGGTTACCTTGCGCTGTCGCAGCTTGCGTCCGCCCAGAAGCTGGCAGACGTCAGCCCGAATACCTGGCTGTGGCCGGCCGCCGGAGTCGTTGCTGGATTGGTTGCCGTAGCCGGCTATCTCTGGTTCGGTCAGGCGGCGCGCCGCATATCTTTGCCGCTCCGGCACGTGGCTGCGCGAGTGGCCCATTTGCTCCTGCTCGGTTTGATGCATTCTTGCGCGATAGGGGCTATTGGCTACTGGCTCCTGGCTCGTAGTCTCCCGGCTGCCCACGACTTCTTCATAGTGTGGTCCTGGGCACCCGTATCTCTTGCGATAGGCATCATCGTACAAACACTCTGGCAACGCGACGCTATTACCGAGCCCGTATAGTGCCGCTGCAAGGAGTTGGGTGAGATGAGTGAAGCAAAAGGTCCGAGCCAGAACGCTGCTGACGTAGCGGCAGTTCGGGCCCTGGTAAAGCCCTATGAAGGAAGGCTGGTGCCGTACGCGGCTTCGTGTCTTCTCTGTTTGAGGGACGGGAGTGGCGTGAGGATGCAGACGTCACAGTTGCGCAACTTCATGGCGGCCTGCAACGCCTGCGACGACCCTCGGCTCGTCCAGGTATGGGTAATGTACCAGATGAGTAGGAGTAATGACTGGCGTTCGATGCCCGCCCAGCCGAAAGACGAAAAGGACATGTTCGGGCACCGCGTTGTCCGGCTATTCGCCCAACCCGACGGCCGGATTCGGCAACTGGCCAACTCACTGAATGACTCAGCAAAGCCACATCGCATAGAACTGCTGCAGATGCAGCTTCTTCGCGCATTCGCCGGCCAACTCGCGCGGCTGCACTCATACGTGGAAGCCAAGGATGGGAAGAAGACGATCTCCGACTGGAGCATGATTGAGGTTCTGGCAAAGGGGGCCGACAAGTGACAGCGCACGACGATCAGGCATACACGTTTGAGACACTTCGCTCGCAGGTGAGTATCACCGGGCGCCTCGTCAGCAAGACTGCGTTTCGCATCGGGACTGGGCGCGACATCGATGCACACACGCCCGACTTGCCGATAGCAAAAGACGCCTTCGGACAACCCTTCATCCCGGGCTCTTCCATGAAGGGGGCAGTGCGCTCCGCTGTTGAAGCAGTAGTCCGTGCCATGAAGCCCGGGGCGCCGATGGAAGTCGCTTGTCTGTGCACGGGCAAGCCAGATGATTCGTGTGTCCCCCCCGCACTGCGCAAGGAGCTTGTCAAGCAGGCCGCAACGGACCAAGAACTCGCGAAGCTGCTACGCGACCACATGTGCCCAGTCTGCTGCGTCTTCGGCTCTCCCTGGTTCGCAGGCAAGTTGCGGTTCCGGGACCTCATGCTGCTGACCCCTCCCGACCGGGGGCCCACATCGGAGATGCGTGACAGCGTGGCTATCGATAGAGATACTGGGACCGCCTCAAGCGGGCAGCTCTTCAGTTACGAGGTAGCCCCTGCGGGCCTCGCGTTCGACTTCCATGCCTCACTCGACAATCCGAGCGACACCGAGCTTGGCATGGCTCTGATCGGCATCAAGCTCCTCGAGCAGGGCGATATCCGCATCGGTGGGGGTACCAGCCGTGGACTGGGCAGTTGCGCCCTGGAGGGCACGTGTGTATCCACGGTTGAGCCGGCTGAACTCGACAGCCTCGTGGGCTACCTCATGGGAGAGCCGGCGGAGAGTCTCTCGCTGGACCGGCAGCAACAGTGCATTGAGGACTGCTTGGCCGCCATCTGAGCCTGCTGTCCACAAGAGGAGTTGAGCGACATGCACAAGATGCTTCTGAACCAGGCTCGCATTGACCTGATTCTCAGGCCCGACGGTCCGGTGCTCATCAAGGGGGGCGACGCGCTCACGGCGGCCGACCCTTCGCGGCCGGACATGGCATTCGTTCGCACCCACAGGAACGGCCATGAGACCATCTACTTCCCCGGCTCCTCAATCAAGGGAGCCATACGCAGCCACTGTGAGCGGATCGCACGAACGCTCGCGTTCGCAGGCAACTACGACGCAGAACGCATGGCATGCGACCCACTCGACGACGAGAAGTGCTGCGCCAAGGTGCATGGGACGAAGACGGGCGCGGTAGCCGGCGACGAGCACACCGAAGGTGATGACCCCTCGGCAGAAGACAAATACCGCGATGCGTGCTTCACCTGCCAGCTTTTCGGGAACACCACGCTGGCCGGGCACATCACTTTCAACGACGCGTACCCGACCGGTGAAGTCACGCTCGAGGAACGGAACAGCGTCGCCATCGACCGCGTCTTCGGCTCAGTCCGGCATGGGCCATTCCAGTTCGAGACGCTGGTCGCAGGCGAGTTCACGACCACCATTCGCGTTCACAACTTCACCTGTGCGCACCTCGGGCTGGTGCTCCTGGCACTGCGCGATTTGCGCGACCAGTACTTGCTCATCGGCTTCGGCAAGTCCCGCGGCCTGGGACGTCTCGATGCCGACTTCACCGAATTCACACTTTCGTCTCGGAGCGCCAAAGCCGGCGAAGCAGTCTTCCCGGGAGTTGCACGGGACCTCACCAGTGTCTACATTCCGCAGCAGACAGGGTCCCTTCGCTGGGTGGCAGCGGACAAGGACTTCGTCAGTATTGGCGGGGGCGTCCAGGATGACTTCCTGGGGCACACTTGGGTCTTCTCGGGGGCAGAGGCGGTCGAGAGTGCCTTCAAGCCCTTCAGACAGGCCTGGGTCGATTGCTTCCGGACTGCAAAGGAGGGCACCAATGGGTGAACAGCAGCAGCCCGACAGGTATGAGCACGCTCCGTACGTGATGGTCCGCCATACGACGCCGAAGTCCGAAGAACACGTCGTCTCGTCACCAGCGCACCGCACGGGCCACGACCGCGCCACCGGGCGGTCGGGGACGCTGTCTGGCGTCTACAGGACTGACGGCCCCGTCACGAGCGGCGCCGGCTTCACCGAAGTCAGTTCCGCCGACTATCAGACAATCCTGCGTCCGACCTTCCGCACTGGCGGCGAAGTCGCTCTCGCCGCAGCCTCGCTAAAGGGAGTCATTCGCGCCATCTTCGAGGGGATGACGAAGTCGTGCCTGCTGAGCAAGGTGACAGTGAATGGCCTCGAGCAATGCAGCGTACCTTCAACTGCGATCCACCGAGAGGCGAACTGGCAGGCCAAGGCAAAGCTCTGCCCGGCCTGCCATGTATTTGGCGGGCAAGGTTTCCTTGGCCGCGTACGCATAGTGGACGCGTTCATGGAGAACGGCGACACGGAGTACAGCAGCCTCCCTATGCTATGGCCACCACGGCCGAAGCTGAAGGACGGCACGCCCAACCCGAGGTACTTCCAGAACGGTGACATACGTGGGCGCAAGTTCTACCGGCACGGTCATCTCGACGAAGGCGTCGTCGAGGTTGAGACTGTCAGCGCAGGTAGGACCTTCGCATTCACAGCTGACTTCGTGGATATGGAGGATGCCCACTTGGGTGCATTGCTCCTGGCTGTTGGGTGCCAGCCACNNGCCACCGTCGCCTCACCGACAGCTCCGGCTGAAGGTCGGCGGCTCGAAGCCATCCTGTTGCGGGTCGGTCACATTCGAGCTGACTCAACTGGTGATCAGAGACGATGTCGCCCGGTGGCAAGCCTCCGCCGATGATGCCCCGGGGGCTCTCAGTCAGCTGGATCCCAACGGTCCGATAGATGCTGCCTTGGCCGCAGAGTGGTTCTTCGCCGATGGCTACAGCGCACTTCAGAGTGCGCTGGGANNCGATGGCGCCGACCTGCGCACCTGTGGTTACACGCCACAACAGAGGGGCGGGCCTCAAGCATGAGTGTATGCGATTGGGAGCTTGTAGAAGGCGTTCTCGCTGGGTTCCACGACGCGGAAGCTGTGAACACCAACGAACTGCGCACTGTCATCGCCCATGTCAAGGCGAAGCGCCCCGACGCCAGCCGCCTGCGCGCGTATCTGAAGGCCTGGACGGAGCATGACCCCGAAAGAAGGCGCTCACGGCAGACTCCTGCCTACAGAAACGCAGTGCGAAGCGCAGTCGAGATGCTGCTCAACAAGAAGCTGCAGACCGACGAACTCATCAGCGTGCTTGCTTGTGCGTGCAAGATACTGGCCTATCACGTGGAACTCAAGCACCAGGCGCAGCCATTCCTTGGTACGTAGTTGCCCCTCATGCCAACACGAATATCCTACAACCTGAGTGACGGGCACCTGGCGGGCGTGGGGCCGGCGGGCGAAGGCATGCCCGAAGATACCCGCGGATTCGTCTATGCCAGCGTCCTTCAGCAGGCATCCGAGGAACTCGCCGCACAGGTCCATGCCACTAACGGCTACAAAGCCTTCACTATCTCCAGGCTCATCAAGCCCCGCACATCCGCTCAGCGGAGCGCGTCCCCGCGGCGCGAGCAGCGCACGGCGTCACAGGGCCACAATGCGGGGGGCGGGCATGATGCGGCTTCCGACCGCGTCCCACGCCCCGCGGGCGCGCATCGGGGCGGAGCTGCTGCCGGGGCGGGCCGGGCGGGCGGTGACGACAACGGCGACGGACGCAGGACGCTCCGGCTCACCGCCCTCACGGCTGAAGTGGCCGATGCGTTCTTCACCGGCCTGGCTACATATCTGGCCTCCGGGCAGCCGATCCGCATCGGCGACATGCTGCTCGAGGTCGATCAGGAGCGCGGACCGGTCACGGTCCATTCGCAGGCGGAGTACTCGGAGCTGGCCGAGGCGGCCCCCGCCGGCCTGGTGGTGCTCAAGGCGCTCTCGCCGACCACCTTCACCGACGGCGGCAGGCAGGTGCCGCTGCCCATGCCGGGAGTCTGCTTCGGCTCCCTGGCGCGCAAGTGGAACGCCTTCGCTCCCGCTGAAGTGCGCATCCCCGAGGCTGTCGAGGAGGCGCTGCGCGAGAGTGTCGCAGTCTGCAGGCATGATATCTCGACCCGACCGGTGCGGATGCGCAGTCATGTCGAGATCGGCTTTGTGGGAACGGTCGGCTTCCGGCTGATGAGCTGGGATGGGGGGCTGCGCAGATGGTTTGGCGCGTTGGGGCGGTTTGCCGAGTACGCCGGGCTGGGGGCGCATACGACGTTGGGGATGGGGCAGACTGCTGTTGTTCAGGTAGGCGATAATTAGGCGTGTTCCGCGAATCTAGTGCAGGGGCAAGGAAGCCCTGATGTACCTGAGAGATTCGCGGAAGCCAAGGGGCTCAGGGGCTCGTTGAATTCTCGTAACACCTAGTTCACAGGTTGATGCCATGAATCCATCGAACGTTTGTTACATACGCGGAAAACATGCAAGGAAAGCAGGAGTCTCAGGGGGTGAGAG
>DPJP01000151.1:0-3680 GCA_003542955.1 Armatimonadota bacterium
CCCCTGCCGCCTCCACCGCCCGGTCCCGGCGGCGCACAGGTCGAGCCCCCGTTACCGCCCGCGCCACCGATGGCCTCCGCGTGCCCCCCGCGCCCCGGCGAGGCTGTTGCGCCGTCGAGATCGATGGTGTAGGTGTTGCCGCCTGTGCCGCCGACGGCCACGGCGCCGCCCCCTGCGCCGCCGTTGCCGTTGGACGCGGCGGCCTTGCCTCCAGCCGCCTGCAGGTGCACGTCACCGCCGTTGCCGGCGACATACGACTCGCTGCCTCGGATGTAGATGAACTCCCCGCCGATCGTCCAGCCGCCGCAGTGACCGCCGTCGCCTCCGCGAGCTTCGACGTCCCGGCCGTTGCCTCCCGGCTGGCCGGTGTTGGCGTCGATGATGCTGATGCTCTGCCCGTGTCCCGCCAGGCGTATCCCATCTCCACCGGCGGCCCCGACGATGACCATCGCCTGCGCCGCCTGCACGCGCCGAGCCCCGACTGACGTCGGCCACGTGGGCGCCCCCGTCTGAGGATCGACACCGTAGTAGAAGCTGCCTGCATCTCCGCCCGCCCCACCGACGACCACGCCGTCATCGAACGTCACTTCATAGGCCGGTGTCCCGTCGGGCAGTTGGCCACGCCCGCTCAACTCGACCCCCTCGAGCCGGTCCGCATCGAACTCGACCGCGCCCCCGTCGCCACCGCTGTTGGGAAGGCTCGCCGGCGGCACATACCCCGCCAGGTCTGCGCCGGAGATGACTATGAGGCCGCCATCCCCACCGTCGCCGAGCACAAACAACTCCGCTGACTGCTCCACACGCACCGTACCACTCGGGGCGGAGAGCCTGATCCTGCCGCCGCTGCCGCCTGCGCCGTCGCCCCTGCCGTCGGCGCCACTGCCCGTCCGGAGCGAGCGGCTCTTGGCCTGTGCGGTGCCCGCGGCACCTCCCGGTCCACCGATGGTGATGCTTCCGCCGGAGGATGAAACAGTGATATCCCCCCCTTTGCCACCGGTCGGCGTCGCCGAATCGCCGGGCTGACCCGGCGCCGTCTCGATCGTGCCCGATATGCTGACATCGCCGCTCGCCTCGATCGTGATAGACGCGCCGTCCGAGCCCCCCGGCCCCGACGGACGCGAGAAGAGACCACCGGGGATTGTCGCGGTGTCGCACTGGATGACTGTGTCCCCGACGACCTCGACCAGTTCTCCCTCGGCGACCACGAAGTCCCCCTCGACCACGGTACCACTGATCTGTCGGTCGGGGGTGGGGTAGTACATCCCGATAGGCCACGAGGACAGGCCCACCACGCACCGCAGCATCAGAATCGCGTCGCCGACACCGACGGTCCCGTCACCGTCGCAGTCTGCGAGCGGGGTAGTCACATCGAATCCAACCACAATGCGCAGGATGGCGATAGCATCGTTCACACCGGGGTTTCCGTCGCCGTCGAGGTCGCCCAGCAGCGAACTCACGCTGCAGAGCGATGCCGTCCCGGCGTCGCCGTGGCGCGAATCCGAACTGCCACCGCAGCCGCCCAGGACGATGAGACAGGCGACGAGGGCAATCACTACCACTACGCGTGACGGTCTCCAGTAGCGAGAAGCGGTACTCTCGGGCCGCACGGGCACACCTCCTGCACCAGAACTGTGCAACTGTGATGAATGACACCTCTGTTGGCGAACGTGTTCCATGAAGCTATTCGCCCGTTGCGCCGGCCGGCCTCCATTTGCCGCCGCCGGGAGGCCCCGGCCGCGTCCCCGGTGTTGCACACTCATAGTGCTCGCGGCCGTCGACGAGGTGAGCGGGTCCCGCTTGGGGAATGGGCGCTCCGTGTGCGCATCCGGCATAGCAGGAACGGTCGCAGTCCTGACGTAGACGGGATTGGGGGTCTACGCAATCGGCGAGACGCTCAACGGCATTGTGGATGTTCTGTCGTGCTGCATCTTCAATGTAAAGGTGCTCACGACAATGCTGCCTGCCTTCCTGCTGGCGGGGGCGGTGACTGCCTTTGTGCCCGCGGCCACGATGCTTCGCTACCTCGGCCCGCAGGCGCCCCGCTTCTCGTCCTATGCGGCCGCCGCCGGCGCCGGCGTGGTGCTTGCGCTGTGTTCCTGCAATGTGGTGCCGCTCTTCGTGGGCATCTATCGCCGCGGCGCGGGCATCGGCCCCGCCTTCACGTTCCTTTTCGCCGGCCCCGCCATCAACGTTGTGAGCGCCGTCTATGTGATACAGGTCGTCGGCCTCGGCGCAGGCGTGTGGAGGATCGTCTCAGTCCCTGTCATCGCCGTGATCGCCGGGCTGGCGATGTCCTTCTTCTTCCGGCGCGGCGAGCAGGCCAGGCAGGAGGACCTCGCCAATCAAGGGGCACTGTCTACCGAGGGCGCCGGACCCGCCGTCTGGCTCCTGCTGGGCATTCTGCTCGCAATGGTGGCTTTCGGCTCCTCCAACCAGCTCCCCATCTACCATGCCGTCGGCATGGCGCTCCTGGCCGCGATAGGCGCGGTGGTCTTCCTGCGCGGCTTCGCCCGCGCCGACTTCGTCGAGTGGATGCAGCAGACCTGGGGGCNNTCCCCGTTCTCGTGCCTGCCCTGCTGCTGATCGCCTTCGCAGCCTCGCACATCAGCATCATCTGGATCGACCGCTGGCTGAGCGCCGACCTCAGTGACGCGCAGGCCATGCTCCGCGTGACACTCATGGCCGACATCTTCGGCATGCTGATGTACTTCCCGATCCTGAGCGAGGTTGCTTTCACCAAGGCATTCCTGCAGAATGGGATGAGCATCGGCCCGGGCATGGCGATTCTCCTGACCGGCGCAGGCCTGAGCCTGCCCGGCGCGATCATCCTCGCCCGCGAGATCGGCTGGCAACGCGTTGTTGCCTACATGGGGCTCATAGTGCTCTTCACAACCGTGTCGGCGGTGCTGTTCGTCAGCCAGGTCGGCCAGTACATCTGCGCATGCATGAACATGTGACACACACTCTCACAGATGGAGGAGTGCAGCAAATGAGAAGATATGCACTCGTCGTGCTTACGGCGGTCGCCGCGCTCACGGTGACGACGCTGGTCGGGTGCCCGCGCAAACAGCTCGGCATCGAGCCGCCTCCCCCACCCCCCCTGGGTGAGGCGCAGCCCGTGACGCTCACCATGTACGGTCCATGCGGGATGGTCCTGCCGTTCATGGACGCTATCGCCGCCTTCGAGCAGCAGCACCCTGATATCCACATCGAGGCCAAGTACGACAACTCCGTCATCGTGGCCAAACGGCTGACAGACAAGGGGGAGACGTGCGACATCTTTGTCTCGCCGGGCCCTCAGCAGATGGCGCTCTTGACAGAGAAGTCGCTCATCGATGAGAGCACGGTCACCGCGTTCTGCGACTTCGAGCTTGTCACCATCATTCCGCGCGAGAACCCCGCCGGTATTGAGAAGCCCGAGGACTTGCTCAAAGCCACGGTTGTCTCGATACCAGACCCCGAACTCGACTCCGTGGGCCATGCGGGGAAGCAGGCACTCGAGTCTCTGAAGCTCTGGAAGCAACTCGAGGACCAGAAGAAGCTCCTGGTCACCAGCCAGGCGATCGAGTCGCACAAGTTCGTAGCCCAGGGCAAGTCGCAGGCCGGCATCGCCTTCAAGGGATGCCCGCTCGAGACCAATCCTGAGAAGCTCTCGAAGAGCAAGGTCCAGGTCGCCTTCG
>DPJP01000151.1:3705-9889 GCA_003542955.1 Armatimonadota bacterium
TTCGACTTCCCGGAGGGCAGCTATGAGACGCCGCAGGGGCTGATTGCCGTTACGAAGAACTGCGCGCAGCCGGACGCGGCAAAGACATTCATCAGCTTCCTGATCTCCGCAGAGGGCCAGAAGATCATCGCCGACAGCGGTCTGAAACCCGTACCGGCAGCCGCTGGCGCGGCAGGTGTCTCTGCACCCACCGGTGGTGGATCAGCCGTGGAGATGGTGGACGCCGGCACGACCTCCGCCGGCCCGGACGACGCGAAGGTGGTCATCCAGGCCTTCTACCCGCGCACCGACCATGGGCACATCATCGAGGCCGTCTTCGCCTATGTCGACAAGTATCCCGGGAAGGTCCGCGCCGAATACTACGACTGGGCGGGCAGTGCCGAGGCGCGGCAGGTCTGGCGCGACAACGGCCTCAGTTGCGGCGCCATTCTCATCAACGGCAAGCAGACATTCGACATCAAGGATGAAGCCGGTTCGCGTCAGGTCACGTTCATGATGGCCATGGATGGCGAGTGGACGAAGGCCGACCTTGACGCAGTCGTTCTGCAGGCCGTCAACGAGTAGGGCTTCAGCCGCGCAGCCATCTACACGCAGGGGGAATACCATGAGAACAACCCTTCTTGCAGTCGCACTCACGCTTGCAGGCGTACTTGTTCTGACCGGCTGCCCGGGGCAACGGGCGCCCGAGGAGCTTGCGTCGCCTGATCCCACGCTGCCCTCCGAGCAGCCAATCGCCGAGGGCTCGGGTGAAGGTCTCGGGCGCGTGCTGACGGCGGTGCCGTGCGGGGTTGCCGGACCCTATGGCGACATCTGTGAGATCATGAAGACGACCGACCCGGCCATCGACATGCAGGCAGACGTCGCGAACACGATGGTGCTCAACCGCAAGCTCGTTGACGGCAAGGGCTCCTGCGATGCGTACCTCGCCATGGGCAATGTCGAGGTTGAGGCTCTCGAGAAGGTTGGCAAGGTCGCCAGAGCCGTCCCGGTCGCCGGCATGGGGTTGGGCCTCATCGTCGCGAAGGGCAACCCACTTGGTATCAAGAGCATTGCGGATCTGGCCAATGACAACGTCAAGGCGGTGGCGATCGCCCGGCCCAACAGCAGTGTGGGCTTCTGTGCGGAGCAGGCGCTGAAGAACGCCGGGGTCTGGTCAGCCGTCGAGGCGAAGCTCGCGCGCCCGGACGCGCCCTCGGAATTGAAGTCGTTCGTCATGAAGGGCAAGGCCGATGCGGCGATCATCTACAATACGTGCCTTGTCGAGGTGCACACGCCGGGCCAGCAGAGACAGGAAGAAGGGCAGGGCGTATCGACCAAGCTCCAGGACGTCGGCCTGATCGACCAGCAGCTCTACGAGCCCTTCTCTCTTCAAGTCGTGGTGCCCACCGACGCGCAGAACCCCGCGGGCGCGGAGGCGTTCATACGAGCTTGCCTGAGCGAAGCCGGCCAGAAGATCTTCGCAGACTGGAGCTACATCCCACTCAAGCCCGATGCGGAAGCGGGCAAACCGGAGGCATAGGCATGGGGTCCTGGCGCCGGGCGCTTGCAGCCACCCTCGCGACCGCCATCGCCGCTGTCGCGCTGTCGGGCTGTGCGAAGGCGCCGGAGAAGATTGTCGTCCGTGGCGCTCCATCACTGCTTGATGTCTTCCAACGAGTGGGCGCCGAGTACGAGCGTCTGCATCCCGGTATCGACATCGTCCCCGAGTTCAACTGCCCAATCTGCGTGCTGCCTGCGATCGAGGGCGCAGTGGGGCGAATAGACGTGATCGTGGCTACCGGTGAACGCGACATCACGCGGTTCGGGGCAACGGATCAGATCGCGTTCGAGACGCCTGTGGCTTTCGGTACCGCGACCCTTGCCCTGGCTGTGCCCGCGGAAAGCGATGTCGATATTCGCGGCTTGGGTGATCTTCTGACCGAGCCGGTGAGGACCGTCGGCATCGGTGATCCCGACACAACCGAACTGGGACGGGCGACGAAGCAGGCGATGTCTCGCGCGGGCATCTGGGATGAGTTGAGCACCGCCGGACACTCGGGTGCGAGTAAGCTCAAGACTGCTAGGACAGGCTGCAAGCTGCTCCAGTGGCTGCGGCTCGGCGAGTGTGACGCCGCCGTCGTCTTCGACTTCTGCCTCCTGGGGCCCAGCCCGCCCGCACGCCTTGTTCAGAGACTGCCCGCGAGCACGTACCAGCCCGTGACACTGGTTCTCGCGGTGAACGAGCGGTCATCCGTCGCCGACCGGGCGAGGCATCTCGCCGAGTTCGTAACCGGGCCGGAGGGGGCGGGTGTGCTCTCGACAGCGGGCGTGACGCCGCCAGACGAGCAATAGATCGTCCGTGCTGCTCCGCCCGCGCCCTGCCGCTGCGGACGTGTACGCGCGATCAGCCATTCAGAGAGGGACCATGTACCATGCTCATCGCACCCCGTCGCATGCAGCCAGTTGCGGCCCTCGCAGTCCTGGCACTGGCCGCGTCGGTACTGATCTGCGGCTGCCCCAGACAGCCGGCTGAGACACTCGGCACGCCGCCCGAGTCCGTCGATGCGGGCATCGCAGTGAACGTGTTCGTCAGCGAGGACCTCGCGGAGCCATTCGCCGCAGTCCAGGAGAGCTTCGCACAGGCCTCCCCCGACGTCGCCATCTCCGCTATCGTCGTTCCCGCCGCCGAGATGCGAGAAAAGGTAGTCTCCGGAGATGCCCGGGGCTACCTGCTGTCCCTGGGACCGGCCGAACTCACTCCACTAGATCAGGCACAGAAGATCGAGCCCGGGAGCCAGATCACCATTGCGGANNGTCTCTGCGTGGTTGCTCCCGCGGGCAATCCGCTCAACCTGACAACACTCAAGGACCTGGCGAAGCCTGAGGTCAAGAGGATCGCGCTTGGCGACAAGCAGGCGGGCTCGGTAGCAGCCGAGGCCAAGAGCGCGCTCCAGAAGGAGAAGCTGTGGGGCGCAATCGAGCCAAAAGCTGTGCGCGTGCCGCTCGAGAAGCTGGTCGCAGAGGTCGCCGACGGGCGCGCCGACGCGGCCGTCGTGGCGCGTCACCAGGCCAATGCAGAGGGTGTCACCGTGGTCGCGGAGATTGACCCTGCCGCCCACCAGCCGATCCGCCTCCTGGCGATCCGCACGGCGGGCTACGATGCCGGTGAGGCAGGGAGGAAGTTCGCGGAGTTCCTGGTCTCTGCCGAGGGGCGGAAGCCCTTCATCGATGCCGGCCTGACCGCCCCGCCGCCCGTGGCCGGCGATGGCGTCGAGCTGATGTGGTTCTGCGGCGCCGGACTCCGCAAGCCCGCCGACGAGTGCATCAAGGTCTTCAAGGAGAAGACCGGCATCACCATCAGGCCGACTTACACCGGCTCCGGCTGCCTGCTCGCGCAGATCACGATGGGGCAGACGGGTGACCTGTACATGCCCGGCGAGGACTTCTACATGGACCAAGCACGAGAGCGGGGCTTCATCACGGAGTACAAGACGGTCTCCTACTTCGTGCCGGTCATCATGGTCCAGAAGGGCAATCCGAAGGGCATACGGGGTCTCAAGGACCTCTATCAACCCGGATTGCGTCTCGGCCTCGGGGAGGTTAAGTCATGCGCCATCGGCAGCTTCACGCCCCGTGTGATCGAGGCAAGCGGACTGTCGATGGAGGAGCTGAGGAAGAACGTCGTGTTCGAGGCGGCAACCGCCCCCGAACTCGGCAACGCGATCAAGCTTGGGGCCATCGACGCCGCCATCCAGTGGGACGCCGTGGCCGGCTGGTACCTCGAGGACGCCGACATTATCGCCTTCGGCGTCACCGAGGAGACAATCAGTCCGATTGTCCTCGGCACGCTGGAGTTCTCCAAGCACCCGGCGGAGGCGAAGCAGTTCCTCGACTTCATCGCTTCCGCAGACGGGAGGGCGATCTTCGGCAAGCACGGGCACACCATTGATCCGGCGCGTCCCGCGTTTCCACCAGAAGGGGTGGCGGCCGACTGATGAGTGGGGTGCATGAGGCGCTGCCGCGGCCGAGCAGCCACCGCGACACGCTGCTGAGGGCCATGCTCTCGAGCCTGCTTTTCCTCTACATGGGGTTCATCCTGGCGGTGATCCTCGCCAATGCCCTGTGGTTGACGCGGACTCAGCCCGCGACCGGGCAGAGCTACCTCTCGGGATTGCTGCAGAATGCCGATCTTCGCGACGAAGTCGGCTTCTCAATCAAGCTCAGCTTCATCACCTCCGGCATCACCGCATTGCTGGGGATGATCGTTGGCATCCCGTCGGCCTACGCGTTGTCGCGGTTCAAGTTCCGCTTCGCAGCCTTCATCGACACCATCATCGACCTGCCAATCGTGATACCGCCGCTGATTGCGGGCGTGGCGCTGCTGCTGTTCTTCAAGCAGTCGTTCCTGGGCAGGTTTGTCGAGACCAGCATCATCGAGATCGTCTACACGCCGAGGGCCATCGTGGTGGCGCAGTTCTTCGTCGCCTCCGCGTTCGCCATCAGGGCGCTCAAGGCCACCTTCGATCAGATCAATCCCCGCTTCGAGTGGGTTGCCCGCAGTCTCGGCTGTAGCCCCTGGCAGGCGATGTGGAAGGTCACGCTCCCGCTCGCGCGCAATGGTGTGATGGCCGGCATGGTCATGACCTGGGCGCGCGCGATGGGCGAGTTCGGCCCCATCATGATGCTCGCGGGCGCGACCCCGCACCGGACTGCCGTGCTGCCGATCACCGCATTCCTGAACATGTCCACAGGCAATGTCGAGGCATCCATCGCGGTGGTGGTCCTCATGATACTCATCTCGGCCGTGACGCTGGTCACCTTCAAGCGCCTCGGCGGCCAGGGGTACCTGTGGTGATTCAGATACGGGGCCTCTCAATCACGCTTGGGGAGTTCTCGCTCAAGTCGATCGACCTCCGCGTCGAGGAAGGCGAGTACTTCGTCATCCTCGGACCCACCGGCGCGGGCAAGACGGTGCTGGTCGAGTGCATTGTCGGCCTGCACGCCCCCAGTACCGGCCGCGTGCTGCTCGACGGCAGCGATGTTACCGATGCCCGGCCGGAGCACCGCAACGTCGCCTACGTCCCGCAGGACTACTGTCTCTTCCCTAACATGACCGTTGCCCGCAACATCGGCTTCGGGCTCCGCATCCGCAAGCGCCCCGAGCCCGAGATCGACCGACGCGTTGAACAACTCGCCCGGATGCTTCACATCGAGAGCCTGCTCGGCCGTCACCCGCTGACACTCAGCGGGGGAGAGAAGCAGCGCGTCGCCCTGGCCAGGGCCCTTGCTATCGAGCCCAGGGTACTGCTGCTCGATGAGCCGCTGGCCGCCGTCGATGAGCGCACTCGCGAGCGCCTCTGCGAGGAACTCAAGACCGTTCAACGGGAACTGGGGACGACAACCATCCACGTCTCGCACAACTTCGAGGAGACGCTCGCCGTCGCCGATCACATAGGGGTGTTTGACGACGGTNNCAGGCAGGTTGGCACACCCTTCGAGGTATTCCACCGCCCTGCCGACGAGTTCGTCGCCTCCTTTGTCGGGTGTGAGAACATCATCGAGGGACGTGCGGACGTAACCCCGGACGGCACGCTTTTCGTGGCCGGCACCTTGCGGCTGGCCGTCGATACCTCGTACCATGACAGTGTGCGCATGGTCATCCGTCCCGAGTGCCTGCGTCTGGGGCCTGAACCCGTCGAGGAGATCGGTAACGTCATGCCTGCCCGGGTCGTCCGCGTCGTGGATAAGGGGCCCATGCTGAAGGCCTACGTTGAAGCGGCCGGTCACGAGTGGGGTGTCCTGCTGTCTGCCCATGAGGCAGGCGAGACGGGCATCGGCACCGGCGTCCAGTCGTGGCTGATCGCGCCGCGCGAACACATACACATCATCCCGGCCTGACGCCATCCGCCCGTGCGCCGGAAGGAGCAACAGATGGGACACGGTGTATGGGGTATCATCTCGGCTCTGCTTCTGGTAGGGGCACTCGGCGCGTGTCTGCTTGCCGGCTGCAGCGGCATCCCGGTCAGCGGCCCGCCTACAACCGCAGCGATGCCCGCGGTCTGGGCTGACGGCAAGCTGTTCGCCTTCTCCGGCCTCGATGGGCCGACCAGTTGGGCTCAGACCCTCGCCGGAAGCGCAACCTCCGAGCCGCTGGGGATAATGCTGCACCTGAACCCGGATGTCCGGGTCACGTTCGCCAATGGGG
>DPJP01000151.1:9905-10149 GCA_003542955.1 Armatimonadota bacterium
GCAGGATGTCGATGCCGAACTGGTGCTCGGCGACGCCGTCGAGCTGTCCGCACGTGTCGATGGCGGCTCCGGCAAGCTCAGGTTCGCGTTTGCCGACGCCTGGACTATCATCGGCGAGACCACCGGCGCGCTGACCACTGCAGTCGCCCCTTCCTCGGCGGACGCGGCCGCGAACCTGCAGGCGCCCCTGACGCTGGTTGCAGGCGCCCAGGTGGATACGGGCTACGGCTCAGTGGCGTTCGAG
>DPJP01000298.1 GCA_003542955.1 Armatimonadota bacterium
CCGGCAAGGGCTTCCGAGGCGCGGGAAATGGACATCGCTGCCTGGACCCCTATCAGGAGTTCTGAGCTTGCCAGATCGGAGAAGCACATGATTCGAGGCACAGGAGATACGCTCCTGCATGTATGCGCCGTCCTGGCGATCATTGGCGTCGGGGGGGCGGGTCCCGTCTTTGGCGCCCAGCTGCCGCCGATTGTCCGGGGCGCGAAGAGCGTCCATATACTGCCCGATGCCGCCGGGCCGATGGCGGTGACCATCACCAAGCGTGAAATGCGCATCTACCCGGAGCCGACGGAGCTGACCGCCGTCATCTATGACCCCTGGCAGCGCAAGGTGGCGGAGGCCGTCATTCCGGCACTGGACAGGAGCGTGCCGGCCCAGCCACAGACTGCCGAGCTGCAGTTTGATGTTGCCGAACCGGGTCTGCACCGGCTCGACATCACCGTCGGTGGCCGCGGTGACGTGCTCTGGGGGCTGGAGCTGTCCTCGGGCCGCTACATGCTGCCGGGCGAGGTCTTTGTCAACGACCCCTCGGTTGGCGGAAGCATCTACTTCGCCCCGCCGGAGGGGCAGTTCACGATCACCGCCATGACGCCGCATGACGCCGGTATTCAGCAGATTGCCCTGGATGATGCGGCAGGCGCACAGGTCGGCGTCATCGACGTGAGCGAGCGTGGACCGAACTTCGAGTTGACCGTGCCCGCGGAGGCGGGAGACCGCTCCGGCCCGTGGCGCCTGACACTTGCCGCCATGAATGCCCGCATCGTCTCGCCCCTGCTCAGATACTGGTCAACGGAGAGTGAGATGCTGTTTGATCCGGCCACGGTGACGCGCTACATCGCCAAGTCGCCAAAGACTGAGCCGACCTTCTACACCCCCGAGCGCGTCGCCACCGGCCGCGAGAACGTGGAGCGCTACGAGTGGGCGCAACAGCGGCTCAAGCTGATCATGGATGGCCAGCCGTACAGCTATCTGGTCGGCCGGCAGTACATATCGGCGACGGAGTACGCCGCCCAGAGCGACGACTTCATCTGGGAACTGCAGCCCCCCACGAGCATACCGCGCATCTTCCCGCATGAGGCCTACGCAGAGTGCCCGGTGTGCGGGTTGGCAGTCCGCAAGCTGCAGGCCTGGCATCCATGGCGGCTGGACCCGGTCAACCACCCGTACAAGATACAGTGCCGCATGTGCAACGACTGGTTCCCCTCGAACGACTTTGCCGCCGGCGATATGACATCCGGGCCGTTTCCGGATGATGGCAGCGGCTGGGTCGCCCCCGACGGCCGCCGCTTCTACCTGATTCGTGAGTATGTCAATGCCTGCTACAGCGCGGTGACCATCCCCGCGTTGCGCTCACTCTCGGAGGCCTGGCTGCTCACCGGCGACCCGCAATACGGGCGCAAGGCTGCCGTGCTGCTCGCGCGGCTTGCATCCGTCTACCCCAACCATGACGACCGGCAGGACTGGCTGTGGGCTGCCCCGTACGGTGGGCGCCACCCCCACTACACCTGGAAGGGCGGCGGCATGATCACCGACCTGATCTGGGAGACGTTCTGCACCGAAGCCGCCGTCTACGCCTATGACGCGATCTACAGCTACCTGGATCAGGACCCCGAGCTGATTCCATATCTGCAGTCGAAGGGTATGCCCATAGAAGACGTGGGAGACCTGCGCGACTACATCCATCACTACCTGCTGCGCCCTGCCGCAGTCGGCGTACTCAATGAATCGATCCGCGGCAACCTGGGGCATCACCAGGCGCTGGCGATGGCGCTGGCGTTGGTCATGGATGACTACTCCGACATCCACCCCAACTCCAGGGACATGGTGGATTGGGCGTATCACGGCGCCGGTCGCAGCGCCTACATGATGATCAACGGGCTCTACCGCGACGGCGGCGGGCATGAAAGCCCATCCTACAACAACATCAAGCTGGATTTCATCCGCGTATCGCAGGTCATGGAGCAGATCCGCGCGCGCCATCCCGAGGAGTACCCGCTCGATGCGTATCCGGACATATTCGGCAATGAGAAGGCGGCCTCGATCTTCGACTACTTCATCAACATGACTGTGCTTGGGATGTTCCAGCCCAGCATCGGTGACGGCGGCAGTGCGGTTGGGGACATTCGCCGGTCCGAGCCGCGCATCAGGTCACTGGTGTCGCAGCCGAACCTCTATGCCTTCGGCAAGTACGGTGATCCGAGATACGTCCGTGCCGCAACCCGGATGGACGGCAGCATCGTCGCCGGCGACCTCTTCGAGCCGTACCCGCTTGAGCAGATGCAGCAGGCGCTAGAGACGCCGGAATCGGTGATCGCCCGCGGGCCGCGACTGGTCGACGGCTATGGCGCCGCCATCCTCGAGTCGGAGAAGGGGGCGCATGGTCGCGCGCTGGTGCTCAACTACTCGGCCATTGTCGGCCATCGCCAGGCGGACAACCTGCACCTGGAGCTGTATGCGCGGGGGCTGAACATCCTCCCCGACCTCGGCTACCCCTTCCAGTGGGATTACACGCGCCAGTGGGACGCCAATACCATGGCGCACAACACCGTCAGCGTGAATGAGACCATCGCCAGCACGCGCGTGTATGCCGGCAACGCGGTATCGCTCTTCGCCTCGCAGGACGGCGTGCAGGTGGTTTCAGCCCGGCATCTTCCGTATCCGGCCGACTACGAGCCGGGGGAGCAGCCCGGCCCGCGGGTGGACCAGTACGAGCGCACCAGTGCGCTGATCGATGTCGACGACGAGAACTTCTACGTGGTCGACCTCTTCGCCGTGGCAGGAGGAGAGCAGCACGATCAGAGTTGGCACGGGCCGCTCGTGCAGCCGGCCCTGCCGGAGCTGAACTGGCAGGCGCAGCCCACGGGTACGCTCGCCGGGCCCGATGTCGAGCAGTTCGCCAAGTACACGGACCGCTGGGGACGCACCTGGGACAACTTCCCCTCATTCGTCAAGGACGTCCGGCGGGCGCAGCTGAGTGAGCCACACTTCTGGGAGTGGGACTTCGGCATGCCTGAGGGCGACCGCGTCCGGTTGCATATCGTGCCCGTCGGCGGGCCGCTCGAGGCAATCATGTGCTCCGGACGCTCGCCGGCGAGGCCCGCGGACTGGAAGCTCGACTACCTGCTGTGCCGCCGCAGTGTCGAGGAAGGCACGCGCTCGCTCTACCTGACGGTTATCGACGCCTTCCAGGGCGAGCCGTTCATCCAACAGGTGCGCGTGGTCTCGGAGGACCCGCTGGAGCTGGAGGTTACCTACACAGGCGGCGTGGACCGCATCAGTCTCGCCACTCCTCCGGGCCCCAGCACCACCAACGAGCGTCGGCCGCACGGCCTGCGGGTGCTGGCTAATCGTGACGGTCAGGGCATCCGCGACGTGCAGATCGGCACCTGGGCGCCCGATCAGGGCCCCGGCTACCTGACCGACACGATTCGCGACCTCGACTACCAGGGCAGGCGGATCGCCGTCGGATACGAGCCCGGACGCGAGGCCGAGTTCGCCGTCGGGCGCGCGCTCCGCATCCACAACTGGGGCCGCAGCGGCATGTACACCATCACCGATGCTGCCCGTGAGGGCGACCTGCTGTGGCTGACGCTGGACACCACGGCGCTGCTTGCGCGCGGGCCGGTCACGGGCACCGAGGACGGTGTAGTCATACTCGGGGCGAGCTGCTTGCTTGCCACCGGCCGCCTGGATGCCGAGGGCAAGCTCTCATCGCCGGGGCCGCACTTCTTCGCCGGTGCGCGCCTTGGCGAGGGCGAGACCGCACGCGTCATCGAGGCCGTCGCGAACAGATCGGAAGCGTCAGCGCGCATCCTGCTGCATGAGCCGGCCTCCGGGGCAGCGCTGGCAGAGCAGTATGGTGAGGGAATCGTCTCAATCTGGGAATACGGCATTGGCGACGCTGTCGAGTTGGCGCTGGTGCGCTCAGAGTAGGGAGTGTGGGGCATGGACAGCATCCTGCTGACGGGCATCGCGTTGAGCCTGGTAGTCGCCGTCCCAGCCGCGGCACAGGTTCAGAGGCATGACGGGTTCGCCGACCACGGCACCGCCGCCCCTACGGCCATCACCCGCGGCGCCACGGCCACCGTCAATGCCGAGGGCCGACGCCTGGTGCTCATCTGGCTGTCATCAAGCGACAGCATCTCGCAGCTGGTCATCGATGCACAGACCGGAGAGACTACCCAGATCCCCGTGCCCGGACCCGCGGGTGCTCCCTTCGCCGTCCTGCATTCGAGCCGCAACCTGTGGTATGGCCATCTGAGTGGCCATTTCTACGAGTTCGACCCCAACAGCCTCAGCTTCACATTCTCAGGCAAGACGCCCCAGAACTGGGCGGGCGCGCTCACCGAGGCCCCTGACGGGGTCATCTGGGGCATTCTGAACCCCGATGGTCACCTGATCAGCCTCAACCCCGACACCCGCACGCTGACCGACCACGGCATCATCAACGAGGAGACCTGGGTGCAGATACCGCGCACGATCGCGGCGGATGACGCCGGCTGGGTGTATGCCGGCACCGGCACGGCGAAGGGGCAGGTCGTCGGCTACAACATCGCGACCGGCGAGATCCGGAAGTATGTACCCGAGGATGCCCGCGGCTACGGGAACGGCCAGCTCTTCCGTGGCATCGATGGCAACGTCTACGCAAGCTGTCCCGGCGCAGGGTGGGGCTGGCACCGGCTCAGCGGCGGCGAGGCCACCCCGGTCGAGGAGCGGCCCGCACGCGCGCCGATACGCGCAGGCGCCCAGGCCTCGGTGTTCCGCGAGTTCGGTGACGGCAGCAGCATCGCTACGCTCGATGTCCCCAACCGAGTGCTGGTGATCAAGGAGGCCGATGGAACCGAGCGCGAGATGCGATTTGACTACGAGTCGACCGGAGCGAACATCACCAGCATGGCCGCCGGTCCGCTCGGGAAGATATACGGCTCGACGAGCCACACCATGCGCTTCTTCAGCTACGAGCCTGCCACCGGCGAGCTGATCGACCACGGTGGCGTCCCGGAGATCGGTGATGGGAACTTCTGTGCCATCACATACCTGGGCGAGTGTGTCTACGGGACCCAGTACTCCGGCGGAGGCCTGTGGCAGGTCGATCCGAAGAAGCCGTGGCAGCCGACTGCCGAGGGTGACGCACAGAACCCGAGGCGGCTGGCCAGGTGGCCGCGTGACATCATGCGGCCCCGCACGATCCTCGCGCACCCCGACGGCAAGCACCTGCTGATGGCCGGGTATGCCACCGACGGGTTGATCGGTGGCGGCATTGGCATCTACAACATAGAGACCAACGAGGAGAGCCTGCTCACCGCCGAGGAGCACCTGCTGCGCGGGCAGGGCTGCATCACCCTGAAGAGCCTGCCGAATGGTGATCTCATCGGCGGCACGGATGTCGTCTCGGCATGGGCGGAGCAGATAGCGACCGAGGCCGAGCTGTTCATCATCGACTGGGAGACACGGGAGCTGGTCTTCCGCACCATACCCGTTCCCGGTGATGTCAGGATCATCAGCATTGAGATCGGGCCGGATGGGCTCGTGTACGGGCTCTCGGGCAACTCGACACTGTTTGTTTTCGACCCGCAGACGCGTGCCGTCGTGCACGCGGAGAGCTTTCTGGAATACGGCGGAGTGCCGCGCCACGCCCTGCATGTCGGCCCTGACGGCAATATGTACGCAATGATGCACAAGGCCATCGTGCGGATCACGCCGGGCGGCACTGAGCATCAGAAGCTCGCCGACAGCCCGGTAACCACATCGGCCGGCGGGGCCCTGTACCAGGGAACACTCTACTTCGCCTCCGGCACGCACGTGTGGAGTTACGAGATACCCGGGTCGGCCGGGGGACGATAGGCGGGCCCGCAACGAGGATTCACGCGCGCGCGGTCAGTCGGAGAGCGCGGCGCAAGCGCATACCGCTCGGCACGCCAACGGCACACCGCGGGCGACCTTGTGCCGACGCCGCCTGCCTACCGCAGCGCCTTGCCATCAAGCGTCAACGTCGTTGCGCCGACGGCTGAGGCGCCGATGACCGTCCCCTCCGCATCGAGGCGGATGACCGCCGCGCGGCAGTCCGTGACCACCGGACCGGCGCGCTTGACTATCCCGTTCGCCGGGCCGATTTCCGACTGGCGCAGGTCGTTGATGAAGTAGTCAGTGCCTGCCTGCGTGACGATCCTCAGCGCGCAGACATCATCCGCGCTCACCGAGTTGCCGTCGGCATCGGTCACCGGAAGCCGCTCGAAGCTGATTTCGGCCTCGACGCCCGGCGGGAGCGGCAGCAGGATGGTGTCATAGCGCGCGGTGTCGGTCGCCGTCTGCTCGTAGGATAGCATCGCCGCCGGCTCGATTTCGCCCTGTTTGGCCGAATACCAGCCCTGCGGCGGCTCTTCCTCGCGGCCTGTGATGATCTGTGCCGACACCGCATCGATCTGGATGATGCGGATGTTGGCCCGGCCGGGGTCGTCCGTCCCGGCCGGCGCGTCATTGGGTGCAATCACGGCGCGATCCGGCATGAAATGGAACAACTGCGACCAGAGGTGCTCCCCCGCGGAGGCGAGACGATCGCAGATGATCCAGTAGCTGTCCTTCACGAAGCAGATATCGCGCCTGTGGGTGGCGACGAGGTCGGTCGGGCTCTTGCCGCGGTAGTCGTCGAAGGCCGACCACCGGCCGTCATAGATTCCCCATGCGATGTCGAATACCCCATCAGAGTGCCAGTCGTTCTCTCGCGGGGCGTTCACCTCGAAGGGCCCTGTGCCCCCGCGCTTCTGGCTGTAGCCGTCGCAGATGACCGTGTTATGCGCGTGGGATGCGCGGAAGTACTGGTTCCACTTGCTCTGGGTGTACGAGTAGATGCCGACCTCGGATATGAGCGGCTCCCCGTAGGCGTAGCACTCGAAGTTGTTGAAGTCCTCGTGCCAGTGATCGCGACCCATCGGCCCGGCATCCATGCACAGATACAGCGCCTCCGGCTCCCAGCTCGAACGCATGACGTAGAAGCCCGCCCACGGCATGCGCGTGGAGGTGAACTCAGGCGGTGCGCCCTGCTCGCGGTTGGTGGCGAACCATGTGTACACCGGGTCATCGTACCGCCCCTCGATGGCTGCGAACACCTTCTGAATATCGCCCGCGCTCCACGTATCACCGAAGCGCGGCAGACCCCACAGCGGTGTGGCGAGCAGAGGGTAGACGTCGTATGTGGCCTTGACCCCGTCAAACAGCTTCTGTGGGGTCTCATAGCCCATGAGGGCCGCCGAATCGATGATCCGGTTGATGGCGCCGCGGCTGCCACCATGGTATCCGGGGCAGAGTTCCTTCGAGATCGAGTCGGGATAGAACTCGTCATCTACTGCGTGCTCCATCGCCTGCACGGCGAATTCGCGCAGATCGCGAGCCTCCCTGAGCTCGGGGAAGTACGCGCCCACGTTGTAGATACCGGCAAGCTGAATCATGTAGCGGTTCACTGCATTGGGGTTGCGGACGGCAAAGCGCGCCTTCTCGATGAAGCCCTTCAGCATCACCGCATGCGCCTGCGGTGTGAAGCTCCCCGATGGCAGAAAGTAGTTGTAGGCATCCAGCCACGTGCCATTGAGCGGGGCTGCGGCGGTCAGCTGCCTCCAGGGACCGGGCGCATCACTTGTGTACTTCTCGGGCGGGGGATAGCTGAGCACGAAGTCGGTGACCTCGTCGGCAAACTCCTGCGCGTATCGCTCATCATGGCTGAACCAGTACAGCGGCCCGAGCACGTACGCCAGATGCCCGAAGCGGTTGACGGTATGGGTAACGGGGTACTCGTAGTCAATGCGGCCGTCGGGGAGCGTCTTGGGGNNTCTCAGCGAAGTCGACCTCGTAGCCGCCGGCGGAGAACTGGTGGGCGAGCACCTTCTCGCCCTCCGCAAATCGCGAGTGGTCCTCGGGCTTGCCGGCAGGCTCAGCGGGCATGTCCCAGTGGTTGCGCTTCCATGGCGGGGTGCGACGGGCCAGGAAGTAGTCCTTCAGCGCCACCTTCGCGTGGTCGTAGTCGCCCGCCTCGACAGCGGCCTTGACGCGTTCCAGACCCGGTGTGTCGAGGTTCCAGGCGGCGAAGAACTCGGCCTCGGTATCGGGGATTGCGACCACGGGG
Organism: Armatimonadota bacterium; assembly: GCA_003542955.1. GTDB lineage: Bacteria > Armatimonadota > Zipacnadia > Zipacnadales > UBA11051 > UBA11051. The sequence continues at coordinate 8,117 of DPJP01000298.1, forward strand.
ACGATCCGCTCAGCCATTTGCCTGAGTTCCGGCGGCTGCGCACCGAGGCACAGGACGCACCACACGAGCACGTTGAGGCACACGAGCAGACGCATGACACCACCATCCATCGGCCCTGGTATCGACTTCTACGGGATACCTATTGGCCGTGGGGCTGGTGATGGCCTGCGCGTGGATGCCGACCCGGCAGGTGAATGCCAACCGTCGCCGTGGAGG
>DPJP01000297.1:0-323 GCA_003542955.1 Armatimonadota bacterium
GACAGCATGCCGTCGGCGCCGGCCGTCACGGCACGGGTGGCGCCATCGACAGTCACTGTGTAGCTCGTGCCCGGCGCGACGGCGAAGTCGCCGCCGGTGATGGTGAGACTGGCATCCCCATCGCCGTTGAGTAGAAGCGTGCATCCCCCGGCGTCATAGCGCGTGATGATGACGTTCACCGGCTTTCCGCACTCCAACTCGACAGGCACCCATTTGACCACGGCGCTCTCGCGCTGCTCGAGGTCGACCTGGGTGCGGACACCGGCGGCATCCACGGTCGTTGTGAAGCCCGGCTGGATCGGCACCCCGGACCGGCTGTAGCG
>DPJP01000297.1:346-16676 GCA_003542955.1 Armatimonadota bacterium
GCCAGCCGTAGGCGCCGGAGTTCATGGTCACAATGCGCTCGTGGCCGACGAGCGTCCCCTCGTGAATCCCCTCGACCGTTATGGGATACTGCTGCTGCGGCAACGACGGGTAGGTCAGCGTCGGCTCGCCGTAGTAGAAGTAGAGATTTCCCCAGCGGAGCTTGTCGAGGACATCGAGATAGACGTCGGCCTCGGTGCTGATGACGGTGGGGTTGCCCAGGGCGCACGGCGTCTGTGCGAGGTGGACATCCGGCCCCGAGCGGCACTCCTGGTCGATGATGATCGGCAGCGAGCTGATGGTACGCGTCTGGACCACGTTGTTGCCGACGACCACGGCGCCCTTGTCCAGCAGCTTCCGGGTGAAGGCCACCATCGACGGCTGGGACAACCACAGCACCGAGCCCACCTTGCGGGAGATGGTCTTGGTCTCGAGGTCCATGTCGGCGGAATGCCCGTCCCATCTGTCGTACGTCCACGGCGAGACGTAGCCGAAGTGGAAGCCGTCCATGAAGGCGCCGCCCGCGCCGATCTCGTCGGTGAGCAGGTCGGCGGCCTGCATGAGCGCGTCATGGAACGAGTTGCCCGGCGTCGGGTAGTAGATGTACCAGCGGTAGCCCTCCTCATACCGACGCTTCGTGAAGTAGGCCGTGTTCGCGTAGTCATACGGCCAGATCAGGTGCTTGCCATCGGCGTCGATGACGCGGGAATCGAGGAACATCTCGTCGGGCTTGTTGGTCGTGACCAGACTGTGGGCGATGTGGAACATGAGCTTGAGTTGCGGGTTGAGCTTGCGGATCGCCTCGAAGCGCTCGCGGATGCGGGCCCGTTCCTTCGGGAGCCAGAGGAACTCGATACCCTCGATCTCGATCTCCGGGTCATCGGCGACGTTGCACATGCAGCCGAAGGAGGCGTAGAGAGTGTTGCGGATGGCGACCTCCTCGGGCGTCACCGGTGGCGTCTGGTCGATGAAGTCGAAGCCTCCGGCGACGGTGCCAATGCGTCGCTCATCATGCCGCACGCGGTTGAGGAACTCGTAGTAGTCGGGCGTGGAGGTCGGGTAGGCCGCCCACTCGAGCGTGTACGAGGCTCCGGGCGCGAGGGCGAACTTCTCGGTACGCGTGCCGACGCGGTCATCCTTCGCGAAGGATATCGCCTGGATGACGTAGAGGTCATCCAGCGGCAGCACGCCGATGCCACAGTCGGCCCATGCCACGTAGCTGCTGGGGCTCTGGGGNNCTGGGGGTAGGCACGCTCTTCGGTGGTCGGGTAGCCGGCAACGGTGCGCTGAATGAATGGGTCGGCCGAGGTGTCGAGGTGGTTACTGAGAATGATGCCCACATCGGCATTCCCCGTGTTGGTGATGGTATCCTCGACTGCGACGCGGTTGCGCAGTACGCGGACGGTGCGCTGGACGGAGTAGTACTTGCCCTTGGCCGAGACGGTGTGCCGGTATGGCCTCGGGCTGTGCACGCTGACCGACCACTCGGCTTCGCCGTCGGCCGCGGGCTCACCGGCGCTGAGGCGGTTCTCCCCGCCGTTGGGGAATGAGAAGGAGGACTCGAAGGGCAGGCTGTGACCGCTGAGCGCGATGGTGAAGCCTCCCCCCGGCGCCATCCGGACATCGAAATCGGGCACCTCCGGCGCGGCGGGGAGCTCATTGGCCCTGAAGGCAGCGGGGCCGGGCGGCGTGCGCCGCGGCTCGGGGAAGGCAAACGAGCAGTCGCCGGTGATGGTTCTGCCGTCGCCGATGTCGGTTGTCGCGCGCAGCTGGTACGTGCCCGGCGCGAGGCCCGCGGTGTCGAAGTAGGCCGTGAGCATCCGCGCGCGGCTGCCGGCGCTGAGTGTCTGCGTGCGGGCCGGCTCCGCCGCGCCCGGCGCCCAGAGCGAGGCCTCGATGGTCACCGTCTCCGGCCGCGGGAAGACGCCACCGACATCGAACATCCCCAGGATGCGNNGTCGGCCGGCATCTGGTGGGGGGTGACGCGGATGTGGTCGAACCACGTCGTGTCTATGCCGAAACCCGCTGCCTCCGCCTTGTAGTGCTCGAGCACCTCCGTCTCAGTCAGAGCGCGGTTGTAGACGCGCGCACTGTCGAGTTCACCGTTCCAGAACGATGTCGGCCCGTAGCCGGGGTCGGTGGCCGTCGCGCTCGCCTTCATCAGAGCCATCAGGAAGTTGCCGCCGGGCGCGATCATTTCGAACTTCGAGGTCTTGTCGGCTGTCAACTCGCGGTTGACATACATCCGCATGCGCTCGCCGTCAAAGGTCGCGACGACGTGGCTCCAGACCCCCAGCTCCGCCCTCCCCGACGCGTTGTTGCCGCCGCCTGAGATGTAGGACCAGAACTGGCCATCCCGATAGTGGGTGATGCCGTAGCTGTCGTAGTGCTTGCCAAGTATGAGCGGCTCCGCGCCGGGCAGAGCCAACGGCTTGATCCACGCCTCTATGGTGAGGGCGTCGGTCAGTTCGAGTGTGGGCCCGTCACCGCAGTCGACGTAGTCATCCAGGCCGTCGAAGCGCAGCGCGAAGCCGTCGCCGCGCTTGACCCACGTTGCGCCGTGGATTGCGCCGTCGTTCCCGTTACCGCTGAGGTCTGCAAGCGCATCGCCCTTCCCTTCGTCGAAGTCCCAGCGCGCGACCAGGCCTTCGTCATCGGCCGCGGCGATCAGGACGGACAGGCACGTGAGCAGGGATATCATGACGGCTACGGTCTCGAGCTTCATCAGGGGGTCCTCCAGGCTTGATGCGGTCGTGGGACGGCGCGTCAATCTTCGCCGCGCGGGTACCGGAGTCCTTGCGCGGCTCCCGGAGGTCGGCACCACGGGGTCGTCGAATCACTGAGGCACGGCTAGTCCGGATGTGGAGGTGTGCAGATGCGCGAGGTGCTGATCATGGTGTTTGTCACATTCATCGTTGCCGGTCTGGCTCAGGGACAGCAGCCGGAGCTTGTGCCCGTTGCCGAGGAGGTCAGTGACGAGCAGGTTCTGCGGCTTGTCGATACCGCCTATCCGGGCCTGAAGGACTTCTCCGCCGCGATGGCAGCCGGCGACCAGACACGGGCCACCGAACTGCTCGTGGCCCACTTCGCGTCTCGGCAGGAGCCGGTGTTGCCGCCCTCGAGCTTCCCCGGCCTCGGCGCCGGCAACTCCACGTGCATTCTGGGGGGCGCGTCGCAGGCAACGGTGGACGAACAGTGGATGAAGCACATCTTCACCCAGAGCAACAACGACATCGGCAAGTCGGAGACCTTCGACCTGGGGCCCGATATCCGCTGGATGGAGAGCCCCTCGCAGGCGCTGAGCTGGACCATCTACCAGAACCAGCTCAACATCGTCAACTCGGTTGCGGGCCTCTACAAGCAGACCGGCGATGAGAAGTACGCGGCGAAGGCCGGCGAGTGGGTCGCGAGCTGGCNNCAAGCAGTGCCCGGCCTGGTACGGCGGCACGCGGGAGAGCGGGCCGTGGGCCTCCCCAATGGAGACACGCAACCGGATGTGCAACTGCATCGCGGCATACGAGGTGCTGCGGAAGTCGCCCTCGCTCACGCCCGAAATGCACCTGGCCTTCCTCAAGATCATGATTGCCCACAGCCGCTCCCTGATGAGCTACACCGGTGTGGCGTTCCCGGGGCTGATCGCCGCGGCCGTGATGTTCCCCGAGTTCTCGGAGGCAAGTACATGGATGGAGGCCGGGGAGGCATGTCTGCGACGGACAGTCGTCGACCGCACGACGTTCGACGGCGCGTGGGACACGCACTCGATATCCTACCAGGGCGTGCCGGTGCCGTGGGCCGGACGGAGCCTGGAGATACTCGAGGCCAACGCCGGGACGGGCGACTACTCCGCAATCGCCGAGATGATCCGGACGCAGGCAGGGAAACTCACGGGCGCGATGCTTCGGATTGCGCTACCCAACTGCGGGCTGCCCAACATCGGCGACACCTACGGCCGAAGTGACTGGAGCAATGCCACCAGCAGCTTCCTCGCACAATACATATATACGCAGTTTCCACCAGATGAGCAGGCGCGTCTCAACGCCGTCGAGCCGCGTTTTGAGCGGATCAAGGCCGCACTGGCGGCATCGGCAGGCCTCGAGAATGTCGCGGACCTGCCCACATCGACCGCCCTGCCGGCCAGCGGCTACTACGCCATGCGCAAGAGCTGGNNGAGCTGGGAGCCGCTGCAGGCGCCATACCTGTACTTCGATCTGTCTCCACAGGCGCAGGGCCACGTCCATGCCGACGCCTGCCATTTCGAGATGTACGCCTACGGCAAGCCGCTGATATGCGATACGGGCGACTACTTCCTCGGCTGGGGCTACCGCACGGCGCTTCACAACACCATCGAGGTCGATGCCACGGAGCAGGCCTGGGGCGCGCAGATGATGCCGTGTGAGTGGCTCGCAACGGAGGCGTTCGACTATGTCGACGGCGCGCACGCGGGATACGAGCCGCTCGGCGTCACCCACCGCAGGAAGGTGTTCTTCGCCCGAGCCGATGACGACCGCTTCGGCGACTACTGGATACTGGCCGATCTGCTGACGGGTACGGGCAGCCATACCTACGAGCAGTTCTTCCACTTCGCCGGACCGAGCCAGACGCAGGGCGCGGAGGCCGAGATGGACCCGACTACGCTCACGTGCCGGTCAACACATGACAACTGCCCCAATGCACTGATCGCCCCGGCGCGCGTCGAGGGCCTCACGGGCGGCTTCGTCGAAGCGCAGGATACCGACATGAGCATCAACGAGAAGCGCGAGCGCAAGGCGATGCTCGGCTGGATTGTGACGGGGGGGACATTCCAGAAGGCGAAGTCGGCAGTCGCCGTGTACACGATGCAGGGCGAGCCGCCGCTGGCGCTGTATGACGTGCTGATGCCGACAGTGGCGGGCGCGGAGGCGGACGTCTCGATCGAGCATCTGCCTGTGACGCAGGATGGACGGGCCGTCGACCCGGCAACCGCCGCGGGCCTGAGGATATCCTGCAGCTACGAACGCTCGGTGCATGACCCGGCGTCGATCGTGATCGATGTCGGGGAGAACCTCGCGGCCGGCAGACCCGCCTCCGCCGAGATCAACACCACCGCATTCGGCGCCGGCGCAGAGGTCAAGCTCACAGACGGGGTTACCGGCGAGACGGAGATCGCCGCCGCGGTCAGCTCGTCTCCATATACGCCGGGGATCGAACTCGAAGGGCGCTTTGCTGTAGACCTCGGGGAGCCGGTGACGGTGAACCTGGTGGTCGCCCATCACGGCACGTTCAACGGCTCGGGCATCATCTATCCGCCAACGGAGTTCTCAATCGAGTACTGGACCGGCGATGACTGGGCGGAGGTCCCCAACCCGGACACGACATGGTCGCCCAACGAGACGACCTCGACGATGTTCGATGCGGTAACGACCTCGCGCATCGCAGTCAGGGTGAGGCGCCCCGAGGGCGGCAGGCTATCGATGCGCGAGATACAGGTCCACCACGTGCCCGCCGAGGAGTTCGCGCGCGTCGAGGCCCTCCGCAATGAGCGGACGACGCTCAGATGGACCGACTATCTGCTCATCTCCCATGACGGCGCGCGGCCGCGGCGCTACGGCGAGTTCGACTTCGACGGCGAGCTGGCGTTCATCCGCACCGACGCCGACGGCTNNGGCGAGCCGGTGCGCAGTTCAGTGATGCATGCGAGTGCGCTGAGCCGGGCCGGAGCGGTGTTGATGCGGGCTGCGTCGGAGGTGGACTACCTCTCGGCCCGATGGACGGGTGACGCGGTGCATGTTGACGCTCCCGGCGCCATGAAGCTGGAACTGGCCGCCGCGGGGGCATCAACGGTCACCATGCGCAAGGAGCCGGTGGCGGCGACACCTACGGGCGCAAACCTCACGCTCTCGGGGCCCGAGCCGACTGATGGGCCAGGCATCGAGGGGCTCACGGTCGAGGTGCACCCGCCACAGGAGGGGCTCGCCGGTGGGCAGCCGTGGGCCGAATTGCGGTGGAAGACAGGCGTCCCGGCAACGACGCAGGTGCTGTTCGGCTGTGACGACGGTCTCACCCGCCGCTCAATACTCGAAGAGAACCCGATGACGGAGCACGCGGCGCGCGTCGAGTTCCTGCGGCCGGGCCGGAGCTACGTGTTCCGCGCAATCTCGACCACACGCATGGGAAGCCGCTCGATCGAGGCGACCGCGCCTGTTGCCGTGCCCTGACGCGCGACGGAGGTCTCAGCTCCGCTTAACCATTGCGGCCGGATCCCGACTTCGGGGTCCGGCCGCTTCGATTCCGAGCGCCGGCAGAGTACTTCACATAGTCGACAGATTTTAGCAGAAATAGAAAGAAATAGTTGACGAGCTGGTGGGTGCACCCTATACTCGTTTTGGGAGAACGCTCCACACGGTGGAAAACCGTGGGGATATGTGGGAAAGCTCAAAGACAGCCGCAGCAGGATGTGACGATATCGTGGCCGGCTCACGCGACCACAACCAGGGTCCAATAGTCGATATGACCGCCCACCTGATCGACTCGGGCGCTCGCATCGCGCTGAAGAAACAGCAGCGCGAGATGCTCGGCGACGAGGTGGTGCTTGCCTACGGCCCGCGCACCTCGACGCGGCTCTTCACTCCGAAGGCGTTCTCCGAGTACAAGGCGGCGGTCCTGGAGGCCCTGGACGGGAATCCGTTTGACCCCGACTGGGAAGATGCCCAGTTGCAGCTGCTCGACAACCAGGTGACGTGCAGAATCGACGGGCAGGGCCGTCTGCGGATCCCGTCGAGTTTCCTGAAGAGGTCGGGACTGGCCAATGCCACCGGGGCGGAGGTCCAGCTCATATACAGATCGCAGATGGGCTACTGGGAGATATGGCCGACGGAGGATATAGCGAGGCCGGATGACCCGACCGACCCGTTCTACAGAGCGCGCAGGCTGTTGGCCGAAAGAGCGCGCGCAGCGGCTTCCGCGCAGGCAGGGCGTGACGGCGATGAGTAGCACTGCCGGGGCATTCATGCACGGCAGGCGAGTCGGGCGAAGGGTCGCTCCGACTTCCAGCGAGGTGGGGGCGCTGGCGACGGATGCACAATATCTGAGAAAGTGCTTGACAACGTCAAGAGCGGGGACTATAGTTCCTGTGATATTGAGAGGCTGTAGCTTGAAAGCCAGTGGCTCACAGATGAGAAATCAAGGAAATGACGACTCATCAGGCCACACGGCAGGGGAACCGGATGGCAGCCGACACGGCCAGCATCGACGATGTCCTGATCGCGCGACACAGCGTGACGGACTGCCGCGTGACGGTCAAGGGCGGCCAGATCGACATTGTGGGCAAGGCGCCGCTGATGACCTTCGGCCCACAGGGCTCCCTGCAGTTGTACTCCCCCGCCAACATGGAGAAGCGCGTCGCGCTGATCATGGAAGTCGCCGAAAGACACCTGACCGAATTCGAGAAGCTCGAAGTCTACCGGCAGATGATCGCCACACGCGCGCAATGCGGCATAGACGGCCAGAAGCGTCTGCGTATACCGCCCTCCCACATGGCACACGCAGGCCTCTACACCGAGCACCCGGAGGTTGACATCATCATGATGTCATCCGGCGACTGTCAGTGGTTGGAGATGTGGCCGGCAGGGGCGCTGAGTTCAAGCCACGCGCCCGACGACCCCTACAACCGCGCCTACCAGATGCTCGTCGGGGCCATGAAGAAACACGCCGAGGTGGAGGCGGATGTCGCCTGATAGCGGGCAGAGTGACCAGTATCGTCATGTACCGTGTATGCTCGCGGAGACACTTGAAATCCTGGACCCAAAGCCTGAGGACATCTACGGTGATCTGACTCTCGGGCTTGGCTCTCATGCAGCAGCGATCCTTGAAAACACGACAGCACCGGCCCTCGGGCTGGACTGGGACGAGCAGATGCTGGGCATAGCCGGGGAACGGCTCTCGCGCTTTGGTGAGAGGGTGAAGCTGGTCCACTCGAACTTCACGCGGCTTCCGCAGGTGCTCGAGGAGACGGGGCTTCCCTCCCTCGACATCTGCCTGCTTGACGCGGGTGTAGCGCGTCCGCACCTTGTGGACCCCGAGCGGGGCATGGGCTTCGCGGGCACGACACTCGACCTCCGGATGGACAGGCGGCTCCCCTTGACCGGGGCCGAGTTCATCAACGAGGCTCCCGAGCAGCAGTTGCGAGAGGCACTCAGGCTCACACAGACTCCGGGCGAGGCCCGGCGCATAGTCGCGGCAATCCGCCGTCGCAGGGAGCAGTGCCCTATTGCTTCCAGCAGAGAACTCGCTGAACTGATCGTGGATGCCACGCGGTCGAGGCACTCCCAGAGCCGTCGCCAGCCGGCAAGTGCAATGCTTGCCCTGAGGATACATATCAACGATGAGCTGGAGAATCTCAAGGTCGGGGTCGAGGCAATGGCCCGCGCACTCCGGCCGGGAACAGGCCGCATGGCGGTCCTCGTCTATCACTCACTCGAGTTCCGTGCCGTGCGATCGGTCATCGAGCGGCTAGAGCGCGGGCACGATGTCCCGCCGTGGATGCCCGAACCACCCGATGCGCGGCCGTTGATCCGGCGCCTGGTGACCAAGCCACTCAAGCCGAAACCGGATGCGCCCGACCAGTGCCGAAGCTGTCGTCTTTTCGCCGCAGTTGCGGTCTGAATATGGCATTCTCGCCATATACACAGGCCATGCAATGGAGAAGCCGGGTCTGATAGACCCGGCTCCCGGTGAACCTTGACATGTCGAGCTGCACCATAGTCTGGCACTTTCGCGAACCGCTCAGGCGTCAACATCACGTAAGCTTGACGTTCGGTGGGTGGGTGCGGGAACACCGCAGAACCATCGAACTCACTGCCACAGCTACAGTCACAGCCCCCATCACAGCAACAGCTACAGCAGAAAACAACGCAGGCAGGGTAGTCATCATAGCAGAGACAGGCAGCAGCGGTCAATGCACATTTGCGGAAAATGACGCAGAAACTTCAACAGTAACTGACGCAGCGCTCCGCACCCACCCACCGACTGTCAAGCAGAGAGCACGCCGGCTCAGACGGAGACCACACAACGGCCGGGACGGATATTGACAACACACGAGCGGCGCTTCGGCGCCGCTCTCTGTGTCTGGGGAGACCGCCGACAGGGGCGCTGTCGGCAGATTGGTAGCCAGAAAAGACAGGGGGCGCGAGCAATGGGAAGCCGCGACTGCAGTGAGGGAATCCAGTGGGTCACCATCCTCCGCATTACGCTAGCAGGTCTCATCTGCGTGGGCTATGTGGCCGGGTGGGCGCGCGTGGGCCAATTGCGTGAGGAGAGTCGGCGGCTGGACAGATTGATCCAGGCCGAGTCGGTACGGCAGGGCGAGTTGGCACATCTGCGGGCCGAGGCCTGTGACACGCACCGGCTCGAGGCCGTGGCGCAGACTCGTGGGATGGTGAAGGCGCCCGTCAACGGGGATGTGGTTGTCATCGCCCCACTGCCGCATGACACCGCGGCCGATGAGCGCATTGTCGAAGCGGCCGACGGAGAGCCTGCCCAGGCGCACGAGGCCGGGGACGCGCCGTCGCATGTCGGCGCGCGAATGCTCGGGCCGTAGCGTTGCCTCAGCGACCGGCCCCGAGTGGCCGGCAACATGAGCAGTGCGGGCAACCCCACAGGAGGCCGGTAGAGCGTGCAGACGCGAGCGACGCATCCATTGCGCGGCTATCCCCGACTCGCCGAGGAGCGGAAATCGTACCGCCCACAGCGGGCGCGGGCTCTGCAGTTGGGGCAGATATTCATCGTCGCAATGGTGATTGTCGCGCTCCGCCTCGTGCAGTTGCAGGTCATCAGCCGCAACTACTACATGACGGCGGTTGCCCCGCTGGTGGTCTCGGCGCCGCGCACCGATACGGCTATGCCGGGTTCAATCCTGGCCCGTGACGGCACCGTCCTCGCCTCCAGCGCCGCAGCCTACCGCCTCATTGCGGATACTGCCAAGATGCGCGAGGAGGGTGAGAGCCCCTCCGGGGTCGCCCGGCAGCTCGCGGGGATACTCCACTGCGATCCCGAACCGATGCTGCAGAGGCTCGAGGAGCGGCAGGGCAGCTCCTACGTGCTGCTGCAGCGGTGGCTCGACTCGGCCCAGGCTCCCGCCGTCGACGACGCCAAGATCGGCGGCATCTCCCTGGAGCCCACCTACCGCCGCAACTACCCGCGCGGGCGCATGGCATCCCACCTGCTCGGATTCCGCAACCAGTTCCACACTCCTCTGGCCGGCATCGAACACCATTACCAGTTGATCCTCGACGGGAAGCCCTCGGCCGTCGCATCAGTGACCGACGGCTCGGGCAGCCCGACGCTGGGGCAGGAGGACGCGACGCTTGCGGCGGTTGCCGGCTGTGACATCGTGCTCACCCTCGATGTCGCGCTCCAGAGCTATGTCGACGCGCGCCTCGACGCTCTGTGGGACTATGAGCGCCCCAGGCGCGCGTATGCCGTGGTGCTCGAACCGGCGACGGGAGCGATTGTCGCGATGTCGACGAGGCCGGACTTCAACCCGCAGGTTGCCGTCGATGGCTCCAGCGCCGGGGCGCAGGAGCGGGCCGCGATGAGCTTCGACAACACGCACAACTGGGCGGTAGAGACCGACTTCGAGCCCGGCTCAACTCTGAAGGTGTTGCTTGCCGCGGCCGCAATCGAGCAGGGGATCAGCCCGAACACGACCTTCGACTGCCATGGCACGTACGAACTCAAGGGCGGGCACCCGATTACCTGCTGGGGCGAATACGAGCGGAAGGGGCATGGCAAGGTCGACGTCGAACACATGGTGGCGTGGTCTTGCAATGTCACCGCGGCTCAGTTAGCATTGCGACTCGACCCGGAGTACTACCTGGGCTTTCTGCGGAAGGCCGGCCTCGGCCGGCCGCCACGTGCCGGCTTCCCCGCCGAGACGGCGGGACACGTCCCGGACCCGTCAAGGGTCGGGCAGCGTGACCTCGCCGCGATGGGTTTCGGACAGCGGCTTTCGACCAGCCCCCTGCAACTGGCCGCGGCGGCGAGCGCGCTCGCCAACGGTGGGTTGATGGCGCACCCCCACATCGTCTCGCGGGTGGTCCGCAAAGACGGCTCCACCTTCCGGGAGCCAAGCCTCCCCGATCCAGGNNCAGCGCAAAGACCGCGCGCACCGTGCTCGACATGATGCAGGCAGCGGTGGACCACGGTACAGCGCGCGTGGCCCAGATCGAGAACATCCCGATAGCAGGCAAGACCGGCACCGCTCAGATATGGGATCGCGAGGCCAACCGGTACGTCGAGAACGCCTACGTCACTTCGTTTCTGCTGATCTGTCCCGCCGACGAGCCTCGCTTCGTTGTCTACATCGCCGTCGATCGTGCGCAGGTGAGCCGGCACGGCTCCGATGCCGCCGGACCGGCGGCTCGTGACATTGCAGGCTTCGCGATGCGTCAGGTGCGCGAGTGAGGACGCCGGCAGACCGCCACTGAGCCCGACGCGTTCGCGGGGGGTGAGACCAATGGCCAGGCACACGACATTCAGGGCCCTCACCGAGGGCATATCGCGTTACGAGCCATCCGGCCCGGACGTACCCATCACGAGCATTACGGCCGACTCTCGGCAGGCTCGGCCCGGCTCCGTATTCATCGCCATACCAGGCTACCAGACTGACGGGCACAACTACATCGCCGCGGCAATCGCTGCCGGCGCGGTAGCCGTCATCTATCAGTCCCCCGGCTTCGAGGGCCTTCTCGCCGATGCTGCCTCGCTCCGCGTCGATGATGCCCGCCTGGCCACCGCGATCGTAGCCGACCGCTTCTTCGACCATCCCTCGCGGAAGATGGCTGTCATCGCCATCAGTGGCACCAACGGCAAGACGACCACGGTGACGATGCTGGATGCGATCTTCAGGGCGGCCAAGTTCACCCCGGGGACGGTCGGCACACTGGGGGCCACAGTCGGCGACCGGCACCTGCCGGGAGACCGTACAACGCCCGATGCCATCGGCCTCCAGGGCGCCTTCGCCGAGATGGTCGATGCCGGCGTCACCCACGCCGCAGTCGAGATCACATCACACGCGCTTGACCTGCACCGCGCCTATGGCACCCGCTTCGCGGCGGCTGTCTTCACGAACCTCTCGCAGGACCACCTGGACTGGCACCACACGATGGAGGCCTACTTCGCGTCCAAGGCCGTCCTGTTCACGGACTACGTGCGCTTCTCGCCCGAGATGCGGGGCGCGGTCAATATCGATGACCCGTGGGGTCCCCGCCTGGCCGAACTGGCCGAGTGCGAGGTCATCACGTATGGCATACAGGCGCCGGCCGACGTGGCCGCCGTCGACTGGAGGCTCTCGCCGCTGGGCACATCATTCGGCCTGAGCATCGGTGGCGAGACTGCTCCGCTGCATACACCGCTCGCAGGGCGACACAACATCTACAACTGCCTGGCGGCCGCCGCGGCCGCGCGTGCCGTCGGCATCGATCTACCCACAATCATCGCCGGCCTGGAGGCGGTCTCACGTATCGACGGCCGCCTCGAGAGAGTCGAGCGCGACGCTCCATTCACCGTCATGGTCGATTATGCTCATACACCGGAGGCACTGCAAAACGTGCTGACGGCCGTCAGGGACCTGACGGCGAATCGCGTGATCTGCGTCTTCGGCTGCGGCGGTGACCGCGACAAGACAAAGCGCCCGAAGATGGGCGCGATCGCGGCCGAGATGTCCGACGTTGTCGTCGTAACGTCGGACAACCCGCGCAGCGAGGCCCCCGAAGCCATCATCGCCGACATCCTTGGCGGTATTGAGCGCACTGACGTGATCGTTGAGCCCGACCGCCGCTCGGCGATTGCGGCTGCCGTCGAGCTGGCCGCGCCCGGCGACGTAGTGCTCCTGGCCGGGAAGGGTCATGAGGTGTACCAGGAGGTTGCGGGCCGGCGCATCGACTTCGACGACCGCGTCGTCGCCGCGGAGATCATCGACGCAATGGGGCAATGACAACCGGGAAGGCGTGTTGAGGCAGTGAGCATCAGAACGTCACTCAGCAGACTCGTGGAGGCCTGTGGATTCGCCGCGTCTGCGTCAGATGCGGGTATCGAGCTTCGCGGCGTGAGCACCGACACCCGGACGCTCGAGCCCGGGGAGTTGTTTGTCGCGCTCGTTGGCGAGAGCTTCGACGGGCACCAGTTCGTCGCCGCCGCGATTGAGAAGGGAGCGCCCGCGGTCGTGGTCAGCAACCCGGACGCGGCGCCTCCCGACGCCGCCGTGGTTGTCATCACCGTCGAGTCGACGGTCGAGGCGCTGGGGCGCATCGGCCACTTCTGGCGGACCGAATGCGACCCCACGGTCATCGCGGTGACGGGGAGCGCGGGAAAAACCACAACCAAGGACATGATCGGCTTCGTCCTCGGCGCCGCCGGTCCGGTCAGATTCACAGAGGCGACCGAGAACAACGAGATCGGCGTGGCAAAGACGTTGTTAAGCATCGAGCCTTCGGATGCCTACTGCGTGGTGGAGTTCGGCATGCGTGCGCGAGGCGAGATTGACTTCCTGGCCCGCATCAGTCGGCCCGACATCGCCGTCATCACCAACATCGGGGAGGCGCATATCGGGCTGCTGGGATCGCGCGAGGCCGTCGCCGAGGCGAAGGCCGAGGTTCTCCCCCACCTCCCGCCAGACGGGTCGGCGATTCTGAATGCCGATGACTACTTCTTCCCGCTGCTGTCGAACATGACCGGTGCGCGGATTGTGTCATTTGGCACCGCCGACGCGACCGTGCGGCTGGAGGCGACGCGGCTGCTGGGCACGACGGGGGCCGCGGCGCGCCTGGTGATGCCTACCGGCGCCGTCGAGATCGAGCTCCAGGTGCCGGGGCGTCATAACCTGATGAACGCGGCCGCGGCCGCGGCCACGGCGTACTCGTGCGGGCTCGCGCCGGAGACGATTGCCGCGCGGTTGGGCGAGTTCAACACCCGTGCCATGCGCAGCCAGGTCATCGCGGCGCCGGGCGGCTTCAGCCTGATTCATGACGCATACAACGCAAGCCCGACATCCACGCCACCCGCTCTCGAGGTGCTTGCGCAGGCGCCGCGGCGGAAGGTCTTCGTGTTCGGCGATATGCTCGAACTGGGACCCGCAGCCGAGGAGGCGCACAGGACCATCGGTCGGCTGGCCGCTGAGGCCGGCGTCGGAGTGCTTGTGGCCGTCGGCGAGTTGGCATCATTCGCAGCCGAGGAAAGCGCGCAGGCGGGCATCGAGACCTACCAGACGTCGAGTGCCGAGGAGGCGGCGCCCATTGCGGCCGGGATCGTCGCCCCCGGCGACACCGTGCTGGTGAAGGGCTCCCGCGGAATGCACCTGGAGGTCGTAGTCGAGGAGCTGCTGCGGGTATGATCCTGCCCGTCTCGATGGCAGTGCTGCTCCCGTTCGCCGCCCTGTGCGCAGCCGTCGCCGGCGCGGTGGCGACCTACGTCGTGCTTGTGCACCTGCGTGCCAGCGGGGTGCGTCAGGCCATCCGCGAGGACGGTCCGCAGTCGCACCTGGCCAAGGGCTCGACGCCGTCAATGGGCGGGGTAGCCGTCATCGGCGTGCTGCTGCTCGTGACGCTCGTATGCGCGTCCGGGTGCGGCCTGCTCGGCATCCGCCTTTACCTGGTCATGGGCCTTACGCTCGTTTTCGCACTCGTCGGCTTCATCGACGACTACGCCAAGGTCAAGAGCCATAGGTCAGCGGGCTGGGGCGCGCGCTACCGCATCAGCATCGAGTTGCTGCTGGCGGCAGGTGTGATGATCATCCTGACGGGTCTCGACGGTGCGGGCGCGCAGGGATGGCACCAGAATTCTCTGTGGTTGTGGGTTCCGCTCGGAGTATTCATCATCGTCGGCGGTCCGAACGCGTTCAACCTGACCGATGGGCTCGACGGTCTGGCCGGCGGCCTGACGGCGATATGCGGCGCGGCGCTGGCGATCATCCTGCTGCTGCTGGGTGACGCCCAGATGGCCCTTGTGGCAGCGGTGACGGCCGGTGCGGCAGCGGGATTCCTGTGGCTTAACGCACACCCGGCGAGGATATTCATGGGCGATGTCGGCAGCCTGGGCCTCGGCGCCTGTCTGTCATCAATCGCCGTGGTCGGCCGCGTCGAGCTCGTCTATGCCCTGCTGGCGGGCGTGTTCGTCATCGAGACCGTGTCGGTCATCATCCAGGTGGGCTACTTCAAGCTGTCCGGCGGCAAACGGGTGTTCCGGATGGCGCCGTTCCACCACCACCTCGAACTGGGTGGCTGGCCGGAGCCCACCGTCGTCACGCGGCTGTGGCTCATCGGCGCGGCGTGCGCGCTGCTTGGAACTCTGCTCGCAGTTGGGTGCATGGTTGCACCAGGCTAACGGAGACCGTCAATGGGCAGTCTACCCGACATCACCGCACCCGGCCTCGAGGTCGACGGCCGCAGGGCCACCATCTTCGGGATGGCCCGCAGCGGCGTTGCCGCCGCGCGCGTGCTGGTCTCGCACGGCGCAGCGGTGACCGTCGTCGATGAGAAGCCGGCGGCCCAGCTTCAGACGGTCATCGCCGACGTCGAGGCCGCGGGCGCGCGCGCGGTCGCCGGCCTGCACGAGTACGCCGAACTCGCCGAGCCCGAGATCATCGTCGTCAGTCCGGGCGTGCCGGCGGCCCATCGGCTGCTGGTTCAGGCGCGCGCGGCCGGTGCGTACGTCATCGGGGAAATCGAGCTTGCATACCGGCTCTGCACCAGCCCGATCATTGCCGTCACGGGCACGAACGGCAAGGGAACCGTGGTCAGGCTCATCGGGGGGATGCTGCAGCGCGGCGGTCTTGACGCCCCGGTTGTCGGCAACATCGGCACACCGTTCGTGAGCGCGGTCGACCGCCGGCATGATGCCCTCGTCACCGAGATCAGTAGCTTCCAGCTCGAGACCATAGACCGCTTTGCGCCGTGGATATCGGCTATTCTCAACATCACGCCCGACCACCGCGACCGTCATCCGACGATGGATGAGTATGTGGCCGCCAAGCGCAGGATCTTCGAGAACCAGTCGGCGGACGACTTCACGATCCTCAACATCGACGATCCACTCGTCGCCGGGCTGCGGAGCGCGACGCCGGCGCGCGTGCTGACGGTATCACTGCAGAGCGCCACCGCCGATGCGCGACTGGAGGGCAACGAGCTGGTCGTTACCCCCCCGGCGGGCGGCAGAGCGGTTGTCTGCGGCGTCGATGACATCCCACTCGGAGGCGCACACAACATCAGCAATGCGCTGACGGCGGCTCTGGCGGCATCGGTCTGTGGTGTCGAGGTGGAGGCGATGGCAGGGGCCATCGCGGCTCAGGAGCCCGCGGAGCAC
>DPJP01000009.1 GCA_003542955.1 Armatimonadota bacterium
GGTCTCGGAGGGGTGGTCCAGGGCAATCGCTGCCAGCGCCATTGCGTGCTGGTCCATACCGGCGTTGCCGGCGAGCCGCCCGTCCTTCAGGCCGATGACGAACTCCCGCAGCATGTGCTGCTCGATGTGCTCGGCGATGGCCGCCGCCGAGGACTTGTCGCCCGTGCCGTACTGCCCGGCCATGCCCTGCGAGAACGCGACAAGCTCCGCATCCTCGGCCATGGCGTCATAGACGAAGTCGTAGGCGCTGCTCAACTTCTGGGCCGTGAAGGTCTCCCAGATGCACCCCTGCACGCGCCCCTTGCCGGAGCCGCCCGTCGAAGCCTCCATACCCAGCCGGTAGTGTGGGCTGTAATCCATCTCCGGGTAGAGGTCGGCCATGCGGTCGAGGATCACGGCGGCCTTGTGCGCATAGCGGGCGTCATTGGTGAGCGTGTAGGCGGTGGCGAGGTCCTCGGCGGCGTCGATGAGCGCGTGCCAGACCTGGAACGCGTAGTGTGCCGCGAAAAACCACTTGCCATCGCCGATTTTCACGCCGGTGCCATCATCGATCCACTCGGGGTTGGCGCCCTCGATTGGCTTCAGGTACTGCGGATCGCCCGCGCCCAGGCGGAACTTGCCCTGCTCATCGAGCGCGCTCTGATAGTACGCGGCGAAGTCGTTCGAGGGGAACCACTGGTTGCAGTTGCGGCACAGCGCCTGCCAGGGATGCTCATCGAAATCCCAGTGCCAGCGGGAGGGGTTGTACGGGGCCTTATAGTGGTCCATGCCGCAGTTGGGGCATCCCGGGCTGCGGAAGTTCACACTCGAATCCCGCGGCATCTCCTGCGAGGGCAGCATCCGCCACAACTCTTCGTCCGACATCTCCATCCAGCGCTGCACGCGCGAGACGACCGCGTCGCGCCGCTGCTTCGCCCACTCATACCGCTCGACATTGCGCACGGCGTTGTTTCGCATCTGCGCGGTCACAATGACGCTGCCCGTCTTTGCGCTCACCGGCATGACCCCCACAACGATCACGATTGCTGCTGCAAGTAGATGCTTCACAGGAACCCCCATTGCGCACTCCTTCACGCGGATTTGTCGGCATTTCCCGCCCATCGATAGGCGCACCTGCCGGTGGGCGGGGACTGCCACCTGCTTCGCCGACCTTCGACGCCAGAAAGTGACACAACTGCATCGAAGCAGGTCGCTGTCCCCAATGGCCTTTCTGGACTGGGATGAACTGGGGACAGGGACCCATCCGGTTGCAGACAGTTCCCTCCTCGGCGATTAGAGATGGCCGGATGGGTGCCAGTCCCCGCCTCCCGACTCCGCAGGGCGCCGGGGAGGCGCGGATGGAGGAACCACCCTCCCGGCGTCGAACGAACCAGGACCGTACCCATGCGAACGTGACATCCCGACCAGTGTCTCAGGGGTGCTCTATGCGCAAGGCCGCCGGCTGGCAATCGCGACCCGTCTTCATCACCTCCACGTTCCGCGACATGCACGCGGAGCGCGACTGGCTGCGCGAGCGGGTGCTCCCCGAGCTTGAAGAGCGCCTCCGCGAGCGCCGCGCCCACCTTGAACCCATCGACCTCCGCTGGGGCGTCGAGAACCTCTCCGCGGAAGATGAGGAAGCCAAAGAGCTCATCGTCCTCAAGGTGTGCCTCGATGAGATCGAGCGCAGCCGACCGTTCCTGATCGGCCTCATCGGTGACCGCTACGGCTGGGTGCCGCCGGAGGGCCGGATGCAGACCGCCATCGACGAGAAGGGCTTCCGGACCGATGTCCAGCAGAAGAGCGTTACGGCCCTGGAGATCGAGTTCGGCGTGCTCGACAGCCCGGATCAGCGAAGGCGGAGCCACTTCTTCTTCCGCGACCCCCTGCCGTATGACGATATGTCCCCGGAGGTCGCCGCCCAGTACAGTGATGCCCATTCCGCCGATCCGGATGTCCGCAGGTATGCGCAGCGCCTCGGGCCGCTCAAGGAGCGCATCGAGCGGGAGTTGCCCGGCCGCGTGCATCACTACTCCGCCACGTGGGACGCTGATCAGGGAGAGGTCACGGGTCTCGAAGTTTTCGAGGGCATGGTGCTGGAAGCTCTCTGGGCCGATCTGGAGGCCGAGATTACCCCGCTGTCCGAGCAGAAGGAGACCACCTGGGAGGATGAGGAGCGGCTGGCCTTCGAGGAGTTCATCGAGTTGGCGGCGCGGGACTTCGTCGGTCGCGAGCGGATTGCCTCGGAGATGCTTGCGCTTGCCCGCTCGCCGGCTGCCGATGGCGGCACGTGGGGCGGGTGTGTGACTGGACCCTCGGGCTCGGGTAAGAGCGCGCTGCTCGGGTACGTGGCCCGCAACCTGCAGGATAGCATTGAGCACCACGGGGCACCCATGCTGCTGCTGTCGCACTTCACCGGGGTGACGCCACGCTCGCAGTCGGTGGACGCCATGCTCATTCGCTGGATTGGCGAGCTGGCCGAGTTCCTGGGTGAACCGTCACCTGTTGAGGAGCGCGCATCAGCCGATGATCTGGAGGAGGCCTTCGCCTCGCTGCTTGGTCGAGCGGCCCTGCAGACGCGGGTGGTCGTCCTGCTTGATGCGCTGAACCAGTTCGAGCCCACCACGCGCGCGCGGCACATGACGTGGCTGCCGAAGCTGTGGCCGGCCAACGCGCGCCTCATCGCCACAGCCATCCCCTGCCAGGCTTCCGATGCGCTGCTCGACCGGCCCGCCGCCATGCAGATGCCACTGCAACCACTGCCGCAGCCGGAGGCCGAGGAGGTCGCCAGGCGCATTTGCGCACGATACCACCGTACACCGCACCCCGATGTCATCCGCGCCCTGATCAACACGCGGGAGCCTGACGACACTCCGGCGGCGGGCAACCCGCTCTGGCTGACCCTCGCCGTCGAGGAGCTGAACCTGCTCGATCAGGACGACTTCGAGCGCGCCGACCGCGAGTTTACGGGCAGCGGCGACCAGCGCATGCAGCGGCTCCTGCTCAGTGTCGTCGAACAACTCCCGCCAGATGTCGCCGGCCTCTATGAGTGGATGCTTGCTCACACCGAGGAGATATGGGGCGAGACGTGGGCGCGGGCGTTTGCGAACGTCACGGCCCTGAGTCGCGCGGGCTGGCGAGATAGCGACTATGAGCGCCTGCTGCCGACGGTGACGGGCGAGACGTGGGACCCGGCGACCGTCGCGGGCCTGCGGCGCAGCTTCCGCGGGCACCTGGCTCGACGTGGCGCGCAAGAGCAGTGGGATTTCGCCCACAGCCAGACGCGTCCGGCCATCCTGCGGCGCAACCTCCCCGACGCCGGGGAGGTACGGCGGCTGCATTCACTCATAGCCGACCACCTGCAGAGCCTGCCGCGGAGCGACCCGGTGCACGAGAGCGAGATGATGTACCACCTCATCGGTGCCGATGACAGAACGCGCGCGTCGCTCCACTACGGTGACATGCTGCTCACAGAGGGGGAACTGGCCGGTGCCACCCAGCGCCTCGCAGAGCACATTCTGGCTACTGTGGACGACGACGGGGCGCCGGGCCTTGCATGGGCGACTTCATTGTTAGCTGCGCCTGATCTCCCGGATGGTACTCTCGCCGGTGTCGCTGAGCGCTTCATGTTCCGCCTACTCGACGTCATTGAGAACGACACTGGTCTCGGCACGAGGCTGGCCCTGCTTGAATCGGTGCACACGACAATGGAGCGTTTAGCCTCCCAGGACCCCGGCAACCCGCGGTGGCAGCATCATCTCACGGCCAGCTATCAGCGTACCGGGGACGTCCGTCTGGATCAGGGCGACCTGCCCGGTGCGTTGTCGTCGTATGAGTTGTCGCTGGCTGTTGTCGAGCGGTTAGCCGCGCAGGACCCTGGGAATGCGGGCTGGCAGCGCGGCCTGTCGGTAAGCCATGATCGTATCGGCGACGTCCGTCGTGCTCAGGGTGACCTGTCCCGCGCGCTGTCGTCGTATGAGGCGTGCCGAGAGCTACTGGAGCGTTTGGCCTCCCAGGGCCGCGGCAACGCGGGGTGGCAGCAAGACCTCTCGACGAGTTACCGCAAGGTGGGCGACGTCCATCTGGCTCAGGGCGACCTTGCCGGGGCTCTGGCCGCGTATGAGGCGTCGCTGGAGATTGAAGAGCGCTTGGCCTCCCAGGCCCCTGGAAATGCGGGCTGGCAGCGCGACCTGTCGGTGGGTCACATCAGGATCGGGGACGTCCGGCTGGGTCAGGGCGACGTTGCCGGGGCTCTGGCCGCGTATGAGGCGTCGCTGGCTGTTGCCGAGCGGTTAGCCTCCCAGGACCCTGGAAACGCGGGCTGGCAGCGGGACCTGTCGGTGAACCAGGTGAAGATCGGGGACGTCCGTCTGGCTCAGGGTGACCTGTCCGGTGCGCTGTCGTCGTATGAGGCGTGCCGAGAGATACTGGAGCGCTTAGCCTCCCGGGACCCTGGGAATGCGGGCTGGCAGCGCGAGCTGTCGGTGAGCCGTGATCGTATCGGGGACGTTCGTCTGGCTCAGGGCGACCCTGCCGGGGCTCTGGCCGCGTATGAGGCATCGCTGGCTGTTGCCGAGCGCCTAACCTCCCAGGACCCTGGGAATGCGGGCTGGCAGCACGACCTTTCGATGAGCCATGATCGTATCGGGGACGTTCGCGTGGCTCACGGCGACTCTGCCGGGGCGCTGGCCGCGTATGAGGCGTCGCTGGCTGTTCGAGAGCGCCTAACCTCCCAGGACCCCGTGAATGCGGGCTGGCAGCGCGACCTCTCGGTGAGCCATGATCGTGTCGGGGACGTCCGGCTGGCTCAAGGCGACCTCGCCGGAGCGCTGGCCGCGTATGAGGCATCGCTGGAGGTTCGAGAGCGATTGGCCGCCCAGGACGCCGGGAACGCGGGGTGGCAGCGCGACCTCTCGGTGATCCATGATAGTATCGGGGACGTCCGTCTTGCTCAGGGTGACCTGTCCGGTGCCCTGTCGTCGCATGAGGCGTCGCTGGCTGTTCGAGAGCGGTTAGCCGCCCAGGACCCTGGGAATGCGGTCTGGCAGCGCGACCTCGCGCTCAGCCATAGCAAGGTCGGGGACGTCCGTCGTGCTCAGGGCGCCCTTTGCGGTGCGCTGTCGTCGTATGGGGCGTCGCTGGAGATTCGAGAGGGGTTAGGCGCCCGTAACCCCGGCAACGCGGTCTGGCAGCGCGACCTCTCGGTGAGCCATGAGCGTATCGGGGACGTCCGTCTGTCTCAGGGTGACCTGTGCGGTGCGCTGTCGTCGTATGAGACGTCGCTGCAGATTCGAGAGCGTTCAGCCTCCCGAGACCCCGGCAACGCGGAGTGGCAGCGCGACCTGTGGGTCTCGTACTGGCGGATGGGCGCCATGGCAGAGCTGACTGGAATGGGCGAGGCCTTCGACTGGTGGCAGAAAGCGCACGCTAGGCTGATGGGCATGAAGCAGGCGGGCATGTATGTCTCTCCGCAGGATGAGCAGTTCCTACAGCAACTGAAGCAGAAGCTCGGGCGATGAGATTGAGCGGGATAGGTGAACCGGGTACGGACTGCCGATGAACAGCTTCTGCCGTGCGGCGGAAGCGGCACAGGCCCAGGCTGGAAATGCGGGAGAGACAGACTCGGTACAGCGCAAGGTGCCGCCTCGCTGTCTCGTGAGGCCCGGTTGCCGGAGTGCACCCACGCAGCATAGTCGCACACGCGACCTCCCGCCGGCGCAGGTGCCCGCCCGCGGTCCCGGAATAGTCCCGCCATGGCACAACTCGATCGCGTAGCGGGTACACGTGGGGAGCATCCATGAGCCGCTGGGGGATAGGACCCGCATTCACCCTGCTGACGCTTGCGTATTCGGCGCTGGTCATCATCATCCACCGCGCGCTGCTGCCGTCGACGCGGATGGAGTTCATCCCCGCACCGGTCGCCACAGGCTGCGGCGTTGTGTTGGTGGCCCTCGGCGTGCTATTATGGGTCGTGTCGCTCAACGCGCTGCATCGCGCGTATAGCGCCGGACGACTTGTGACCGATGGTGTCTACGCCTACGTCAGGCACCCCATATATGCCGTCTTCATCGTGCTGATCATGCCCGGCATCGTGCTCATGCTTCGCTCCCTCCCGGGCCTGACGATACCCGTGTTCATGTACCTGATCTTCCGTGCGCTGATCGGGGCCGAGGAGAACTACCTCCGGGCCACGTTCGGCGAGCAGTATGAGACCTACCACCGGCGCGTAGGCGCCGTCTTCCCCCGGCTCGGGCGGTTTCGCGAGTAGCGGGGCGCATCGATCTCATGTGCGATGTCAGCCAGGTGATGGCCGACCTATGCGATTGCTCATTCCCGTCTTCTCCCCGCCTATTGAGACATGGGGCGGGTTGACGCGCAGTCTTGCGCTTGCCGAGGCCGCCGAGGCCGCCGGTCACCAGGTGGCATTCTGCGCCTCCGGCCCCCAGGAGGAAGCCCTGCGCCGGCGCGGTCGCGATGTCCACTCGATGCCCCTGCCGCGCGTCTTCGGCCTGCCATCGCCGGTATCGCGGGCGCTTGTGAAGCGCTCCCAGCGGATTGTCCTGCCCGTCCGGGCGGGCGGGCAGATCGGGAGCCTCTGGAGCCTGCTGGTGATGGCCGGCATGGCGCGCGAGACGTACCTCCGTGCCCTTGTGCGTGCCGAGTTGGATGCCGCGGACCAGTTCGGCGCTGATGCCATGCTCACCGAGCTTGACCCCGGCGCCTACATCGCCGCCGCGGTCGCCCGCATCCCCATGATCACAACCTATGCCAGCATCGCGACCGACGGTGTCGGCTCATGGGCATGGCGGCGCGTCTGCGCGGCGGTCGAGCCGGTGCTGCGGGATCACGGGCTTGCGGGCGTCCCCCCGCAGGAGTTGTGTTTCTCCGAGGAGGTCCTCAAGATCGTCCCCTCGATCCCCGCGCTCGAAGAGATCAGCCCCGATCGCCACGATGTCCGCTACGTGGGGCACCTGCTCGGATCCATCCAGCCCTCGATGTGCTCGCGGTTCCCGATTGAGCCGGACCGCCGCTATGTGTTCGTCTATGTCGGCACGGGCTCGGTGTCGCTCTCGAAGCTGCGGCGGCTCCTGCCCCGCGTCTTCCCGCCCGACGGCCCGCTCAAGTGCGTTGTCGGGGCCCAGAGCATCGAGCAGTTCTCTGTCAAAGACGGCGTCGAGTTCTGGCCCTATGTTCCCGCGGAGACTCTCCTCCCGCACTGTGACTGGACCATCTGCCACGGGGGGCACAACACCATCACGCAGTCGCTGCTCTATGGCGTGCCGCTGATTGTCTTCCCGGGGCCGATCTTCGAGCGGCGCTACAACGCCCGCCAGGTTGCGCGAGCCGGGGCCGGCGTCATGGGGGAGCACAACCAGGCACGTCCGGGGTGGCTGTGCGATGTTGTCGAGCGGCACGACGAGTACGCCCCGGTCGCCGCCGAGTTGGGCTGCAGAATCCGCGATTACGGCGGCGCTCCGGCCGCCATTCGGGCCATCGAGGAGTGGGTCGGCGTCCGCGACGGCCTCAGGGCGCCGGCTCCGCAATAAGACGCCGCGCCTTGTGAACAGCCAGCACCGTCGCGGCCTCTCCGGCGTGCTCCACCGCCCACCGTAGCGCCTGCTCCGGCTCCGCCGTGGCGTCGACGAAGCTGTCCTGGAGGTCCTCGGCGAGCATAGGGTTGGTCAGGACAATCACCCGCACGCCCTGCTCGACGATCGGCTTCGCCAGAATCCTCGCCCCATGCGCGCCCAGGCTGAACTGCGCCCTGTCTGAGGCCCGCCGCAGCACCTCCTCCGGGCTGTAGCGCAGGAGCCACTCCGAGAACACGGCCTCCGCGCCCCAGCGCTCGGGCGCCTCCGCGACGATGATGATCGCTCCGCCGTCCTCGACCAGCGCCGATGCCGGTATGATCGCCTTCTTCCCCTGCACCAGGTCGCAGTCATACGGATGGCCGCCCACCGAGGAGATCACGATCCCCGCGCGCGGACTGCGCACCCGGAAGATACCGCCGGACAGCCGGCAGCCCTCCCTGTGCGCAACGTGCCTGTCCCCGGCGACGATGGCCGCAATCTCGTCTTCGGGGCCGATGACCCCGTAGAGGATGAAATGCAGCGGCAGCTCCCGCGCGAACTCCTCCATGTCCTCGCTCATCGGGTTACCAGCGAGGATGCCGGCGCCGGTGCCCGGCTGCGTGATCAGGTAGTGATTCGCATCCACTGACTCGTGCCATGCCATGCCCGGCAGCAGCATCTTTCGCCCGCCCGAGAAGCCCGGCATGTAGGTCGGCTCGATCGAGCCCACGGCGAGCACCAGGTCATAGTCGAAGATGCAGCGGTTGACCCTGATCGGCGTCCCGCGCGAGGTCACGCCAAGCTCGATATGCGCCGCGGCGTCAAACGAATTGTGGAGGATGATGCGATGGCAGGAGACGATCCGCTCGCCGAGGTGTGCGTGCAACTCCGCATCTGTCATCGGGCGGTGGCGGCCCGCGGCGATGGCGATATCCGCCTTGATGCCGTGTGAGGCAAGCTCATCTAAGAGCGGCTCGAGCAGTGGCCGGGGAGAGGGCCGCGTGAAGTCCACCGTCAGCACGAGCGCCGTCGATGCGGCCTGACACAGCTCCCCGAGCGGTGGAGAGCCCAGCGGCGAAGCCAGCGCCCGCAGGCTCTCCGCGTACGGGTCTGAGATCTGCTTTGGGGCGGCAGGCCGCAACTCTCCCAGCAGGCGCCCGTCGGGTATGCTGAACTCCACCTCACCATGTCCGTACTGCAGCGCAACCCTCGGCATCACTCAGTCTCCCGGTGCTTGCTCTACGGCTGGGGTCAGGTCTTGAAAACTCATTTTTGGCCAATCTCAGGGGGGATAGCGACATGACAAGGGAGCAAAAATGAATTNNCAGCCGGTCATACGGAGGCTCCCGCGTCTTTGCCGCAGGAGGAATCCGACCCCGCCGCAGTCAACTTCCCTGTGGCACCGCACTCAGTATGCCATGGGATGCCCCCGATGCCAAGACACCCCCGGCGCCGGGAGCCTCCGCAACCCGACCGGGGAGTCTGCGAATGAGTGTTGAGGCGTGGGAAGACCAGATACAGATAGACACCTATGTGCTCGGCCCGGAGAACCCCTACCCGCCGCTGCATCGCACCGGGATGGGCGCCGTATACCCGTATCCACTGCTCGATGACATGCCCGGGCCGCGCCGGGCCGAGACCTACCGCGCGCTGCACCTGGAGAACGAGTACCTCCGCGCAACCGTCCTCCCACAACTGGGCGGCCATCTGTATTCGCTCTATGACAAGCTCCGCGGCTGCGAGGTATTCTACCGCAACAACGTCGTGAAGTACGGATTCGTGGCGCGCCGCGGGGCGTGGATCTCCGGCGGCGTGGAGTTCAACTTCCCCCAGGGGCACACGTGCGTCACGGTCTCGCCGGTCATGTCCAGGCTGATCCAGAGTGATGAGGACGGCGGTGCGCGCATCGCCTTTGGCGCGACCGACCGCCTCAGCCGGATGCGCTGGTGCGTCGAGCTCAGGCTGGTGCCGGGGGAGGCTCGTCTGCGCCAGCGCGTGGTCCTCCACAACCCGATGCCCTACCGGCAGCGGCACTACTTCTGGTCCAACTCCGCGGTGCCGGCGACCGATGACCTGCACCTGGTGTTGCCTGCGACCCGCGTCCGCACCTCACACGGCGACCACGAGTATCCAGTGCTCGACGGCCGCGACCTGAGTTGGTACCGCAATCACGAGATAGCGAACGATATCTTCTGCCTCGATTCCGCGGAGGACTTCTTCGGCTGCTACTATGAGAACTCCGACCGCGGGCTGGTGCACTGGTCCGACCATCGCATCCACTTCGGGAAGAAGTTCTTCACCTGGGGCACCGCGGATGACGGCATGATCTGGGTCGACCTGCTCACCGATGACGACGGGCAGTATGTCGAGCTGCAGAGCGGCCGCTTCGTCGACCAGGCCACCTTCGACTTCCTCGGGGCGCACGAGAACGTCGAGTGGGAGGAGCTCTGGTACCCGGTCTCCGGGATTGGCGGCTACCAGTACGCTAACCAGCATGTCGCAGTGAACTGCAGTGTCGTCGCGGATCGGCTCTCGATTGCCGGTGTCGCCGCCCACGAGATCGGGCGCACCCAGCTGAGCGTCGAGCGCGACGGTGGCAGCCTCGACGCCGCCGAGGTGAACCTGATGCCGGGAGAGCCGTTCTCCGCGGAGGTGGCGCTGCCCGGCGGCGCCGACGCGCCTGTCGTGACGCTGTGCCGCGACGGCCGGGAGCTGCTCCGCTTCTCACCCGGGGTGATCAACGCGCGCATGCGGCCGATCGAGTTGGCCGCCGGCCCCCGTAACAGCCCCGAGCAGCCGCACACCCCCGACGAGCTCGCCTGCGCGGGNNACGACCTGATGGCCGCCCAGGACCGCTACCGGCAGGCGCTGAGCGCCGATGAGGGCCACGCCGGGGCACATCTCGGGCTCGGCCTCATAGCGCTTCGGCGCGGCCTGTTTGATGAGGCCCGCGAGCATCTGCAGGCCGCAACGAAGCGCGACCGGCACGACGATGAGGCGTGGTTCACGCTGGCCCTGACCGAGCTGGCCGCCGGCAATGAGCCGACGGCGGAGCAGTTGCTCTGGTGGCTGACGCAGAGAACCCCGTTCGCCGGCCGGGCGCGTATAGAGCTGGCAAAGCTCGCCTTGCGGCGTGAGAACCCGACCGAGGCCCTCGAACTGGTGGCCCATTGCCAGGGCGGGCTTGACGCGGTTTTCATCATGACGGTGGCGTGCCGCATGCTCGAGCTCCAGGATGAGCACCACAAGCTCATGCAGCTGGGCACTACGCTCTTCCCGCTCGCGCCGGAGATGGCCGTCGAGGCG
>DPJP01000008.1:0-5293 GCA_003542955.1 Armatimonadota bacterium
GTCCCCGGCCCTGCCAACTCCGCGAGTAGCTCAGGTCGAGCACGGATGCGGGCATCGTCTGGGCCTTCTTCTCGTCAGGCCACAGCCACTCCCCGGACTTGTAGGCGAAGGTCAGCTTGCCGCCGCGGTTCTCGTCCCCGCCGCTGAGACCCAGCCTGTAGTGCTGCTCTGAATCCGCGTCAACCTCATCGAAGTCACACAGCCGCAGCCCGAGGTCCAGATCGAGCCCTCCGAACACCTTGCTCTTGAGTTCGGCGTTGTAGACGTCGGCGAGGCGCACCTTCTTGTCCAGGCCGAGGCCATTCTGCGAGTACCCTAAGGTGAGTGTCCCCCCCAGGGCGCCGAACCCGACGTTGATTCCGCGCTCCGGCTCCGACCGCCCCGGCTGATCGGCGAAGGTCAGCTGGATGCTCTTGTCGGCAGCCGGGCTGTGCTTGAGCGTCAGGCTCACATTGGGTTCCTCGCCGAGCGTAGTGAACTTGCTCTCGTCATACTCGGCGTACGTAGCCGTCATCTGGATGTGCTCTGGCTTGCCGAGCACCACGCCGAGTTTGGCGGCGGGGTCAGTCTCGGTACCCTCAGCGCCATACGTGATATACCCGGCACTCAGTTGCAGGCTCTGACCGTGCTGCGTCTGGAGTGTCAGGCGGCGCGCGGTGGTCGGCGCCGCGTCGATAACCTCCTGCTCCTGGTAGTTGTAGACAAGCGATGAGTTGCCGCCGAGCTTCCAGCGTCCATCGAGGTGCTGAGTCTTCACCGCTGCCGTCGTCGTGTCGTCCTGCAGGACCCACATTGCCTCGAGCGTCAGCGGCTTGAGCGGCGTGGCACTGAAGTTGACGGTGTCGAGTTCAGTCGTCTTCTCGCCGACGATTTCGACAGTCTTCCGCTGAGCCGAGAGCTGGCCGAAGTCCCCGATCTCGAGCTTTGGCGTCTTGATGACCGTCTGCTTCTGCTTCCACTCCTCATCATCGCCGATGGGCTTGCTGGTGACGACACGTTCCAGCGTCGCACGCCCGCCCTCGATGGGGACCGACAGGTCGGTGCGGAAGGTGTCGGTCTTCGTGCCGTTCGATGTTACACTGGTGAGTGTCTCGGTGTGCCCGATCTGCTTCCCATCGATTGTGAACGGCGCTGTGAGAACTGTGGTCCTGGTCTCGGTGAGTGCCGCAGCCTTGAGGACCTCATCGATCGTGTGCTCTATAGTGCCCTGGGCCCCGAAGAAGCCAAGCGGGGCCCCGAACTTGGTCACAATGTGCTTGTCGAAATTCTTCCCGCCGGGCTGGTAGTCGATATGGTGCTCGGCGAATGCCTTGCCTCCGCGCACCGCAAAGGGCGCGACGACATCGAAAGTCCACCTCTTCGTCTCAACGTCGTTGGCGACGGTGCGCAGACCGGCCATCGACAGCGAGCCGGTGCCTCCGGACATCGGCGCCTGCAGAGCTGCCGCGTAGTCGCGCTGGTAGTAGCCGCCCGTGCGGTTGTCCTCAGTGTTGTAGAAGTGCATCTTGAAGTCCCAACCCTCGGACAGCCCGGAAGCGAAGTCGAACTTCTCAACCTGGCTCCGCAACTCGGGCTTGAGCGGCTCGTTGGTGACATTCACGGTGCGCGAGAAGCTCATGCTCGATGCTGACGCGCCGCCGCCGAAGCCCTGTGAGAAGCCCATGGCGGTGCTCTGCGTCGAGTTCATGAGAATGTCCTGGAAGTTCTTGGTGTCCGTAACGGTGTCGTTGTAGAAGAAACTGCTCCGCGCGAATGGCGACCAATCGAGCTTCGTCGTCGTCTTCTCGACAAAGCCAACGGCCAGTGGGAAGGCCCCGTTCATGAGGTCCTGCGTGACGGCAGTTCGATTGAAGTTGCGCTGCAGATCGAGATTCTCGCTGAGCGCGAACTCGAAATCGTACTGGTGAAGGTTCGGCGTGGCCGCTCCGTCGGCGGTGCCGGCCAGCATCCCCGACGCCCCCCCGAGACGCTGGTGTGTCGGCCACAGCGATTCGAGATAGATGGCGTCAGCCGACTCACAGAGAGCCGGCCCGGCTGCCGCAACCGCCAGGAGCACAGTGACTGTGATTAGGAGCAATGAGCGCGACACGATGAGCCTCTTCCCGGGCGTGTGATAGCTCCTGTACGCCTCCATCCCCGCTCTCGCACGAACACTCGCACAACCATCACGTGTCATCATATCCGGCATGCCGGCAACTGTCAAGGCAAATCTACTACATGCCACAGTTGATGAGTGATCCAGTGAAAACTGCATGCAACCGCCGTGCGCGTCCAACCGTATAGTCATCGTCATTCTCCGACTATCTCTTGACGCAGTTTGTTGCAGCTTTTTTGGCCGAGGTCATTGCCTGGCGAACACAAGGTGCACACGTACACATCGGCAGCAATTCGCGGGCCAGTACGGGAGCCACGCATAGATCGTGCGTATTGGGACTCCCTGCCCGGATGCCAGCCTCGCGCTCGTGGGTGTGGTCGCGCGGAGGCCGTGCGTCGCCAACGGCACAGACTGCTGCCGTATTTCGACCCGTGCTGTCGACGAAGTCGCCAGGAGTGATTCCTACGAGCGCCACTTGACAGCATTAGCGCGGGTTGTTATAATGCATGACAGCATGACACTCAAGTTTGCTGTTTGCATACAGCTTAACATAGCGCCGCAANNGCAATAGACGCAATGAGGAGGACACAACAATGTCGATGATTCGCTGGCGCCGCAGACAGGATCTGCCCAGTCTGTTCGACCGGATGAACTCCGTGCTCAACGACATGGCGATCTCCGCCCCCATGCATCTCTCCATGCTCCGGGAGTCCGAGACAGGCTTCGGGCCCCCGGTCGAGATGTATGAGACCGAAGACGAGGTTGTCATCCGCGCCGAACTGCCGGGTGTGACGAAGGCCGACATCGAGGTTCACGCCGAGAAGAATGCCGTCAGCATCCGCGGTGAGAGCAAGGAGAACAAGGAAGTCGAGGAGGAGGGCTACTACCGCCGCGAGATCCGCTACGGAGCCTTCTCCCGCACCTTGCCGACGCCCGTCGACATCGCTCCCGATGCCGTAAGCGCCAAGTTCTCCGACGGCATTCTCACCATCCGTGCGAAGAAGGCCGAGGAGATATCGACCGGAGCCAAGGTCGACATCGAGTAGCGTTTCCGCGCATACGGTTTTCACGGACGCACAGGGCCACGGCATTGCTGCCGTGGCCCTTCTTCTCTGTCTGCGTCGCGACCTCAGGTGCTCATCACGCACGACGACGCCGGCCGGCCCGCTGACAGGCCGGGCACAGATACGTGCTGCGCCCGCCACTCGTCCGCCGCTGAATCCGCGCCGTGCACCCCTCCGTCCGGCATGGCTCACCCTCGCGGCCGTAGACCCTGAGCATACAGGCAAACTCCCCGCTGCGCCCCAGCGCCGACCGGTAGCGCGCATCCGCGAGCGTCGTTCCACACGCGGCGATCGCTTCGCCGAGTACTGCATGCGTCTGCTCGAGGATACGCTCCATCTCAGCACGCGTCACACGACCGGCGGGAGTGGCAGGGCCCAGGGGCACACGATGGAGTATCTCTGCCGCGTAGATGTTCCCGATGCCGGAGATGAACCTCTGGTCGAGCAGGAACTGCTTGATGCCGATACGACGGCCGGCCGCCGCCGTGCGCAAGGTCTCGGCGCACAGGTCGGCCGAGAGTGCGTCCGGCCCGATGTTGCGCAGCAGCACGGAAGCCTGCGGGGCGCAGGGGTCGATGATCTCGAGCCTACCGAAACGGCGGGGGTCGACATAGAGCAGCGCGCGGCGGCCGCCGAGATCAGCGATCAAGTGGGTGTGGGGTGGTCTGGGTGCACCTTCGTCGACGAGCAGCGCCTGACCGCTCATGCGAAGATGGATGGCGATGGCGTGGCCGTCTTCAAGGTCAAGCCACATTACCTTGCCCCGTCGCCCGCTACCGACGATCCGACGGCCGACAACTGCGTCAGTGAACGTCTCAGGCGTGCCGAGGACCACACCGGGGTGAACAACGCTCAATCCATGTATGGTGCTGCCACACAGGTGTGCGTGGAGGTCTCTGCGGATCGTCTCAACTTCGGGGAGTTCTGGCATGGGCTGGCAGCTTGATTCTACCGGGTTCCCTTCTTGCTGTCGCGCTTGCCGCGGTCGGGCTTCTGTCGGCTTGCGGCCTCACTGATGTCAACAGGCCGCCCCCCGCGTTGGGCTTTGAGCATCTCCTCACTGACGCGGAAACCGGCCTCATTGGCGCGGAACCGGCGCACGAGAATAATGACGAGCACCGGCAGGGAGACGTAGTAGATGAGTATGTGGTACCACAACGGGTCGTAGCCAAGGAAGATACGCGGCCACCAGGCGACGATGGTCCCGATGATGACAATCCACTCGACCAGTTCGGTTCTGCTCATTGCCTATATACCGGCCTCTCCGCTGGGTTCCAGTTGACGGATCGAGATCAGTGTCTCGTAGATGCTGACCTGCAGGCAATCGTCCAGCGGCAGGTCATCGAGCGGGCAGGTCGGGCTCAGCAGTCCCGGATCGACCTCTCCGGACGGCCAGGTGGGGTCCTCGCACGCGGCGGGAGATGCAAAACGCTTCCTGAAGGCCTCGATCGACGATTGCAGCTTCGCCGCCCTGTCCTCCAACTGGTGAGTCGTCATCGCGATCGGGTTGATGGACGGGCTCTTGCGGCGCATGCGGTCCAGCCAGGTCTCCTGCGGTGGAGGCGTGAGGAAGCGTTGAGCGGTCAGCCCGATGCCGATGTAGTTGCGCAGGTCCGAGTAGACGGAGCCTTTCTCCCAGAAGCTCATCTCCTGGCGGATCGCCTTGAGCGCATGCTCGACAAGCTCGTCCAGCGTCACCCAGAGGTGGTCCTCGGTGACGTTGTCCTCTCCCGCTCTCCGGGCCCTCGCCAGTTGCTTCTTGTAGATCATCTCGAAGGAGACGTTCAGGCTGTCGCGAAGCGGGCTGCCGCCGAATGCGTCGAGTTGCCTCACGCGCAGTTCCCAGGACTTGTGCGGGAAGGGCGGCATGAAGGTCGGTTGTCTGGCTGTCAGCCGGAACTGAACGAGACCGTCCTTGTACAGGTCGATGAGTGTAACGTAGACGACCTGCTGCGCGAAGTCGCGTGGGTCGAGTTCGGCGTCTGTTGTCAGATCAAAGGCGCGGTCGCGCGGAATCGAGCCGATCGCACGCCGCGCGGCCGGGCGCACGAACCGGCCCGCGTACATGTAGACGAGCCCATCGCCCG
The DNA here is from genome assembly GCA_003542955.1 of Armatimonadota bacterium. Taxonomy (GTDB): domain Bacteria; phylum Armatimonadota; class Zipacnadia; order Zipacnadales; family UBA11051; genus UBA11051. Next base: position 5,247 of record DPJP01000008.1, read on the forward strand.
CAACATCGCCCTCCGGCTCGACGGGCTCGATGGGCTCATCCTCGGGC
>DPJP01000008.1:5302-14067 GCA_003542955.1 Armatimonadota bacterium
ACGGAAGAAGCCGATCACGCGCCAGAGCAGCGCGACTCCAACACCGACGATCACGATCGCGATGACTGTCTGCAGCATCTACAACTCACCATGCTCCGCGTATGCATACGCCGTGTGATTGTGGATAGATTCCATGCTCTCGCACTCCGCCGAGCACCCGATGACACCCGGGATGCCGCGCAGTGCAACGATGGTGTCGCGCACGACGTCCTCGACGAACTTCGGGTTGTCGTAGGCCGTCTCTGTGACCACCTTCTCATCCGCGCGCTTGAGTAGCGGGTAGATCTCGCAGCTCCCCTGCTGTTCGAGCAGCGGGATAAGCTCCTCAAGCCAGAGGATGACGCCGGGTCGGGCGTTCACACGCACCGACAGCGTTGCGCGCTGGGAGTGCGCCCCGCGCTCGGATATCTCCTTCGAGCACGGGCAAAGTGTCATGATCGGGACCGACGCCCCGAGTACAAAGCGGAAGCCTTCACTGCTGATTCTGCCCTCGAAGGCGCAATCATAATCCAGTTCGCTGACGCGACCCGAGGCCGGCGCCTGCTTCGCCAGGAAGTACTTGAACTGCAGCACCACTTCGGCGGCGGGGGCAGCGAAGCGCTCGAGCATGGCCCGCAGCGTGTGCTCGATCTCGATGACCGAGACCGGTTGCTTGCTCCACTCGCTCAACGTGTTGACAAAGCGGCTCATGTGCGTGCCGCGCTGGATGCCCGGCAACTCGACCGCCGCGTCGACGCGCCCCAGTACGCGTGCGTAGCCACCGTCACGGGCACGGATGCGAACCGGCAGGTGCAGGTCGCGTATGCCGACGCGGTCTATTGTGATTCCCCTGGCATCGACTTCGGATGCCACGTCCTTCATGCTCTTCTCATCCATCGTTGTGCGGCCCACCCCTGTCTCGACGCGGGACTATGCGGGCGTGTTCACGTCGGCCCAGCGCCCGTCACCCGCGCTCCGGCGCACCGCATCGTCAACGGTCTGAACCCGTATGCCGTCGAAGAGCGTGGCGCTGCCGCAGCGCCCTTCGGCAAGGGCACTGAGGAAATCGTAGATGCTCTGGATGTGGAAACGCACCCAGCCGACGGGGAGTTTCGGTGAGGGCAGCGCCGATGGCGCCGGGTAGCGCTGGACGCACTCAATCTGCGTGTATCCGCGCATGCCGCCAAGCTCATCACCCGGCACGGTGTCATCGTAGGCGTAGAGGTAATTCGCGTCCATCATGTCGAACCTGAGCGACCCCTTCTCCCCATAGATCTCGAAACCGAACCCATCCTGAGTGCCCGTCGCGAAGCGGGACGCCTCGATCAGGCCTCTGCCGCCCTGCGCCAGTTCCGCCTCAATGCAGACGTAGTCATCCACCTCCACGGGCACTGTTTCGGCCGAACCCTTCGATACCGGGCGCTCGGGGATATACGTCTCCATGGAGGCCCGCACACGCGAGAAGCCGCCCAGCAGGTGCATCATTGCGTCGATGATGTGACTGCCCAGGTCGGACAACGCCCCACCACCGGCCTCCTTGCTCAGTCGCCACGATATCGGTCGTCCCGGATCCGTGTAGCCGGCATGGTAGTAGGTAGCGCGGAAGTGGTACACGCGGCCCAGAAAGCCCGCATCAATCATTCGCTTCGCGCGCATGACTGCCGGGATGAAGCGGCAGTGGAAGGCCATCCCGTGGTGCAGCTCGGGCTTGCTGCGCGCGGCGGCGTCAATCTCCATCGCGTCGGCCAGCGTCACCGTGAGCGGCTTGTCGCAGTAGACGTGCTTGCCGGCCTCCAGGGCGGCGATGACCTGCTCCTTGTGCATCTGATTGGGGGTGCAGACATCGATGACGTCGATATCGTCACGCTGCAGGAGCTCTTCCAGTGCATTGCAGCCGAACTCGAAGCCGCCGGTTCTGACGGCCTTCTGCGCCGTCTCGGGTCGGCTCGTACACACTCCCACGAGCACCGGCTCCACCGGGCATGGATCGAAGTAGAGCGGGATGCTCCTGTATGCAAGTGTGTGCACCTTGCCGATGAACCCGAAGCCAACCAGGCCGATACCGATGCGTTTGCTCATCGCGTCCTCTCCCGATGCGTTCTGGCATGCTCCCTGTCGGGGACATGTAGCATAGCACATCCGCGCCGCCCGCGCACGGCCCCGTGTCCGGGAAATCCGACAGGCGGAGCATCTGACGCTCCGCCTGTTTGGTCTCAAGCATCGTGACCCCGGTCACTTCCGCGATCGGTAATACTCGGCGACCTTGCGGATGCCCTCGCCGATCAACTCGGCATGCTCGACAGTGTGCCCCTCGGTCCACCCCGTTGTGAAGATGCTCTCCTGGCCCCAGAGGGCCCCGGGGTAGTCGTTGACATCGTACTGCGGGTCTCGCCCGTAGGGCGGTTCCCACGGGAACTCGGAGTCCCCGTATGCCACATGGTTGGCGATGCAGGGAGTCGCCACCATCGGTGTACCGCCGCCGTAGCCGGTCGAGAACGGCATCCCCTCCGCGGCGATAGCACGGGCAAACGTGGGCCTGTCGACACCGAGAAGGTCCTCGTCGATGGTGAACGGGAAGCGCCACCACGAGTGCCCCGTGGTCTTCGGGTACATGTACGGAGGGTTGATGCCCTCGATCTGCTCGAGCAGCCTGATGAGATGGTCTGCCGACGCGCGCCTGCGTTCGAGGATACTCGGCAGCTTGCGGCACTGGGCAAGCGCCACGGCGCCGGTGACCTCGTTCATGCGGTAGTTGATGCCGATGCGTTGGACGATCCGCTCCTCCGTGCGGCCGGTGCGATCGTAGTACTTGTCGTGGAAATCGCGCATGCGCACATAGAACTCGTCATCGTTGGTGGCAACAATGCCGCCGTCGCCGGCGGTGATCTGCTTACTCTGCTGGAGCGAGAAGCAGCCGATATCACCGAATGTGCCGACGGGTTGACCGTCGTATGTCGCCCCGTGCGCTTGTGCGCAGTCCTCGACGACGTAGAGGTTGTGGCGCCGGGCGATATCCATGATCTCATCCATCCGGCACGGCTGACCAAACAGGTGAACCACCAGCAACGCGCGAGTGCGATCCGTGATGCGCTGCTCAATCGCCTCCGGGTTCATATTGAGCGTCAGCCGGTCGAGATCGGCGAAGATCGGGATGCAGCAGCACTGCACGATCCCGATGTAGGTGCCCATGTCAGTGACGGGGGTGGTGATGATCTCGTCGCCGGGGTCCAGCTGCAGAGCGGCGACCGCGGTATGCAGTGATGCGGTGCCCGACGAGACCGCCTGCACGTGCTTGATGCCCAGGTACTCGCCGTACTCCTGCTCAAACTGCTCGACCATAGACCCGGAGTACCGGAACATCTTGCCGCTGTGGATCACCTCGGAGACGAGTGCAATCTCCTCCTCGCCCAGGTCGCGCCCCGCGGCCATACTGGTGTTTGGGAACGGCTCAGTCGCCGTCTTTGGACCGCCGTTGATTGCCAACTCTTCTGACATCTTCAGTACTCCTCTCGTATGTGCATCACGCTTGCGGCTGTGGGGCCGCATGATGCCGAGCCCTCTCGTGCCGCCGGGCCGTTCATCCGCATGTGTCCAGGATCAGCCGCGCCAACGCTCGGTTGTCGGCATGGCCCGTCCGGTAGCCGATAACATGCGCGCGCAGTGGTCTTCCCAGCAGATAGAGGTCGCCGATGAGGTCCACAATCTTGTGGCGCGCCATCGCGTTGCCCGCGAAGGGCTCCGCGGAGTAGTGGTCATCGTGAACAACCAGGCAGTTGTCCTCGCTGCCGGCCGCAATCATCCCGGCGCCCTGCAGCGCCTGCAGCTCGTCCCAGGTCGCGAATGTGCGTGCCGGCGCTACGACCTCCTCGAACAGCTCCCGCGAGGGATCGAACTCCGCGAACTGGTGCCCGACCAACTCGTGGGGGTGCACCAGGCAGTAGCCGAACCTGGGGGCGTCGGCCGGCAGCACGGCAAGCGCCCGGTCATCCCCAATATGGAAGATAGGTTCCTCCGGCACAAGAGCATCAACAGAGTCGGGAAGGGTCTCGATGCCGCCCGCGCGTAGCATGGCCAACAGCGGGGTCGCGCTGCCGTCGAAGAGCGGCACCTCGGGACCGTCAAGCCGCAAATGGGCATCAGTGATGCTCTCAGCCCACAGCACAGCCATCAGGTGCTCGACGAAGTCTACGCGGCCGGTCTCGTCGCCGATCGAGCTGCATGCGGGTAACGGGAGAGCGTGCTCGAGGTCGGCAGGCCATGCGGACCCGATGTCGGTCCGCTCAATCGTGATGCCGCTGCCGGCCGGGGCGGGACCGATGGATAGCTCGATCTCCTGCCCGGTGCGGACCCCTAACCCCACGAGAGAACTCTCCGCCGCGAGAGTCCGACGCGGCCGGCAGCACGCCTGCGCGGGGGTCATCAGTAACTCGCCCTGAGCAGGTCGAGCAGGTCGGCACGGGTTGCGCCGCCGAGGGTTTTCGCGACGGCTCCGCCCATGTATCTGAGCGCATCATCGACGAGCGTCGGGAGCATCTCTTCGGCGATGCCCAACTCGCGCAGTCTGATGCTCAGGCCGACCGACTCAAGCAGGCTCTGAAGTGCATCCGGGGCCCTGGAGGCGGCTGCGGCATCATCGCAATCGGTGACACCGAGCGCTCGCGCGATGAATGCGAACTTGCCGGTATCGCGCTCCCACATCATGCGCGCCCACCCCACGAGGACGGAGGCCAGCCCCGCGCCGTGGGCGATATCGGGGTGGTGGCCGCTCATGGGGTGCTCCACGGCGTGCATGATGTTGCCGCCGGTCTGCGAGAGCACGTACCCCGCGAAGCAGTCGCCGAGCATCATGTCACGTCTGGCCTGCGTGTTGCCCCCGTCGGCCACGGCGGCGGCAAGCGAGCGACCGACAAGGCCGATGGCGCGCTCGGCCATTGCATCCACAAGCGGCGTCGCGACCGTGGATATGTAGCCCTCGACCGAGTGGCAGAGCACGTCCACACCCGTGGCAGCGGTTACCTCGGCCGGGGCGGAGTATGTCAACTCCGGGTCCTGTATGGCCTCCTTCGGGTAGACCGCGGGTCCGGCGATGGCCGTCTTCTCATGCGTCTCAGAGACGCTGATGACCGCGAAGGGCGTCATCTCGGACGACGTGCCGGCAGTCGATGTCACCGCCACAACCGGCAGCGTGGCGTCGGTCGGGCTCGGCTTCGTGCCGTCCTCGCGTGGGAACAGGAATGACTTGAGCGGCTCATCATGAGTGGCTCCGACGGCAATGGCCTTTGCGGCATCGATGCTGCTGCCACCGCCGAGCGCGATGATGCACTCCGCGCCGAACTCGCGGGCGACGAGTGCCCCCTGCTCGCAGAGACCCAGGGGCGGATTAGCCGGGACGCGGTTGAAGACCTCGACATCCATGCCGGCGGCCGCCAGCATGTCCAGAGCCTTCTGCAGGTGACCGGAGCGTTCCATGGCGCAGCGGCCGGTGACCAGCATTGCCCGCGTTCCGTACGGGGCTGCAATCTGGCCGAGTTGGGAGAACATCCCCTCGCCGAAGTGGATACGGGTCGGGTTGAAGGAAGTGAACTGCATTCTGTTGGCTACTCCTCTTTGGCGTCCTGCTCGGCCTTCTGGGCGGCCAGCCGCATGGCTTCTTGCGCAGCGGGTGAGCCGTCAACAGGCACCCGGAAGGTGATGGTCGTGCCTTCGCCCATCACGCTCTCAACCCACACGACGCCACCGTGCGCGTCGACGGCGTTCTTGACGATCTTCGTTCCGAGCCCGGTGCCCATCGCCTTGGTGCTCACCGCGTCATCTGTGAAAAGCTTGCGACGAACCTCCTCGGGCATGCCGGAGCCTGTATCGGCGACGGCGACCTCGAGGAATGCCCCGTCGGGGAACTCGCCCTCCTCGATCACGCGCGCGCGGGTGGTGATCGACGTTCCGTCACCGCAGGCGCCGAGAGCATTGTTGATGAGGTTGTAGATGGCATTGTACATGAGCTTGGCATCCATCACGGCCGGCTCGATGTCCTCTGCGACCTCCTGAGCGAGTGTCACGCCCTGCTTCTGGGCCNNGCCATGACATTGAGCATCGGCACGACCATGTCAACGACACTATTGATGTTCTCACGCTGGAAGGTTGGCTCGCTGACAATGCCCTTGACCGCGGCCGAGACCTCCGCCATCTGCACCTGAACCGCGTCGCAGCCGCTCTTGAACATCTCGGTCATCTCGGGCAGGAGGTCCCGCAGCATCATGACGGCATCCTGGAACTCCTGTCCCCTCTCCCCCGCCTCGGCGACAACCCGGTCGACATCGGCCCACGTGTCCTCCGCGATGAGGTCGAGCGTCTCGGCGCCTGTCTGGATTGGCGTCATCATGTTCTTGACGTCGTGGCTCAAATTGCCCACGAAGCGCATGATCTCACCGAGCCTCGCCTCCTCGTGGAGGCGCGCGGTCTCGAGTGCGGCGGCGATCTGGGACGCGAGGATATCGAGAATCGCGACATCGGCGTCGTCGAAGATGCCTTCGGTCTTGTTGAGCACCTGCATGACGCCGATCGCTCGCCCTTCGGCGCTCAACAGCGGCACGGTGACCATGTTCTTAGTCGCGTAGTCTATCTTGTCCTCGACGTCGCGGGCGTGCTCCTTGCGAGAGAACACATCCTCGCTGACGTCGATTTCGCCGCTCTGGAACACGGCGCCGGCGATACCCTTCGCGGGCTCCATCTCCATCCCGGTGAGGGTGTCCTTCGCCTCACCGACGACGTAGCGGAAGACGAGTCTGTCCTTCTCGGCATCGTAGAGGATGACCGACCCGGCCTCTGCGCCAACGCACTCGAGTGAGACATCGAGCGCCTTCTGGACCAGTTCCTCGACCATGGTAACCTGGCTAAGCGCGGCGCTGATGACCCGCACGGCCCCAATCTGGGCATCCCGCTCGGCCAGCTCACGCTTCAGGGTGTTGACTTCCGCGTGGTTGCCTTCACTCATCGGCCTATGGTCCTCCTCTACCCTCGCACCTCATCTGCAGACTGGATCTCGTGGTGTCGACGCCGGGGCGGCAGCGGCGTGTTAGAGCGGCAGTTCTGCACCAACGCCCGCGGCGCAGGCACGCTCATAGACCAGGCCTGCGGTGACCGCATCGTCGACGGCAATTCCCATGCAGATAGACATGGTGCGCTCCTCAGGGCACTCCCTGCCCGGCTTGAGACCTGCGACCACCTCACCGAGGTCGGCGTATGGTCGCGGGATGTCGGCGAAGTAGCCCTTCGAGCGGTAGTAGTCCATCTGGGCGTGGTCGTCGGTGATCAACTTCTCCACTTCGACGGCGAGTTGCGCGTCCCAGGCGCCCATGTAGTCAACGGGCGCAGCCATTGCGCCCTGCTTGAGCCAATCCGCCCGCAGGTACGGGCTTGGGTGTTTCGGGCTGGGCCCGGCGGTGACGACGACGTCGGCACCCTCGACGGCCGCCCGTGGCCCGGCAGCGGCAACGAACTCGACACCGTCATACCTGGTCTCGGCTTCCCCGACAAAGGCCTCCAGCGCCTGTGGCACGACATCATAGCACTGCACCCGTGCGATACCGGTGTAGTGGGTCAGCATCGCAAGCAGGTTGCTGCGGCCCTGCACCCCGCAACCGACGACGGCCACGGTGTCGGCCGATGCAGGGCCGAGGTACTTCATCGCGACGGCATTGGCCGCGCCCGTACGCATGGCGGTGATCCAGGAGCCGTCCATGATTGCGAGCGGAACCATCGTCTCTGCGTCGTTGATGACAATCAGGCCGGTGATGTTCGGCAGCCCGCGCTTGAGGTTCTCCTCATTGCCGCCTACCCACTTGATGGCGGCGATGTCGAGCCCGCCGACGTATGCCGGCATGGCGTGAAGAAACGCCTCGCCGGGTCTGGAGTGGATGGCGATCTTCGGGGGCATCTGCGTCTCCCCCATGCCTTTGCGCCGGAAGCCCTCCTCGACAACAGCGATGATATCCGCCATCGAGATACACAGGCTCTCTACGTCTGCACGGCTCAGGTAGCGCAGTTCCATGCTCACGCATCATCCCTTGCGTCGGCAGTGGGGGCGCCCGTGGTGGACTTGTCGCGATCGCGCAGGTCGGCGTCTCGGAACTCCGTGGGCGCGAACTTCGCGGCGAAGCCGTAGGCGGCGCGCGCTCTCACGGTATCGCCGAGGTCCTCGTACATGTTGCCGAGCCTCATCCATAGACGGTAGTTCTGCGGGTGGTCTTCGGCGACCGCCGCCAACTCGTTGACGGCATCCTCGCGTTCGTCGAGCATGAACAGCGCGGTGGCGGCGCGCTCACCGGCATTCCCGTCGCCCGGGTAGAGCTCATTCGAGCGCAGCGCCCACTCCCGCGCCTGCTTCAGGTCCTTCTTCTGCTTGATGTACAGGTCGGCCAGCCGAAGGTAGGCGCCCGCGTGCTTGTCGTCTCTGGCGATCGCCTCCCGATACTCGCTCTCCGCCTTGGCCAACTCGCCGCGCGAGTAGTAGAGATCACCGAGGGCGAAGTGTGGAACGGCGCGATCCGGTGCGCTCTTGACCGCGCTGAGTACCGCCGAGAGTGCCTCGGGCCCACGACCGGAGCTGTGGTAGGCGGCCGAGAGGTTCAGCCACGCCAGGGTATGGTCGGGATGCCTGGCGACGACCTCCTCGAGTACCCTGATCGCCTCCGGCAGCCTGCCGACACTGAGATAGAGACGCCCCTTGAGTTCCAGCGCATCCTGGCTGTCGGGCTGCAGTCGGAGGGCTGTATTCACCCAGTCGATGG
>DPJP01000074.1 GCA_003542955.1 Armatimonadota bacterium
CGCGCCACGCCCTCTCTCTGGGCGTGGCGCGTTTGTTTCTGGGCGGTCGCGACATGCATAGACTCCGGCAGGTTGGCAGGCGCGCCGGGGCCAAGTAGTACGGCAGCGTCCCTCCGTATCAGCGCGGAAAGCAGGGGGTATGAAGAGTGAGTAAGCACCTGGTAGCGATCTGTGCGTTGCTCTCGGCGTGTGCGGGCATTCGGGCGCAGGACAACCTGATGACCACCGGCGGCTTCGAGGAAGCCGTCGAGGGCATTCCCGCCGGCTGGGACTTCAAGCTCGAGGGCGGCGGCGAGGGCACATGCGCGCTGGATGCCGACACGTTCAGGTCGGGAGCGCACTCGGTGTGCATCCGCAAGACCAGCGGTCGCGGCTTCATCACGCTCACCACCAGCGAGATGCTGCCGATCACCGCGGGCGAGAAGTATGAGGTGCGGGCCTACGTGCACATCCCGGATGCCGTGTTCGGCTCGCAGGCCTACTTCTGCATCCGGCAGTACCCGCAGGACAAGAGCGCGTACCTGCCACCGAATATCTTCAGCGACTACGACCAGCGTATCGCGGTACGCAGCCGGCCGGGCGAGTGGGCAATGCGGTCGACGGTGTTCACAGCCCAGGCGAATGCGGCGTTCGTCGAGATTGCCCTCGTTGTCAACGGCAACCCATTCACGATCTACTTCGATGACCTGTACCTCGGTCCACCAATCCCTCCAGCATACAAGCCGCCGACGCTCGCACCCGAGACGCTCGTGAGCGAGGAGCAGGTCTACGAGCGGTTGTCGCAGCGCGAGGATGCCACGGGTGAGGTGCGGACCATCGACGGGCAGCCGACGTTGCTCATCAGCGGCGAGCCCACTCCACCGATGCTGCACCTGATGTGCTTCTGGCGGCCCTTCTCGAGCTACAACGGCGACTTCGGGCGGGCGAGGGTGCATATCCACGTCTGCCCCATCGTCTTCTCCCCGTATCTCGCGGACGGCACGCACCTTTGGCGGGCCAAAGGCGAGTACGACTTCGAGAAGGCCGATGAGGTGCTGATGCATGCGCTGAAGGCCGATCCGGACGGCTACCTGGTGCCTGACATCGTGCTGCTGGGGGCATATCCGGGCTGGGGCGATGACCACCGTGATGAGGTCTGCCAGGATATCAACGGCAACCTCGCCATCGGCAAGTCGGTTCACAATGTCCGGTATGGTTCCGAGCTGGCCGATGAGAAGGAGTTCTGGAACCCGTCCTTGTACTCGCAGGTGTTCCGTGATGACGGCTCACAGCTCATCGCAGACTACATCGCCCATCTCAGGCAGACGCCGCTGTGGAAGGCCGTCGTGGGCTTCACGATTACGGGTGGGGATGACGGGCAGTTCTCGGCCTACCGACGCAGCGGCCCCGCACATGAGCCCGACTACTGCCCGGCGGCGAAGCGGGACTTCGCGCGATTGCTGCGGGAGTGGTACGGGGATGAAGGGGCTCTGCGCGCGGCGTGGCGCGACCCAGATGTCACCTTTGACACGGTAACCCTGCCGTCGCCCGAGGAGCGAACGGCAACGGGGAAGACATTCAGAGACCCGGCAACGGACACGCGCATCGCCGACTATGCGCGCTTCCTCTCGGAGGGCACATGTGACACCGTGCGCGCGTTCGCGGGAGCTGCCAAGGCAGCGGCGGGGAAGCCCGTGTTCACCACGACATACTGGGGCGCGCATGTGATGGGGTCGTCGCTGAACCACTTCGGCTCGCGGCGGCTGATGCGCACCCCCGAGATAGACATCATCCATGCGCCCGCGGGCTACGGCCCGTGGCGGCAGTTGGGGCAACCGGGGTGCAACAACACAACTCCAGGTTCACTTCGGCTGCATGACAAGATATGCCTGCAGGAGTTGGACCTGCGCACCCACACACGCGGCTACCAGGATGAAGCGTGGCGCATCTTCATTGCCTGGACGAAGGATGTCGAGGAGTTCGTGGCGATCAACCGGCGTGAGATGGGCCTGATGATGGCCTGGGGCATGGGCTCCTGGTACTACGACATGGCCGGGGGCTGGTTCCATGATGAGGGCATCATGGAGGACATCGCCGACATCCATGACGGCTACCGCGACGGGCTGGCAAACGTCTCGGACTGGCGCCCCGACGTGGCCGTGTTCGCTGATGAGGAGAGTTCACACTGGGTGACGGAGGGCATGCGGCAGGTGATCTTCAGCTCGCTCAATCGCCAGCGGGATGCGCTGAACACCTCCGGCGTGCCGTACGACAGGTACATCACCGACGACCTGACCCATGCGGACATCGGCGAGTACAAAGTGTACATCTTCCTCAACGCGTACCGGCTCAGTGATGAGCAGGCGGTCGCCATCGACGCTCTCAAGCGCGACGGGAAGACGCTGGTATTCATGTACGCTCCCGGCTTCATCTCTGATGAGGGCCTGTCGATCGAGCGGGCAAGCGCTCTCGTCGGGATGAAGCTGGCCTGGTCACCGGGGGCGGCCACGCTGCAGTGCGAGGCGGCGCCGCTACGCCATCTGCTGGGAAACGGGCTGTTGCCGCTCCAGGGCGGCTCATCGCGTGGCGCGAAGTTCTGGGTGGATGACCCGGAGGCGATGGTGATCGGCACGTATGTCGACGGCGGCGAAGCGGGCATTGCGGCACGCGATTTCGGCGCCTGGCGCAGCGTGTACGTGGCGGTGCCGGGCGGGCTCAGCCCGGAACTGATCAACAACATCGCGCGCTGGTCTGACGCTTATGTCGCCTCATCGGCCGGCGACGCGATCTACACCAACGGACGTCTGCTCTGCATACATGGTGTCGCCGGAGGGCAAAGGGAGATTGCCCTCCCCCATCGCGCCACGGTAACGAACGAGTTGACCGGTGAAGTGGTCGCGAGGGGAGCCACGTCCCTGGATATGGATGTGCCGGTGCAGCGGACGCTGTGGTTGCGGCTGGATTGGGAGTAGCAGACCGGTCGGATGCACGAACTCCGAGGTCCGCGGTGGGCGCTACAGCGGGGTCGGCGGCCACACCCTGAGTATGAGCGGGACGGCTGTGAGGATCACCAGTACCGACAGAGGAAGACCCATCCGCCAGTAGTCGCCGAAGCGGTAGCCACCAGGTCGCATGACCAGTGTGCAGGACTGGTGGCCGATGGGCGTGAGGAAGGCGGATGAGGCCGCGACCGCCACGGCCATCAGGAAGGGGTCCGTCGAGACGCCGATAGCGCCCGCGAGATCGATCGCAATCGGGGCGACCAGGATCGCGGCGGCGGCGTTGTTGACGACGTTGGAGAGCAGCATTGTCGCGGCCATCAGGATCGCCAGCATCATGCCCAGTGATGTCGAGGCCGCGATCTGCGACAGGCCATCTGCTATCAACTGCGCGCCCCCACTGGTCTCGAGCGCCTCCCCCACCGGGATCATTGCGGCGAGCAGCACGATGATCGGCAGGGNNGGTCGAGGCTCCTGTACGCCTCCGAGGGAGATAGAACGCCCGTGAGCACAACTATGAGCGCGGCAGCGACCAGGGCCGTCGCCGCCGGCACAAGCCCGAGTGCCGCAAGAGCGAGCGCTGCCCCGAAAACCCCGAGCGTGAGCACCATGCCGCGGGGCTTGCCCAGCCGCAGGCCGCGTTCGGCAAGCGGCAGGCAGCCTAGTTCGCCGCATGCCTGACCGACCGCACCCGCTACTCCCTGCACCAGCAGGATGTCGCCGACTTCGAAGCGAATGCGCTTGATTGCCTCGCGCACCTGCCCGCCCCGCCGGGCGACGGCAAGGATGTTCACCCCATAGCGTCGGCGCATATCAAGCGCAGTGACGGTGTTGCCGACCAGTGGCGAGTCCATTGTGACGATGACCTCGCGGAGGTCGAGTTCCTCCGCGTCACGCATGGCGGTGTCATCCTGGTCTCCGGCGCCGTGCAACAGCTCGGCGCCCGCGATGTCGAGGAGTGCGCGAATCCCACCATGATCCGCCTCGATGAGCAGAACGTCATCGTCATGAAGAGGCGCGTAGACCGACGGCATGGTCTCCCGCCAACCCTCACGGAAGACCTCGAGCACGAGGACTTCGGCCTCCTCCTGGACCGCGCCCAGAAGCTCGCTCAGTGGTCGGTTCGCGAAACGTGAACCTGCGGGGATGCGGACCTCGGCGATGTAGTCGCTGATGTCGAAGAACTTCTCCGGAGCGGTCCCGGCCGCCCGCCGCGGCGTGAGACGCCAGCCGACAAGGCCGATGAAGACGAGACCCGCGAGCGCGACACCGCCGCCGACGGGCAGGAAGTCGAACATGCGGAATGACGCCAGGCCAATCTGCTCGCGGTAGGCGGCAATGATGATGTTTGGTGGGGTCCCGATCAGGGTGAGCATCCCGCCGAGCAGGGAGCCGAATGCCAGGGGCATCAAGAGCAGGGAGGGTGAACTGCCCTGACGCCGCGAGATTGTGATTGAGACGGGCATCAGCAGGGCGAGGGCGCCGATGTTGTTCATGAAGCCTGACAGCACGATCACAATGCCCGTCAGGACACCCACCTGGAGGGTGGTGTTATTGCCCAGACGCCACACAACGCGTGCGATAGCATCTACGACCCCGGCGCCGACGAGCGCCTGGCTGAGTACGAGCACTGCCGCGACTGTGATGACCGCGGGGTGCCCGAACCCGGCAAAGACGTCTGCGGGAGGAATCAGGCCGGCGAGCGCGATCACCATCAACGCCGCCAGTGCCACGATGTCATAGCGCCAGCGATTCCAGACGAACAGAATCAGTGTGGCGCCCAGAACGCAGAACACGAGCAACTGCTGTGCGGTCATCGTCTCTCCCGGGGCCGGCTTGCGCGCTGAACCAGGCGCACGACCACCTGGTCAGCTCCACGTGCGGGTGCTGCCGCGCAAACGGGCGACTACCGCACTGTGATGGTGATTGTGGTCACGGGCTGTCCGAGCGCGGTGACGGTGACCCTGTACGTGCCCGGTGACATGGCCGGCTCGGCGTTGAGCCCGTGCCAGGCCCAGCCTGTTCCCTTGACGGCTCTGGTGCTCTCTTTCGTCTGGCCACCCGGAAGCTGCCAGACCCACTTGAGTTCGGAGTTGTCCGGAAGGCTCCGGCACTTGGCCAGACACTTGAGTGATCTGGCACTGCCGAAATGGGTCCCGCGATTCACCGAGTGCCGGGCGGGCGCGCCGTCACCAGTGACAAAACGAATGGCAGTACCTGATATGCCGACAGCGCAACGTGCGACGCCCGGATAGCTGCCTGGTAGCCCCTTGGCGATCCCGCCCTGAGCTGCTCAGGGTGCCGGTTGCCGTGCCGTCCTCGACTTGCTCTTCGCCGAAGACCTCAACGAGTTCGCCGCCAACGGGCCCGTGCAGAGGGAATACGGTAGGCCGGGCATCGTCGGTCCATCGGAGGCCTGTGAGGCGGTCGCAGTTGGCAGTACCTCCAAGTCAGTTCCCCCCGCGCACGCCCATCGAGTAAGCCGTAGCGTTCAGGCGGTCGTCTGGCATCGATTCCCCGTCCAGGCTGCCGGCATTGTGGAACAGGAGCACGTCGGCCTCATAGAGCGCAACCAGCACGCAGTCGATCTCGCTCAGCACACTGATTGCCAGCGGCCAGTGGTCAATGTCGCCGACGCCACGCACAACCGTGGACACAACCTGGCCCTGTGCCTGCGATGCGTTGTCCACGATGACCAGGACGTACTCCGACGTGAAGCCGTTGCGCGCCCCAAGGTATATGCGGTCCCGCGTGCTGTCGTAGCCCAGGCCGCGACCCTGCACGTTCTCGGTCACGAAGGCGCGGTCGGCATCCACGACACCGCTGCGGGCGCTGGCATTGTCGATGACAAGCACGCGGTCAAGGCTTCTGATGAATAGCCTGTCACCGCCCGGTGCACCAGTCATGGCGTTAACTGCCGGGAAGCCGGCGAGACCGTTGACGGCTAGGGTTCGGTCGGCGGCACGATTGGCGCTCATCGTCGAGGCACTGTGCCATGCACGGACATCGGTCCCAAAGGCCACGTAGAGGATATCGCGCAGCGCGTCGTACCAGAGCGCCCCCGGTTGACAGTCCTCGATCGCGCCGGAGGGTGTCAGGGCGACAGTCGGCGGTCGGTTGCCTCCGTCCATGGGATCGTCATAGACGAAGACCGCATCCTGCGTCGTTGAGGCGAACAGGCGTGAGTTGTCATGCACGAAGGCGATGGTCTGTCCCACCAGCACCCAGACGGGGTTGCCGGCCCCGCCGAGGAGCACCTCATCGAGCTGAGCGGAGCCCGGCAGCAGGTTCGCCCACTGGTTGCGGATGATGCGGATGACACCTCCGTAGCCACCCGAAGAGCCGCCGGAGTTGACGGCGAGGTCTATCGTCGGTGCAGGTGGCTCGGGGCAGGTGCCCCCTGCTGAACCGGCTTCTCCGGGGTACTCGATCTCGTCGCCTGCGCGGCGTCCG
Organism: Armatimonadota bacterium; assembly: GCA_003542955.1. Classification (GTDB taxonomy): domain Bacteria; phylum Armatimonadota; class Zipacnadia; order Zipacnadales; family UBA11051; genus UBA11051. Next base: position 6,432 of record DPJP01000074.1, read on the forward strand.
CCAACGGAGTATGCCTCGCCGCCGGGGCCTCCATCACCAGGCGGATCACCCTGCCCACCGTCGCCGCCCCCTCCACCGAAGCTGTAGGCATCACCCGCGGCAGCAGCCTGAATCGGCGCGTGGCCGGTCGCCCATATCTTGCCGGCATCGCCCCCGAAGGCGGTGGCTTCACCGCCACTTCCCCCGTCGCCTCCGGGGCCGGGGCCGCCGATGCTGACGGGCCGGCAATTGGCTCCACCATTGCCGCCGTTGCCGCCGGTGG
>DPJP01000075.1:0-152 GCA_003542955.1 Armatimonadota bacterium
CCCCGTATGACCAGAATCGCCGACATTGTCGAGATCCGGGAGATACCTCGGGCGCTGGACCACAATGACGGCGCTCCGAGCCTGCTCTCCGGCCCGGACATCGATAGCCTCCTGGGCCGCTACGTGGCGATCGACAGCCCCGCCGATGATCC
>DPJP01000075.1:182-8993 GCA_003542955.1 Armatimonadota bacterium
TGATCCGCTCCATGCGCTGCTGAAACAGCTCGCCGCGGACCCGCCGGCGGGGGCAGGCTTGATGATGCAGGGCCCGGCGGGCTCGGGCAAGACGCATCTGCTGTGCGTGGCGGCGCTGCTGCTGGACTATCCCTCCCTGCGCGAGCGCTTTGTCGCGGCCAACCCGCGCTACGCCGAGCCGCTGGCGGCGCTGGCGCGGCGCCGCCGACCGCTGGTGGTGCCGGTTGCGCTGGGGGAGCATCGGGCGGAGGACGAGAACCTCGAGGATATCATCTTCGATTGCGCCGAGGCCGAGCTGAGTCGACCGATGCACCGTATCCAGCTTCCGCTCTCGGAGCAATCGTACTCGCTGGACCTGGTGGCGCGGCACATTTTGCCCCGCTACCAGGCGGAGCTGGACAAGCACGTGCGCGGGCGGGCCGGCGGCTTTGCCACATGGCAGGAGCAGGCGGACGCCGACCCCGCGGGCGCCGTGGCCGCGGCCCGCGCGTTCGCGGGGGACATCGGCTACCCGCTGGACTTCCGGCAGAGCCGCATCGAGCGCATGGCACGCCTCTCCGAGCTGCTGCAGCAGGGCCGGATAGGCGCAATCGTGTGGCTCATCGACGACCTGTGGCAGTTCCTGGCGGGCGCCGGCGCAAAGGCTGTGCGCAACGACATCTCGCTGCTCGAGTTCCTGTGCCAGCGCAGCCGCCTGGAGCCCGTCAGCCTGCTTGTGGCTCTCAGAGCCGGGCTCGAGGAGATCAACGGCATCGAGCCGTATGTTCTCGCGGGTATCCGGGATGGCTTCGAGGGCGGGTTCCGTCTTGGGGTAGACCGCATGCGCGATGTGGCGCACAGGCGCGGCATCAAGCCCGCCGATGCGCAGGCGCTGGCCAACGCCGCCGCGGGCACTCACAAGGCCTATGCCGATGCGTTCGGCAGGGTGACCTTCTCGGCGGAGCGGCTGGCCCGCTCATACCCTCTTCATCCCCATGCCGAGCCGATTCTGGAGAGCATCTACCAGAAGTACTTCGCCGAGGGCGACGCGCTCATTGATGTTCTGCACGCGCTGCGGCGCCCCTCCACGGCGGGGCTGCTCGAGCGTGACTACACGCGGCTGGTCAGCCTGCCCGATCTCTTCGACATGCTCAGCCCGCGGCTGGCGGCCCACCCGCGCACGGCGGACTATGTGCGCGAGGTGTATGACTACTACGAGAAGAACGCCGAGCGCATCAGCCCCGAGCACCCGGACGCGGTCATCGAGCTGATCAAGAGCACGATACTGCTCAATGTCGCTGGGACGCCGGGTCCGGCCGCGGCCACGGCAGAGCTGACCGGGCTCGAGGCGTCCGGGAAGCCGATTGCCTCCGCGCAGACGGCCGCGGAGGTGCTCGAGCAGATGCGCCTGCGCGGCAACTACATCGACCGGCGCGCCGGACCCGACGGTGACGCCTACACAATCGACGTTCACGCAAACCTCAGTGAGCTGGCACGGAATCGCCTTATGACTGCTCGAAGTGGTCTTTCGGAAGACGACCCACGGGTCTGGAAATCTGCCATACAGGCGGCAACCTCAGCCGAGTTCCCTCTGGCGCACATCGAGACCGCCGGGACGCTGGATCTCGTCTGGCAGAACACGACGCGGTCGGTCACCGTCGAGACAAGCGACCTGCGGGCGCTGACGTCGGGCCGCCTGAGCGGGATCGTCGAGACGCTCCGGGGCCCGGAGGCGCCCTGCGACTGCTACATCTTCATCGCGGATCCGCACGAGCCGGCCGAGCAGATGGCGGCGTTCGTCGAACTGACCGCACCGCTGGCGGAGAAGAGCTTCGGCAGCGGTGTCGCGGCGTGGGTGCCGCGCCCCGTCGGCGAGGAGGACATGGACAGCCTGCGCAGGCTGGCGGCATGCCGACAGATCCTGCGCGACGCGGGCGGGGCCGATGAGGGCGATGTCGTCGAGCATATCACCCAGGAGGCTGCCGCCCTCGAGCCGGAGGTCGCGCGCATTCTGGCCACCGCCTACCGTGAGGGTCGCGTCGTCTGCGCCGGGACCGACGCCCCGCTTCCTCCCGCGGCGGCAGCCGTGCCCGCGTGGGCCGATCTGCTGGCGCAGGTGGCGCAGGAGCCGCTGAACCGCGTTTTCCCCGACTTCGCGCCTATCGCTCCGCGGAGGCACTTCGCGGGGCTGCGTACCGTCGATGCGCTCATAGAGCGGGTGGTGGCGCCCGGTGGTGTTGCGGCGGATGCGGAGCCGGAGTTGCTCGGGTTCGCCCGCGATATTCTCGAGCCGATGGGTCTGCTGGTGGAGGTGGGCGACCGCTTCGTCGTTGACACAAGCTCCTCGGTTGCGGCCGGGGCAATCACCGACAGGGTGCGCGCTCGCGACAACACCCCGCAGACCGAGCGTGGCCGGCCGTTACGCTGGCGGGAGCTTGCCGCGGGCCTGGTGAGGTCACCCAGTGGCATGACGCCGGAGATATTCGAGCTTGTTGTCGCCTGCCTGCTGCGCACCGGATGGCTTGTGGGGCTTGATGAGAGCGGCCGGTCACTGCCCTTTGACAGCATCTCGGGGCCGCTGCGCAACCGGGTGGTGCAGCTTGCCAGGTCGCCGCTCCTGAACATGGGCGAGTGGCGCGCCCTGACGAGGCTGACCAAGCTCGTCATGGATATGGCCGTTACGCGCCCCGACCATGCCACCCAGACGACCATCTACAGCCGGCTGCTGGCGGCCCGGCAGGAGCGGCTCGGCAGCATCGAGCGGATGCGGGCGAGCCTGCGGGACATCCAGCGACGCCTGGGGCAACAGCCATCGCAGTGGGCGGAGGCGCACAGGGTTCTGGATGAGCTCGAGGCGTTCTTCAGTCTCATCGACCCCTCGCTGGTGCCGGCGGAGGCGCTCAAGTCGCTGATCGACGCCGGGCAGAGGTACCTCGAACACAAGGCCGGCAGCAGCCCGCTCACGGTGCTGCTGCGTGAGGCGGGAGCTATCGCGGAGTTCATCGACAACACCGCCGAGCAGGTTGTCGCCACGCGCGAATACCTCACCGACACGCGCCTGCATGTGGCCGAGGACGCCGACCTGCGCACGCGGCAGCAGCGGCTGCTGCACATGATCGCCGCCGGTGAGGGCCTTGTGGCGCAGAGCGTGGCCTTTCTGCGTCTGGATCAGATATTCAGGGCCATCTACAAGCGCCGCTACGTCAGTTGGCACAACCGCTGCTACCGCTCGGGGGCTTTCGATCGGTATCGCACACTCAGGGAATCGCCCGAGCTGCGCGCACTGGCCCAGCTTCAGCGCCTCGCCCTTGATGTTGATCCCAACACCGACCGCGCCTTTGTGGTTCTCGACGCGCAGGCGAAGCGCAGATGCACATACGAGGCGCTGTCGGAGGCGCTCGACACGTTACCGGTGTGCCCCAACTGCCACCTGCCGCTGGATGTCGAGCCCGATCTCACGCCGCCCGAGCAGGTGCTGCGGCTGGCGGCAGACGGTCTGCAGGCGTACCTGGATGTCATTACCGACGACGGCTTCGCGCGGCGGGTCGAAGAGTATGCGCAGTCGCTCGGGGGGCACGGCGAGTTGGCGGCCAGGCTGTCGCGCGTCGTCTACCTCGAGCAGGACCAGAGCGCCCGACACATCCTGACGCTGTTCAACGACGAGCTGATCAGCCACCTCAACCGTATGCTCGGGGGCAAGCAGTTGCAGATGCGCGAACTGGGCCCGTTGAGGGAGGCGCTGGCGGGCCGGACGCTGTCGGCGGGGGAGATACGTGAGATCGTCGGCAAGTGGCTTGACGGGGACGAGCCCCCCGAAGATGACCACCTGGTGCATGTGGAGCCGTGAGCGGGAGGGCCCCATCCCGCCGATCGTTTCTGCGTGTGGTGCTTGGGCCGACCTTCCCGCGGGCGCGGGATGCGGCCCCTCACCTCGGAATCGCCCGGGCCCGGTCACTCCACCTCGACGGTCGTGATGCGCTCCAGCTCGGCCGCCTTGTCATCCAGTGCCCCGTGGAGCTGCTCCGGTGTGACGGTTGCGCACCCGATATGGCGGACGACCTCGCCGCCGGCGGTGTTGGCGATGATCGCCGCGTGCAGCAGTGGGGCGTCACAGGCCAGGCACGCCGCCAGCACGCTGATTGCCGTATCTCCCGCGCCGGTCACATCGAAGACCTCGGTTGGGACGGCCGGGATCAGATGCGCGTTGCCGTCCGCCTGATAGATGCACATGCCCTTGCCGCCGCGCGTGATGACCGCGGCCTGCAGGTTGGCGCACTCGAGGAGTGTGCGGGCCGCGGCGACGGCACTCGAGTCGTTGTCGATGTCGATACCGGTGGCGCGCTCGGCCTCCGCCTCGTTGGGCGATATCAGCCATGCGCCGGAGAATCGTGGAATGTGCGCGGGCTTGGGGTCGACACAGACCTTCAGGCCCTTCTCGGAGGCCCTGGCCAGCACCGCGCGGCTGACGCCCTCTGTCAGCACGCCCTTGCTGTAGTCGGAGAAGATGACGGCATCGGCCGACTCGAGCGCGTGCGAGGTTTGCTCGATGAGCGTCTGGTAGAGGTCCCCCTCCGGCTCGGCCGAGTAGTCGTAGTCGACCCTCACAACCTGCTGGTGGTTGCCAATGATGCGGATTTTGGCGGTGGTGCGGCGGTTCTGAGCGCGCACGAGCGGCGAGAGGTCAGCGTTCATCTCCGCGAGCAGGCCCTCGAGTGTGGCCCCCGCCTCGTCCTGACCGATGATGCCGCATACCATGGGCAGGATGCCGAGGTCGGCGAGGTTACGGACCACGTTGCCGGCGCCGCCCGGCACGACATCCTCGCGCGCCACCTCGACCACCGGCACGGGCGCCTCCGGCGAGATGCGTGTGACCCCTCCCCAGATGTAGCGGTCGAGCATGTAGTCGCCGAGCACGACGATGCGCTTCCCGCTCAGACGGTCAACAACCTCATGGAGCTGCTGGAGCATATCTGGACCCATGGTTTGGTGCTTTCTGTGGGCGGTATGAGGCGGCCTGTGCGTCGGCGCGATTATAGCACCAGCGCGCGGGGGTCCACAACCGGCCGCGCGTTCGGGGACGAGAGATGCTGGGGTCACGTCTTGAGAATCCGTTTTTGCTCTCCGGGGTCCGGTACACCAAGCGGAGCGCCGATGAGTGCGGGTGCCATTCGTTTGGTTTCGGGCAGAAATGAGTTTTCGGTTCCGCTGAAAAACCCCCGTCCAGTGCTGATGGGCTTAGCGGATGGGGTCACATCTTTGATCTACACCCGCCAATTCCACGTATGATGCCCTGAAGGATATCCTGGCGGCTGTACATCAAAGATGTGACCCCGGCTTCGTTGCCTTGTTCCCCGAACACGAACGACGGTTTTTCAGCGGAACCAGTTTTCAAGACGTGACCCCAGCCGTACCGCCCCGCATCCACCCTGAGACTTCGGTACTGCGCCCGATTGGGGAGGGAACTGCGCAGACCCGGCGAATAGGCCGATGGCAACCAACCGGGGGACAGGCCGCAGCACGCCGCCCGAGATACGCCCAAGGAGGCACTGGTCATGAAGGTCGGACTCAGCGCGATCATCACGCCGCGAGAGTGGTCGTTCGCCGAGACTGTGCAAAACGCCCGTAAGGCCGGCTACGAGGCGCTCGAGGTGCTCATCACCGATGAGGGTGATCTGACCCTGAGCACGTCGGAGGCCGACTGTCAGAAGCTGGCAGCTATCGCCGCCGCGGAAGGCATCGAGCTGGCGTCGATCTGCGCGTCGGTCCGTGAGCAGCCCAAGGACCTGATCACCAATGACGACGCGGTCAGGGCCGCGAGCGTCGAGACTGTCAAGCGCTGCCTGGCAACAACGCGGGCGATGGGCGTCGACACGATGCTGTTGACCATCGGCGCACTCAACGATGAGCTGTACTACAACGAGGCATACGCCAATGCGCTCAAGTCACTGCAACTGATCGCTCCCGTCGCCGAGGACCTCGGGGTCAACGTGGCGGTCGAGTACGTGTGGAACAAGTTCCTGCTCAGCCCGATGGAGTTCGCGCGTTTCTGCGATGAGGTGGCCAGCCCGCGGGTGGGCCTGTTCTTCGACACCGGCAACATGGTGGTCTTCGGCTACCCGCAGCACTGGGTGCGCATCTGTGGAAGGCACCTGATGAAGGTGCACTTCAAGGACTTCAAGCGGCAGGGGTACGAGTGGACGCCGCTTCTGAAGGGCGATGTGCGCTTCCCGGAGGTCATGGCGGAGCTGCGCAAGATCGGCTATGACGGAGCGCTGCTGTCGGAGGTGGCGCCCTCGATCGCCTCGCTCGAGGATACCGCGGCGGCCATCAGGCAGATCATGCAGATGTGACACGCTCTCGATGATGGCGTGGCAGACCGAAGGGCGGGCCCTGTGTGGGCCCGCCCTTTTCGGGAGAGGGAGAAGCTCCGTCATCTATGTATTACTCGTCGCCGATGGTGATCGTCGGTTCCGAGCCGGGTGCGCGCTTGAAGCCTGCGTCCGCGCCGATGACCTCCGCCTTGTGCGGTTGAGTGGCCTCCGCCGATGTGAGCCACCCGTGCTGCTCGCGGAGAACCATCACATCACGAACAAAGATCTCGTCCGGCTCCCAATCCGAGATGACCACGTTCGTCTCGTCAGCCCAGTAGCCCGTCTTGCCGACCCTGATGTCGAACTCGTCGCTGTCGTTGGGGTAGTTGATGACCACGCGGTANNCCCTGCCACTCGCGGGGATAGCCGGAGCCGAGGGGACGCAACTCGTTCTCGGTCGTCTTGATTGCCTCCCGCCCGTCGACCCACACGCTGGCCCCGCCTATGGGGCGTCCGTCCTGGTCAATCACACGCAGTATGATTGTCAGGTTCCGGTACTGTGGGAAGCCGATCAGGCCCGGGTCATATCCGCCATCGTCATCGATTGTTCCGCCGGCGCATCCGGCCAGCATCACGGTCGCCAGTGCCAGCAAGACTGTCACCCCGACCCACCACCCTGAAAGCAGTGAGGTCTGTCTCATCACTGACACCTGCCTTTCCATGCGCACTGCAAGAGAATGTCACGGCCTACTACATGCTATAGTAGTTTAGCCTGCCTGTCAAGCCCTCAAACCGGAATCGGTGTCCGCAGGCCCAACTTCGCGGGGTCTGGTCCTCGGACGGGCAGACGGCGCGCGTGTTCAGGCGCGCGGAGCGAAGGGAATGGTCCGGCAGGTACGGAAACAGGAGCGTGCAGGTGTCAGGCGACGTGTTCGTCCCACTCCCGGAGCGCAGCAGGAGAGATCAGCTATGTCCCTTCAGGCCGGCTATGCGATGTGTGATATAACCCCCGCCATCGGCTGCCCGATGGACGGCTACGGAGCGCGCGATCACGGCTCGACGGGTCTGGAAGACCGCCTCCAGGCGCGCGTGCTGGTGCTAGAGAGCGACGGGGGCGCTGTGTGCTTTGTGTGCACGGACCTGCTGGGGGTGGATGAGGAGACGGCGGACCAGGTCAGGCAACGCGGGTCGGAGGGCACGGAGCTGAGCGTCGAGCAGATCATGGTCTGCGCCAGCCACACACACTTCGGGCCGTGCTACCGCCGGCGGGCGTACCTGCCGCCGAGCCTTGCGGACCTGGTCTCGGAGGAGTACCGGCTGAACATGGTCAACGCGATTGCCGGCGCCATCGAGGAGGCCTGGGGGGCGCTGCAGCCCGCGCGCGTCGGCTGGAACACGACACGCGCGCACGGGCTCACGTTCAATCGCCGGCCGGTCGATGACGAGGGCAATACGCAGATGCGACTGGTGCTCGAGGCGCCGGCGGCGGTCGCCGCATCCAGGGCGGGCGCGGAGCTTGCAGATGCCTGGCCGAAGGGCGGGTACGGGGGGCCGCGGCTCTCCGCGCCAATCCCGGAGATGGAGAACCTGCATGCCGGGGTGACGGACAATGAGGCGCCGCTGCTGCGTGTGGATACGGCCGAGGGGGAGCCCCTGGCCGCGCTGGTGACCTTCGCCTGCCATGCGGTTGTCGGGCGTGGTGACGGCTATGACATCTCCGCCGACTACCCCGGCCAGGCGCGATGGGCGTTCGAGCACATTGTCGGTGGGCGGATGCTCTTTGCGGCCGGGTGCGCCGGGGACCAGGTGCCCACCTGGCGGAGAGAGGACTCGCGCGAGCGCGTCGGGCGGGCGCTGGGGGCGCAGGCGGCGAAGGCGTGGTACGAGGTCCCGGAGCTTGTGGACGCCCTGCCCATCGGGACCATCTCCCGCACGGTCGAGATACCCGTGCCCGAGGGCTACGTGACGGCTGAGCAGGCCCGGCAGATGCTGCGGGAGGCCGGTGACGAGGACTCCGCTGAGGCCCGGCAGGCCCGCTCGCTGCTGGAGAAGGCGGAGGAGGTTGGCGGGCGCACGAGCATTCCGCGCCCGATCTGGGCAGCCCGGGTTGGCGATGTCGGCTTTGTCGGGCTGCCGGGTGAGGTGCTGGTTGAGATTGGCCTACAGATCAAGCAGCGTTCACCATTCCCGATCACGCATGTGTGCAGCCTCACCAATGCATACGTGGGCTATCTGTGCACAGACCGCGCAATCCGGGAGGGCGGCTACGAGCCGGGCCGGGGGACGATCATGTTCAACCTCAACGGCCCGGGCACGGAGGCGGCGCTCGTCGAGACGGGGCTTGCGATGCTGCGGGAGTTGCACGGCGGAGGGGAAAACAACTGCTGAGACGCGGTCCAGATAGCCCCGAGCAGCCCATGCCCGCATATGCGCCAACACCAGAGCGCCTGACATGGCGCGTCAGCGATGCCATGATCCCCTGTGCGGGCGGGCTTCGTGTGTCGGGTGTCGCGGGAGATAG
>DPJP01000102.1 GCA_003542955.1 Armatimonadota bacterium
GGCGGGGCAGCGCCCCGCGGTGTTGGTGTTGGCCCGGCGGTGAGTGACAGGACGAGCGTCCCCAGGGCAGTGCAACGACACGCAGGCTGCGAGAGCCTGCGCCACGCGAGATGGAGGCTGGTTGCGATGGCAAAGGACACCATTCGTCTGGGTATCGTCGGCATGTCACCAACGAACATGGCTTCGACCTTCGTGCTTCTGAAGGACACTCCGGGGCTGCGCTATGAGATCGCGGGCGTCTGCGCGCGGCGGCAGGAGGTCCTCGACGCCTGCATGCAGCAGTTCGGCATCCCCTTCGGCACGCTTGACTACCGTGAGCTGGCCGAGTGCGACGATGTCGACGTCGTCTGCGTCTACACACCCGACCATCTCCACGCCGATCACTGCGCCGCAGCCATCGAGGCCGGCAAGCACGTCGTCTGCACCAAGCCGATGGTGACCTCGCTGCACGATGCCCGGAGGCTCGTGGAGCTTGTCCGCGAGAAGGGCGTCAAGTTCCTTGTCGGCGAGACGATGCTCTTTGATCGGCAGTTCCGTACGGCCAGGAAGTTCTTCGACGACGGTGACCTCGGCGAGCTGATCGCCGTCGAGAGTCACTATGTGCACGACCTGCGCTCAGTCTTCGAGTTCACACCGTGGCGTCTGAGTGTCCCGCAGGATTTCATGTATGGCGGCTGCGTGCACTCGATCGCGGCGATCCGCGCCTTCGCCGGCGACGTGGACACCGTCCACGCCAATGCGATAAGGGGCAACCTGACGGAGGGCTACCCGCTGGCGGACAACTTCTTCATCAATGTCAGGTTCAAGTCGGGCGTGATCGGCCGCGTGTCGGGGCTCTATGGCATCGTCCATCCACCAATGCCGATGATGCAGATCGGCATCTACGCGAGCAGGGGCAGCCTGCAGACGGAGTTCACCGACAACGAGCCGGGGCAGGTGCGCGTGGTGTTCGACAAGCTCACGGACAAGCGGCCATTCGTCGCCGACATCGAGCCGGAGACGGACCTGAGCGCATACGGTCTGGGCGCGAGTGTCATCCGCTACATGACGCACTTCCAAGACTGCCTGGACAATCATCTCGATCCGTATCCGGGAGTCGAGGACAGCGCGAAGTCGATTGCCGTCGCCTCCGCCGCCTGGGAATCAGTAGAGACGGGCGGGGTGGTGAAGGCCGTCAACGAGTTCTGAGCGGACGTGCCCACGTCCACGCCGACGGGGAGGGGACTCACGAGGACGCGGCGCGAACGAGGCAGGCCCACGTCCTGCCGTTGTCGTTCCGGGGCGGGGAGCCGGCCGACACCGGACCATCGCCTACTCGATCCAGAACTTGCTGACAACCACCTTCGACAGGCAGCACACCGTCAGCCCGAAGCCGCTCTCGACCGGGTATACTGCGATCTCGTCGTAGAGGTCCTGCGGGTCGTCCGCGGTGCAGAGGATGGTCCAGCGGTCCGCGCCGGTAGGGGTGTTGGAGACCACGGTTGTCATCGCGCCATTCACGCGAATGCGCGGCTTGGCCGTCGAGTTCGGCCAGAGGTCCTTCAGAAAGAACGTCACGAGATAGCCGCCCGGCTCCGGCCATTTCGCCTCGATCCACAGCAGCGGGTCGTTGTTGCCCGCAACGTTCAACCACAACACCGGCGGCTCTTGATCCGGAGTCGGCAGCGGGGTCAACTGGCTGATATAGGCAGCCCGTGTATTCAGCGCAAGGTTGAAGTTCATGTAGTCGCCGCCGGCCGGGTAGGTCGCCGCCAGCGGCGTCAGGGTGATGCCCTCCTGCCACTCAGTATTCTGGAGCTGCTTGACAGTCATGGCAGGCCCCAACTGCTGCAGACGGGCCTGCATGGCGGGACTCGCCTGAAGCATCCTCAACTGCTGCGCGGGAGTGATCGCCCCCGCGAGGCTCTGCCGCGCCGCGGGCGACAGGCCCGCCTTCAATGCTCTGTGTGCCGAAACCGAGAGCCCCGTGCGGCTCAGCAGCCCACTGCCAGCGGCTACCGCGCCGGATACGCACACCACGACTGCCAGCACGCCGACCAGTCTGCGCATATAGAAACCCCTCTCAAGACCGTTGGTGACGCCGGCATTATACCCCACCTCGCCACCCGCGCGGGGCCGGAATCGTGTCCGCCATATGTCAATGCCAGACCCGGCCGCCGCCCGCGCTCTTGCACCCACACCCGCAATTGGGTATGCTCTTCACTCAACGGCCCCGGAGGCCATTCAGGCAGTCGAGGCGTACACCAATTCAGAATCAGGTCGTATCTTCCCCGGGAGGCAGCAGATGGCTACACTCGCAATCGAGGGCGGCAGCCGCATCGTTCCAGAGGGCATGGTCCAATCCTGGCCGCCGCTGAACCAGGCCGACCGCGACGCCGTGCTCGCGGTCTTTGACTCCGGTCATCTCCACGGCACCTCGGCGCCCAAGGCGCTCGAGCTGCAGGAGAAGTGGGCCCAGTACGTCGGCACAAAGTACGCGCTCGTGACCAACAGCGGCACCGCGTCGCTGCACATGGGCGTGGCGGCCGCGGGCATCGGCCCCGGCGACGAGGTCATCACCAGCGCATTCACCTACTGGTCCACCGCCGCGGCAATCTTGCACCATAACGCCATCCCCGTCTTCGTCGATATCGACCCGAAGACCTACACGATGGATCCGGCGCTCATCGAGGAGCGCGTCAACGAGCACACGAAGGCGATCCTGCCCGTGCATATCCACGGTATGGTCGCCGACATGGACCCGATCAAGGCCATCGCCAAGAAGCACAACCTGCTCATCATTGAGGACGCCTGCCAGGCACACGGCGCCACCTACAAGGGCGTCAAGACGGGAGCGCTGGGCGACATCGGCTGCTTCAGCTGCAACAGGTCGAAAAACCTCTCCGGCGGTGAAGGCGGCCTCTGGACCACCGACAATGAGGAGTACCTGGCAAAGGCGGCCAAGCTGCGCGAGTTCGGTGAGGTCGTCCCGGCCGCGGGCGCCGGTGCGCGAGAGTACAACGCCTACGGCCTGGGCTGGATGTACCGCCCGCACGAGTTCATCAACGCCTTCATCCTCAGCCAGCTCGAGCGGCTCGACTACAACAACTCCCAGCGGCGCGAGTTCGCAGCCTACCTGACGAGAGAACTCGCCGACATCCCCGGCTTCGAGGGCCCCTACACGCCCGAATACGCAAATCCCTGCTACTTCAGCTATGTGGTCAGCTTCAAGCCCGAGCAACTCGGCCTCGACCTGACGCCCGAGCAGTGGAAGAAGGCCGTGCAGAAGGTCCTCGCCGCCGAGGGTATCGGCCTCGGCCAGTGGCAGACGCGGCCCGTGCCGTCGCAGGATGTCTTCTCCGATCGCGTCGGCTACGGCAAGGGCTGCCCGTGGACCTGCCCCTTCGGCCGTGGCGATGTTGACTACAGCAAGGAGAGCTATCCGCTGACGGAGCAGTTCATCGCCTCCCACGCATACCTGGGCGGCGTCTACCCGCCGAACACAATGGAGCTGATGAAGCTCTACATCGACGGCTTCCGCAAGGTCAGCGAGAACGCTGAGATGGTTGTGGAGTTGGCGGGATAGCAGGAGAGGATCAGGCGCGGGCTGCTCGATCCTGGGAACAGAGACAATGGGGGCACATCCCCTCCGAAGATGGGCATCAGCAGACCAGCCGGCTCCGCGGCTCGAACCATCGACTCCCGCCCCGGAACGGGGAGGGCTGGGGAGGGGCAGGGGGAGAACGACAATAGACACCGGCCACGGGTCAAGCCATCTTCGTGGCCTCTGGTATCGGAGAAGCCGTTGTGTCACTGCGCCTGCAAGAAAACTGAGGGGCCGGAATCAGCCGATGCAGGACTCCTCGCCGCCTGCGCCGAAATCACGCGCGTCCGACGTCGGTGGAACTGTGTGCGTACGCATCTGAAACGGAGGTCTTCGCCATGCGCAGTGCAAGAGGGTTCACCCTGATCGAACTGCTGGTTGTGATCGCGATTATTGCCATACTGGCCGCGATCTTGTTTCCCGTCTTCGCGAGGGCACGCGAAAAGGCCAGGCAGTCAACGTGTCTGAGCAACGTCAAGCAGATCTCGCTCGGCATTCTGATGTACGTGCAGGACTACGATGAGAGGATGCCGATGCTCTACTCAAACAACCCCGGCGTCGGCTCGTGCGGCATCGAGTATTTCATCCAGCCCTACGTCAAGAGCTACGGTGTCTTCAACTGCCCCAGCTCAGACATGGAGCGGAGCGCCACGGCGACGTACGGATCATACAGCTACGGGTACTACACGGGTCTGTTCCCGAGCCAGTCAGCCGGGCGAAAGATCGGTGAGATAACGCGTCCCGCCGAGATCGTTATGACGGGCGATGTCTGCCAGGACAACAACGTCCTGGGCCGCTTCCATCCGCCCACCGCCGGTCCATTCCAGTGCGACTATGACGGCCGCAACTGCAAGGTCTGTGGCGGCAACCACAACGCCCGCTACGCTTACCCGCTCGGCAGCCACGGCTCGGTCTATGACCGACCGGGCTTCAACTTCATCGAGCGGCACAACGGCACAGGCAACGTCGGTTTCTGCGACGGCCACGCGAAAGCGATGAAGCACGCCGAGCTGTATCAAAGCGGGAGCACTGCCCCCTATTTCAACTATACATCATAGGCCACCGCATTGGTGCACGCGTTTCGCGGCGCCACCCGCACACTACGCGCGGGTGGCGCCGATCACAGCAATGCGGCCCCCTATCCCCCCCACACCGCCGGGTCGGCCTGCAGCCAGTGTATGCCCATGAGCGCCTGGGCAACGCCGATCTGCACCATCGCCGGGCACGCATCATAGTTGGACTTGTATGGCCCCTGGTGGCGGTCACCGGTGCACACGAAGTTGCCCCCCGCGCCGTCGGCCAGCAGCACGGTGCCGTCCGGCCTGGGGACCTCCGGGTGCAGCACCCAGTAGTCCACATCCGTTGTGACTCCCCCCGCGTGTTCCTTCGTGATATGGATCAGGTACATGGGCGCCCAGAACTCGAAGCGCTCCGGCCGCTGTGGCTGAGGTTGAGGCTGGGGCTGTGGTTGGGGCTGAGGCCGCGGCTGGGGCACGGGGAGCGCGACGGCCTGAGCGCCCCGCACGGTGACAAACACCTCCGCCTGCGTCGGCATGGCGTTGATGCCCGTCAGCACCCCGGCGTCGATGTAGCCGCTGAAGTTGACCACCACGCGGTACTTCCCCGGCTCACGTGGGGCATGGTAGACAGCCGAGCCGCTCCCCGGGCGGTTATTGGCCATGTAGAGACCCCGCTCGACCTCGATGCCATACCCCGTCACGCTCACGTGACCCGCCGCCGCAATGCTCTGACCGGCGCCACCAACCACGTGGAAGTTGATCTCGCCATCGCCGCCGGGCTCAACCGTGGCAGGGTCCGCCTCCGCCACAATCGCGGTCTTGGTGCCCGTAGCAACCGTGCAGCTCGGGTTCCCGACGAGTATCTCATGGGGCGAGGCGTCCGCCAGATTGACCGTGATATCGTAGACGCAGTTCTCGCTGTGGGGCGCAGTCCATTCGACGGTCTCCTTCGCGTCAGCAACCGGCGGCGCGAGGGTGCCGTTGCCGCCGCCGAACCCGAGCAGACTGCTCGGCGTCGTTCGCTGGCGACTGCGCAGAGCGAAATGTGTCGTAGGCGTCTCGCCGTCCATGCGTTCGCCGAACACATAGATGGAGGTGGAACCGCCCGGCGCAACGACGGCCTGCTCAGGGTGGAGGAAGACGCCGATGACCGACTGGGGCGCCCCGAGCACCTCCAGAGGCGTAGGGCTGGGATTGCCGTAGGTGGCGAGGAACGCGTAGCGTCTGAGGGCTTCCTCTGGCTCCATCTCGTGCCTGTACCACCGCCCCGCGCGGGGGTCCCACAGCAGTACGCCACCATCCGGGTCCGCATAGGCGTCGCGAATACCGGGAAGACGATCGATGACCCGATCCTCGCGGTGCTCGGCCCCGAATTGGTCGTCGAAAGCCCGCACCCGACCATCGTCGGGGTATCCCTGGACCAGAAGGCCCTGGGCCCGGCGGTCGATGCGTTGGTCGATGCGCCCGGCAGCCTGGACGATCGCCTGACCCACCTCACCGTAGGTGGTAATGAACTGCTGTAGCGCGGGCACAACCGGGACATCGTCGCCGAACTGCTTCATGGCCTCGAAGAGCCCCACAAGGGCAACCAGCATCCGCTTGTTCTGCGGGGTGCCGGCCATCTCGTCGGCCTCCATCAGGGTCTCCCCGATGCTCTGGATGCGCTTGGCATAGTCGCCCGCTTGCGTCGCCTGCGCGAGGACGGGCCCAAGCGCCGCAAGCTGCTCGGCGGCGAGCCGGTCGATCCACACGATCTGCCCGTTGTACTTGTCGTACTGGTCCAGGCCGTCCTCCATCTCCTTGAGCACACCGTGGATCGCCTTCGCGTGGCTGAAGAGCGCCCAGCCCGTCTGGTTGCCGGCCTCGGCGTCCCTGCGGGCCTCGAGTTCATGAATCTGCCGGTCCAGCGCCTCGATCTGCGCGTCGATCTCTCCCTGCGCGTCGGGCGTCGCCGCCGCGCGCCTCTGCACAAGCGCGGCCCGCTCGTCCTGACGTTCCTTGATCTGGGCATCGAAGTATGCCGCCATCTGTTGGGAGACCATCTGAACGAATGCCCCCGCGTCGAGTATCGTCTGGTTCACGGTGTCGGCACTGACCAGCCCGCACGCCACCGAAGCAACACAGACTGCCAATCCGAGAATCCAGGCCTTTCGCATGGTCGACCTCCTCCGCGGCGGCCGCATTTCCTCCCGGCCCTCCGCTGCACTCGGATACTGGGTTCCTGCACGCCGCCAACGGGTGTTCGCTGTCGCAATGCCCCGTCTCCGGCATGGCCACTCCACCGACGTCGTACGTGCTCTACCCTTTCGCCGTAGCCCCCGGATCTCATTCCGTGCTTGGCAACATGCCTGGGCAGATTCCCCCTGCGCCAATGTCATGGACAACATGACAGACCGGCAATGCGGCACGCCTGTCACGGGGGGGAAGGGTGTCGGCGGTTCACCTGAACCTTACTGCAGGCTGATGATCGCGAACTCATCGGGGTCGAGGTACAGCCACAGCCGGACAATCCCCTCATCGGCAGACATGACTGAAAACTCCCTATCACAATGGATGGTGTCGACATCCAGCCCCGGAAGATTGATGGTCACAACGGGCTGGATCGCCCGGGCGGGGAACGGGTGAGCATCCTCGGCCACGATGAGGTGTCGCCCCCCCGCCTCGTCCACGAACGCGATCACTTTCCCCTCACTTGCTTCCACGGCAGGCCGGCTCAAGCAGCGAAGCACAAGCTTCGTCGCTTCATTGATCAGTCGGCTGATGCTCGCGCGCCCGATGGCAACCCGGTTGAACTGGTCCTGGCGGCGAACGGCAGTCGGTGGGATGGTGTAGAGGGCGGCTTTCCCCCACGGCGTTGTATTCAACAGCAGCACGGGGATCTCCGCATCGAGGAGCACGGATGCCGTGGTAGCCCTGTACTTGCCCACGCACGCCCGGTGTTCGGTGTACTCGGTAAGGCCGGCCAATGCCGCCAGGGGGTTGTCCACAAGCGCGCTATTGACGCTGATATCGTGGACCTGGACGGGGTCTGCCTCCGTGACCCCAAACAGGTCCTCGAGGCCTGCGACATCCTCAAATGCCAGCAGCGATACCCCGTGCTCATGCAGACGGCGAATCTCGTCGAGGTGCTGTTGACTGACATGCGTCAGCGGAGGGAGTATCAGAGTGTCTATGTCGGTGGCTTCCAGCGCCGACAGGTGATCCAGATCGGTCACGAAGCCCGCGTTCTGCCCTGCGGCACGACTCATCTCGTAGCTGTACGCGGAGCACTCCTCGGCGGTGTTGAACAGGTCGCCGAAGCCCTCGTGAGCGTCGCCGGGGTACTCATCGTAGTACAGCGTGTGGCGCCGACAGCAGTCCTCATTGCAGATGAATGCGTTCGCCCTCCATGGGCGCGCGGGGCGGGTCCTGTCGATGAACCCCCAGAGCCGCAGGAGCGCCTCGAAACGCTCGCGCTCCCACACACGCGTGTGGAAACCGTGATCCTGCCAGTAGTGGAAGCCCTGCCCATCATGCCACACGCAGCCGTAGACGTATTCCAGCACGCGTTTCATACTCGCGCCAATGGGCAGACCGCCGTCCCACATTCCGTAGCTCGGCCAGGCCCGCGCAACTGCCGCGTCGGGGCACGGTTCTGTGGCGCCCGTCTCGTTGTACATCTCCGGGTACACCGTGACATCCGGCGCCATCATCTTGAAGCNNGTCTTGTAGATGCCGCCATACACCGCAATCGGTCCGTACGAACTGGTGCGGGCGTCCGGGTTGATCCGGGATATCCGTCCCCGGCGCTCCGTCAGCTCCGCAATCCGCCGCTCCCAGAAGTAGTCGATCCACTCGTAGAAGCACTCGTCCACCAGCGCGTCAAAGGTAGCCTTATCCGGGAGCGTCCCTGCCTCCAGCGATGCGCGTATCTCATCGACTCTGAAGCTGTGCTCCACGGCGAAATCATGCAGTATCCCGACAAGTCGACTGTGGTAGAACTGCCTCGCGCATGGCCTGTAGTAGACATCGCCGGGTTCCCCGGGCATCAGGTAGTCGCAGTTGTTGATCAGGTCCTCGTTGCTCTCTATGGCATACTCTTCCATCACCCGACCGCCAAGCCAGAGGAACCACTCGCGCCGATAGAGCTTCAGCAGCTCCCAGAACCGCTTCTCGCGCGCGAAATGTGGCATGATGCCGGCACAGATCGAGATGTAGTGCGATACATCGGAGCAATCGGGTCGCCAGGGGTCGAAGTAGTCGGTGTCCTGCCCCTTCACTTCGTTGCTCATGGAGAAGCACTTCGGCAAACGCGATGCGGCCGCTCCGCTTCCCTCCGCGCCGNNGACCTCAAAGGCACGCCACCTCTCGTGCAGCACTCTCTTCCCGTCTCTCAGACGAAATCGGATGTGATACACACCCGGCTCTTTCGGACCCAACACTACCGGGTATGACCGCAGACGCTGGATGTCGAGGGCGATGGCTTCGGCCTCCGCGCATATCTCCACGTTGGCGTACTCCGTCAATGGCTCGAAGAAAGCGTTCTCGACCCGGTACCCGATGCTCAGGCGCTCCCGCGCCCCGCTGATCCGGGACATGATCTCGAACTCGAATGTGCAATCCTCGCCCTCGGCAAAGTAGTGGTTCTTCTGAGCATGAAGCAACGCTCGCTCGTAGTCATGGGTCGCTATGGGAATAGATCGGCAGAACTGCTTGTCGGCGCCGGATGTCAACTCGATGGTGACGGCTCCGGGGGCAAGCGCCTGCCCGGCATGGATGACGGCATCTCGGCCTGGATCGTGGACGGTCTCGTACGGGCTACTGGCTTCCAGATGCTTGTTGACCGTGCGGTTGCCGTACGCGGCGTAGCCGGCAAACAGGATGGCGTCGTCTCTCACATCGCGCAGGTAGAAGCTCTTCCTGAGCGGCCACGGGGGCTCATGGTGACCGATCAAGTAGAAGTACTCCTTGTGCGGAATCGCCAGCACGAGGGCTTCGTCGCTGATCCGCAACTCGGCGATCTCATGCTCCCACTCGAGCCGCAGATAGGGTCGCTCCAGGACTTCCACGTAATGGCCATGATATGGAAACCATGGCACGTCGGGCCGTGTCTTCTCCCCACCCGACAGCTCGACATCGACACGTGCCGCGGTGCCCACGCGTGTGGCGTTGACAGTCCAGACGATGGGGATATCCATCCCATTGATGGGAGCGAACGGTATCGCCAGATCGGTGAAGATCGGCTTCCGCTCGATCTCATCGCAACTGTCGATCTCCAGCGAGCGCAGCCGCAACTGCCCGAGAAATGCTCCCCTCGCCAACGCCAGCAGTCCCCGACAATCTGTGTCGATTCGGGCTCTGAACCGCTCAACGGAGTTCAGCGTAACGCGCAGCTCGTGGTCACTCAACTCCACCTCGAAGTCCACGACACCATCACGCACAACCGCCTCCTCGGTAGCCGTGTCTTGGATTGTCTCATTTGCGGCGGAAAGCAGTCTGACATACGTACTTTGCCCATCGGCCCCGAAACAGAGCGCCGGTCCCGTTCGCCGATGCGCGTCATAGGCGAAGAAGACCTGCAGCGAAAACTCCCCGTTGTTGATATGCCAATCGGCCTCGAGCGACCCCCTCAGGAGGAAGCTCTGCAGCGTGGCGGTATTCGGCAGCAGCCTGTTGCCGTTATCGAGCAGCACCAGTCTTCCGTCACGGATGCAGAAGTCGTCGTAGCCGTCGGGTACATGTTGTTCGACCGTCCAGTCAGAGAGGGAGCCGGTCGTGAAATCGCCGACGAAAATCGGTTCCATGGTGTCAACCTCTCGATCCGATTGATACTGAATCCATCGTTCTACTCGCAGGCACCCGGGTACCCAATATGCATTAGCTGAAGTGTCTTCGGTGTGCTGGAGGGGCCGCCGCAACGCGCCCCGGGCCGCTCTCGCTAATGTGCGTGCCGCAGGAGGCGTTCTCCTGCCTCAGCGGAGCGCGAAGGAGCAGAGTCTGCGCACTGCGGCGAGTTGCCACCGGCCGCCGTCCGCCCTGGCATTCCCACGCAGGTCTCCCCCATCCGGCAGCGAAACAGCCCCCAGCGTTTGTGTCAGATAGAGCAAGGAGGACGTTGCCAGTGGATAAGCTACGTATCGGCGTCATTGGAGTCTGTGGTCGTGGAGGGATTGCCAACTCCTGGCGCGACAGCGATCGAGCCGTCATCGTCGGCGGTGCGGATGTGTATGAGCAAGCCCTCGCCGACTTCCGCGAGCGCATGGGTGAGCAGGTCTTCACCACGCTCGACTACCGCGAGCTGCTCGACCGGAGCGATGTCGACGCCATCGCCGTCACCTCCCCCGACTTCATGCACGAGGAGCATGCCGTCGCGGCCCTGCAGGCCGGCAAGCACGTGTTCTGCGAAAAGCCGCTGGCCATCTCGACGGCGGGCTGCGACACCATCCTGCGCACCTGGAAGGCCTCCGGGAAGAAGCTCATGGTCGGCTTCAACATGCGCTATATGAACATCTTCCGCGTGATGAAGGAGATCATCGAATCAGGGACTATCGGCGAGGTCAAGGCCGCCTGGTGCCGGCATTTCGTCGGCCATGGCTGCAACTTCTACTACCAGGACTGGCATGCCACCATCGCCGGGAGCAACTCGCTGCTCTTGCAGAAGGGGAGCCATGACATCGACATGATCCACTGGCTGACCGGGCAGTACACAAAGCGAGTGGCGGCCTTCGGCGGCCTCGACTTCTTCGGCGGCGACAAGCCCAACGACCTGCGCTGTGACGCCTGCGACGAGGCGGATACGTGCTTTGAGTACAGCGAGAACCGCCGCAACCAGTGCGCCTTCCGGCAGGAGGTCGAGGTCGAGGACAACAACGTGATGGTGATGGAGCTTGATGGCGGCATCAAGGCATCGTATCTCCAGTGCCATTTCACACCCGACTACCACCGCAACTACACGATCATCGGCACCGAGGGGCGGCTGGAGAACTCCGAGCCGGAGATGAAGGTGTGGGTGAAGATGCGGCGCGCGCATAGCTGGAAGGAGCTTGCCGACCGCACATACAACATCCGGCCGGCGATGGGCGGGCACGGCGGCGCCGACCCGGTCATCACAAACGACTTCCTGGACATGGTTCTGGAGGGCAAGGAGCCGCTCGCCACACCGGTTGCAGGGCGGATGAGTGTTGCGGCGGGGTGCGCAGGCGCGGACTCGATGCGCAGCGGCGGCGCCGTCCAGCAGGTGCCGGAGATCGACTGGTAGCGACCGCGGGCGCTCCTTGTTCACGGCATAGTACGCGTTCGCGATGACTGCATCGGGGACGAGGAACTTGGCGTGGCCGCTCGTCGTCGAGGCATACCTGAACAGCAGCCCCAGATCCGCCGCCGGAGCGCGCCGCCCGCGACTGCAGGGAGTTCCCGGCAGGAAGTCCGGCTTGCTCAGCCTGCAGTCGGTCATCCTGTCGCTTTGTCAGCGTTCACTCTCACAACTTGCCCGGATCCGTCGGACCCGGATGGACTTGCGGAGCGAACCGTCGGGACCGGGGACGCAGAACTCCGAATAGGCGATCAGCGCCATGTCGTCGGCGAGCGGCAGCAGCGCCGCATAGGAGCAGGTATCGTGGTGAAGCTCACCCGGCTCGACCACCGTGACGCGCTCATCCCATTGCCGACCGTGCGGGTCGGCGGTCGCCCGGACGTAGAGGCCGGGTCGGCCGTAGACCGCCAGCGTGATACCGTTGCCCAGGGTCAGCATCTGCGGCCAGACGCCGAGGTCGTCGAAGATGGTCGGCTGCGTCCACGTGCGGCCGTTGTCGGTTGAGCGCATCCAGTACAGTGGCCCCACGCCGTTGCCGTCGGTGGTGCGCAGCAGGCAGAGCGCAGAGTCATCGGGCAGGAACTGCAGGTAAGGCTCGGTGAACCCTTCGCGCTCCGCGGCACGAGGATCGGCGGT
This sequence comes from Armatimonadota bacterium, assembly GCA_003542955.1. Lineage (GTDB taxonomy): Bacteria > Armatimonadota > Zipacnadia > Zipacnadales > UBA11051 > UBA11051. Next base: position 12,530 of record DPJP01000102.1, read on the forward strand.
CGGGTCACCCGCGTAGGGTATCTCGCTCCACAGGTCCCACGTCCGTCCCGCGTCGGTCGAGCGCAGCAGTGTGACCGGGCACTTGTCCTGGAACGTCCCGTCCGCGATGCGGCGCAGGGTGTAGTTCACCGCCAGCAGCGCGCCGTCGGGCGCCACCACAAGCTGGGTGGACAGCCACGGGAACCACATCAACCCTTCCGGCACGTCAACGATGCGCACTTCACCCGGCAGGCGCACGCAGGCACGCTCCTCGCGCCACTCCCGGCTCCCCTGCGCCTGCCGCATGAAGACGTAACCTGCGGCGCATTCNNGGCAGGTCCTCCAGCCGGTAAGCCGCTCGTTTCTGGCCGTAACTGACATACTCGGCACAGGGATACGGCGGCAGCGTCAGTTCCTCCACAGGCCGTGAGCGCAGGGTGGCCGGCCTCAACCGATCCCCGTTGGGCAGGCGGGCTCCCGTATCCCAGGCGGACGATCCGGCCTGGTCGGAGGTTTCACGCGGCAGCACGACCCATGCCCTCCCCTCATCGACTGAGACGGCGCAGACCGGCGGCAGCCCGTACGCGGTCGACGAGTCGGCCTCGACATGGAAGCTGAGCTGGATCGTCCCGTCCGCCTGGCGTTCGAGACCGGGGAACTGGTAGGGGCCCCAGTTGCGGACGTCGGGTGGCGCCTGGACAACGGTAACGGGGTCATCGAGTGACAGGGCAACGGGCTTCATGACGGGCGGGCGATGCGTTCCGTCGCCGGCAGTCATGGCATGTTCCTTTCGGTTGGCGGCATCGGTTCTGGGTGTAGTCCCCCGCTACTCTACCGCCACGAATACGACCCGGTCCACGTAGATGCGGTTGCCCTCGGCATTGCTCTGCGGGTCATAGGCCGGGCCCTCGATCCTCACGGAGGCATAGATTTTCCACTGCTTCTCCGGTGCGGCAGGATCGTAGAGACCTGCCACGTCGTGGAACTGAATGTTCCAGGACCAGTCGAACCAGACGTAGCACTGCGGGCTCAGCGCCGTGCGCCCGATCGGGCACAGGCGGTACGCCCCCGGCGTCAGGGGCGTGTCCTTGCCGGCGTAGGCATGCTGCTGGCGGCGGCTGACCTCATCATAGAAGCCGAGGTTCAGCACGTTCGCGGGGAGGTCTCTGGGCGCGTAGCCGGGCGCCTGAAGGGATGGCTCCATCGTTACGGCGATCCCGGCTGCCGCGGCCGGGTCCTCCACGATTGCTGCCTGCCCGTGCAGACGGACAGCCTCAGGAGTGAATTGCCGCACGCGCTCCGGTGCTACCTCGTCCAGCGGCGCCGGCAGCGGCTTGAGCGGGGTCATGACCGCATACCACTTGAGCGCATCCTCGAGGCGCTGAAGCATGGCGGGTTGGGCCGTCGCCAGCGCCCTGGCCTGCACGGCGCGCGCGTAAGTCTCGCGGCAGCGTGTCACGAGGTCCTTGCGGGTGAAGGGGACGTTGTCGGCATTCACCAGGCCGTCCCACAGCAGCACGCACGCCAGGTCCACGCTCTGGCGCAGGTACTGGACCCGGGGCAGCCGCACGGTGTCGTCGGCGACCGCCTGCTCGGCCCGGTCCAACAGCGTCTGGGCTTGCAGCAGCAGCTCCGGCGTCAGGTAGCGGTGTTGGCCGGTGCCGGCGTTCCAGGCCATCGGCGTGGTTTGTCCGGCCGTGGCCGTCTCCAGCGCCGCCAGGTACTCACGCACCGCCGGCGCCGCCGCGCCGTAGTGAGTGTCCGTGAAGCGAGCGATGAGCGTATTGAGGTCGAGGTGCGGGTTCCACATGAGCTTGGTGATGAGCCAGGTCTGCAGATCACTCACCCGGCGCGAGTCGTAGACTCCCGC
>DPJP01000100.1 GCA_003542955.1 Armatimonadota bacterium
CCCCCGGCGGACCCGGGCGCGCTCGCATAAGCGACTGGGACCCTCGCTGGGGTCACATATCCTCCAGGGCCGTGAACTCGGGAATCCGGTACTTGCGCCGGATGCTCAGCAGGAACAGGAATACATCGAAGACCTGGTTCGTGTCCCGCTCGCGTTCGATCACCAAGCGCTCCAGTTGGCGCCAGTGCGGCGCCGCCGCATCCGCGCCGGAGGTGAGCTGGGCGTCGAGTGCGTGCGAGAGCAGCAGGCAGACATCGGCATGGAAGCTCAGGTACTCCCAGGATCGCGCCTGCACGCGGCTCGGAAGTGCCAGGTTGCGCTCAATCACCGGCCTGAAGGCAGCGATGACCGTGCGCAGCGTCCCGAGTCTCTCAACCACGCGCTCGGGTACCGGCGCAGCACTGCCGGCCTGGTACGTCGACAGCCACTGCGGCTCGAAGCCCTGGGAGAGGCATTCCAGGTACTCCCGGCAGCCGCGCCACTCGGGCCCAAATGCCGCGGCGAAGTAGTCATCGGTGGCCGCAGCGTAGTCAAGACCGCTGTCCCATAGCATTCGGCCCATCAGCGTCATCGGCAGGCCGGAGGGCAAGAAAACCCGCTGGCTCTGATCGCTCACCATGCCGTTGAGGCCGATTTGCGACATCACCGGCATATCGCCCGCGATCGTCGCGGCGATGGCCATGTAGCCCGGATCATCATACTGGCCCCACATGAAGCGGTAGTCGAAGATGAAGCTGTCGCCGTCGAAGACCCGCTGCCATGCCGCGAGCTGGTGGAGGTTCTGATTGCGCGGGAACTCGAGCCCGTTGAGCACGAACTCCGGCATCGGTTCAGCCATCCCGGCAGGGTCGAACGGGTCGTAGTAGGACCGGTGCAGCGGAGCGAACATCATCACAAAACGGTCCGGGTTTGCGATAGTCTCGCGCTCCGGGGGCCACAGCAGGTCGAGATAGATCAGGAATACGATGCGATTCGGTGACCCCTCCGCGGTGAGGGCCTCATCGAGTTCGTTGAGCATCATCACGTAGAAGTCCGATGGCCGGGCTTTCCTGCACTCGTCACATTCACAGTAGTGATTGCTGCCATCGGCAAGCCAGAAGTGCAGGTAATCGACCTCCGGGTGCGCCCGGGCGTAGTCCACAATGCCCTCGACGACCATCCGCCTGACTTCCGGCTGTGAATAGCAGAGGTTGGTGCGACGGGGAATCCCCAAGTAGAGCTTCCGCTCGCCCTCGTACAGGGCGAGGTACTGCGTCATATCTCCGAAATCACGCTCAATATGCTCATCCCACAGGTCCGGGGTGATCCCCAGGGGGATGCATGTCCAGCCGTGCCCGGCGCGGTGGAATAGCAGCCCGCGGCGCTTGATCTGCTCGATGGCGCACTCGGCAAACTCATTGGCGCGCTCCTCGGGCATGAGGTCCTTCCTGCGCGCCGGCAGATGCCGTTGCGAGTACCAGTTGTTGTAGAAGATGTAGCCGGCGAAGTACTCGATGAAGTAGGTATTCATCCCCACCTTCGGCAGCCAGTCGATGAGGTCGATCACATGCTCGCAACTACACGCTCCCTCGATGGCCAGGCCGCGATGCCGGTAGGATGGCGCTTCCGACACACGGACATCCTGCGTGAGAGGGTCGTCGATCTGGGGGATGAGTTCCCCATCCGCCCCGGGCCGCACCCAGCGACACCCAAGCTCGAACAGGTAACGGTAGACCGCGATCAGCGCCGCGCGGGGGTTCGCTCCTGCGATGACACCGCGCCGATCCTCCACGGCGATGGCGATGGCATCATCAAGCTCGGGATTGTCGACCCTCGGCAGCTCGATGCCACCCAGCGCGGCAGCCGTGCCCACCCACAGTGTCTCCGGTTGCGGGGCATAGGCATCCGTCCGCACGTGTACCGCCGTTGCCCCGGTCATCGCCTGCAGGCAGCGCTCCAGCTCCTGTGCGGCGAAGCGGACGGTCGCATCATCGTCCACCGTCGCGATGCGGATGATCGCCCGCCCGGCGCGGTGGGGGGCGCCCTCGGTTGACGGCAGGTGCATGTCACGTGTGGGCTCCATAGTCAATGCCCCCTCAGATTCCAGCAGATGTCTCCGACCTCGGCATGCGCCGTTCGCGGTGGAAAGGCTGCAACACGACCGTGCAGGCCACCTTCGTGTGATGGGTTGCCGAATAAGCGCGCGGTCCGCCGGTTGACGAATCGGTGCATATGCCCAATAATCACTCAAAACCCATCTCAGAGCAACATGAATATGATAGCCCGAACATGCGAAAACTTGCCGAAAACGCGCACGCTCCTCGATGGGACGATCCGGTGGGCCAATACGCTGGAGAGCCTTCCGGTAGCATATCTGCAGGAGGACCGCACGCCGTTTCGGGCCAGGCCGGCCCCGGTGCTCGAGTTCGTCTATCATGCATCCGGCAGCGAGACGGCGGTGGAGCTGGGGCCGTACAGCTATGTCTCCGAACCGGGGACGGTTCTGGTTCTCGGCACGTGTGAGGGTTACCGGGCCACGCCGCGGGATGTCGTGAGCGCCTGGAACCTGTCGCTGTGTGTTCCGGAGGATGCTCCCGTGCCCGGCCTGCACGAGACGCCCCTGCTGCTGGCCGCCCGTGCACCGGTCTCCAACCGCGTGATCGAGCGCTACCGCGTCGCCGTTCACGGCTATCGGCAGCAGCGGCTGTGCCAGGATGTCCAACTCAAGTGTGAGGCCATCGGGGTGCTTGTGGCGCTGTTGGAGGCGCTTGGGGGTGGGGAGGAGGCTGGCGTGCGGCGCAGCGGGGCGACCGCGATGGCGATCGATTTCATCCATCGCTTCTACCACCGCGCAGACCTCAGGCGCTCACACCTCGCAGCGGCAGCCCGTGTCTCCGAGGCGCACTTGGGGCGGCTTTTCAGCGCCGAGATGGGGGCCTCGCCGATGAGATGCCTCAACGAGTTCCGCATCACGCGCGCGTGCGATCTGCTTGACCGCACGCATCTGAATGTCCAGCAGGTCGGGCGTGCCGTCGGCCTGCCCGACCCCTCACACTTCTCGCGTGTCTTCAAGGCACTGCAGGGCATGTCGCCGAGAGCCTACCGTGCTCACTCATCGGGGCGGCATGCAGCGACGTAGCGTTCGCCCGGAGCCTCTACCCCCGCATGCCGTACTTCTTCGCGGCGGCGAAGTACGCATGCAGGTTCTCGATCGGCGTCTGCGTGAGAATGCCGTCACTCGAGCTGAGCACAAAGCGATCGTCTGCGGCTCCCACCTCGATGGCCTCCTTCACCGTCGCATCGACGAGCGCGGGCGTGCCCCGGTGCAGCACATTCTCGATATCGACATACCCCATCAGGCTCATGGCCGTGCCTGCGCGGGTCTTGGCTTCCCGCAGGTCGCAGTCTCCGGCCGGGGGCGGAGTGCAGGTGGAGAACACATCCACGCCTGCTTCGACCATCATGTCGGTGATTTGCATGATCTTGCCGTCGTCATAGTAGTGGAAGATCGCCCCGCCCTCATGAGTAACCGCCGCGGCCTCGACAATCAGCGGCAGGAAGTACTCCCGGAACATCGCCGGCGACCAGCCGACGCTCAGCGAGATGTGGAAGCCGCTGACGAAGATCGTCTCGGCCCCGGCCGCCAGATGCGCCCTGATGTCGGCGACGGAAGCCTGCCGGAAGAAGCTCAGCAGTTCCCGCAGCAGGTCGGGGTCATCATAGGGCAGCATCAGGGCATCCTGCGGCGACATCACATATGAGAGGTCATTCCCGGGCGATCTCACGTATGGCGTGACGATGCCGCGTTCACCGAAAAGAGCTGTCACCCGCTTGAACTGCTCGATGGCCTGCACTGACGCGGGTACGGTCAGAAAGCGCAGCCGCTCGATGTCGCCGCGCTCCCTGATCAGGTACTCCAGGTGGACGGGCGCCGGAGATGGGCCATAGCCCCTGTTCGGATGGGGTCGTTTCCACACATCAGAGAGCGGCCCTGCGGGTGTCTGGAACCTGCGCCTGACGATGTCATGGTCATCGTGCGCCTCGGTCTCGCCCTCACATGTGACCTCCGGCGGCAGCGTTTCGGGAGCCGGGATCGATGCGCCCACGAAGCTCGGCACGCCGGCGCTGGTATACTGGATCGAGTCGTAGCCGAACTCCTCCGCCGCGGCGAGTTCCGCCTCCGGCGTCCATGCCCCGCCACGATGTGCCTGGATGTACTTCCACATGCGAGGCGCAGTGGCCACCCGGTCAACGGGCATGCCCCGCATGCCGCGCAGGATTCGCTCTCTCGAGGTCAGTGTAACCGCCATGGGTATTCCCTCCACATCAGGATTCCCTGTTGCACCAGTGCCGTCATTGTATACGGCTACGGGTCTGGCCGTCTTTGACGAATGCTGCTATCATTTGCACTATCTTCTGAAAGCGGCTGGGCCGATCTCCACGGCCGTATCAGCCGAGACGGCCGGAGGACCCACCATGCCGAGCCACCTGCCAAAGCCTTGGAACGATGACTTCTACCACAGCGTCGACCCGGTGACCGTCCGCGTCGGCCTCCACCGTGCCGAGCCGGGATGGGTCAGCAGGCGCATTGACACCCACCAGACGGACTTTGATATCTGGTATGTGGCCGCCGGGGGTGGGGCGGTGCAGGTGGACGGCCAATGGCACGAGTTCGGCGCGGGAGACCTGATCTGCCTAAGACCGGAGAGCCTCTACCAGCGAGAGCGGGCGGGTGAGGCGGAGGGTTTCCGCATCTACTTTGCTCACCTGTTGCCCTTTGGCCGGGAGGGCCATCCGCTCAACGCAGTGCTGGCCGAGGCGTGGCCCGTGTGCATGGCGGTGGTCCATCGGCCCGCGTTTCTGAGCCTGTTCGAGCGGCTTTTCGAGGCGTATGCGACGCGCGTTTCGGGCTACTCGCTCACTGTCACCGGACTGGCGCTCCAATTGCTCGACGCCATCTTCGAGGAACTCCGACGCACGGGGCCTGCAGCGCCGCCACCGGCTGGGCTCCGTGTTCTACGGGCGACCGAGTACATCGAGGCGCATTACCACCGGCGGCTGACGCTTGCCGATATCGCCGCGCATGTCGACGTGAGCCCCAGTCACCTCTCCGCGCTCTTCACACAGCATGTCGGCTGCCCGCCAATCGAGTACCTGCTGCGGGTGCGACTGCGCGAGGCGAGGCTGCTGCTGGCGCGGGGAGAGCGGGTGAAGCAGACGGCCTACGCCGTGGGTTTCAACTCGCTGCATTACTTCAGCCGGGCATTCAAGCAGCGTGTCGGCCTCTCGCCGGCGCAGTTCGCGGCACTGCACGCGCGCGACGGGTGAATCCGTCCGCCAAATGCCCGGCAGGGCAGAGCCCTGACAAGGGCGCGGCCCCCTCATCTGCAGCGCTACGCGTTGCCGATTGCCCTACCTCGGCAGCACCACCAGTCTGCCGTCCGCGCCGCCGGCAAGGACCATCTGCACGTCGGGCCCAGCGGGCCATGTCGTCAACGCGGAGACGGCGCCACCGAGCTTGATGGCCCTGTGCGGCTCACCGGCTGACGTCACCGCCAGCACGTGGCCATCCGCAAGGCCGACGACCACACCCTCGGGCAATCCCGCAATAGCCAGCACGCCCCCGCTCAACCGCCTCGACCAGCGTACCGCACCGGACGCCTCGATGCACACGAGCCAGCCGTTCTGCATCCCCACGACCGTCTCAGAGCCGCCATCGCCGTCGATGTCGGCCACCAGCATGTCCTCGATGAAGTGGCTGGAGGGCCGGGCGGCGCCGAATGAATGCTGCCAGAGCACCTGGGTGCCGCCTGCGCTGAAGGCCCGCACATCGTTCCAGTGGCCGGTGTGGGCGACCACCACATCCTCCGCGCCGTCGGCATCGAGATCGGCGACCTGCAAAGCGCCAATCCCTCTCTGCAGCCACGCGTGCATGTCGGTGGCTCCGGCGAGGATGCCCCCAAATGCCCCCTCGGTGATGATCTCCCGGCTATCGTCGAGCACCGATGCGCGCGAGTTGCCGGTGACATGCTTGCCGGCCAGCACCTGGGGCCCGTCCGCGTGGTGCAGCAGCGCGAGTTCGCGGACATCGCCCCAGTGGATCGGCACTCGCGCAAGCAGCTCACCCTCCGGCAGTGACCAGTACTCGACCGTGCTGGGCCGCCCCACAACCACCTCGGGCTTGCCCGTGCCGGTGACATCGGCGACCATCAGAGAAAGGATGCCCGGCTTCTGTACGGGGTCGGTGAACCACGGCGCTTCCCAGCGGTCGCCGACGCGGAACGTCTCGGAGACGTGCGACGGGCGCTCCCAGAGCAGTTCGCCGTTGGCATCCCACGCGCGGAGTATGTCATCCCTGCCGCCGCCGAGCACCATCACACCGCCAACTGCGCCGGGGACCGGAACCAGCGCCTGGAGCGGCTCGGGCAACGTGATCGTTTGCCGTGGTGTGGCCTGATTCTGGGCGAATACGTGCAGTGCCGGCGCGTCGGTTGCCACCCAGAGACTCTGCGTCTGTTCTCCCGCCATCGCTATGTGCGTGATAGCGCCCTCGATCTGCATCTCCCGGGCCGGCGCCCACTGCTCGATTTCCGATACCTGCGGCGCCGACGGGGCCTCTGGCGCGGGCGTGCCCTCGATGAGCTTCTCCAGCGCCGCGCCGATTGCCGCCGCGAACGCCCCGGCATCCGGCAGAGCGGGTTCCGGGCCGCCATCGACCGTCAACCGGCCCTCATCCAGCCGCCACACGAGCGAGACCGGCTGCGGGGATGTGATCTCACCCGCTGTCGTGGTGAACCTGGTCGCATTCATCAGGGCAACCGTCTGTTCTGTCACAAGCGCGAGGTCGGCCTCGACGGTGATGCCCGCCTTCTCGTCCTTGAACGGCCCGACGCAGAGCAGCCCGCGCCTGGTACCTGAGAAAACCGCGGCGGTCTCTCCCACAGGCAGCATGCGATGGCCGAACTGCCCCTGCTCTTCATCGGCGTAGAGGATGTTGACGAAGCCGAGCGTGTCACCTTCGGCGAGTTGGACATTGCGCTGCTGGGTGAGGATGCCGGTGTCGATGGAGACCAGAGCCGGCTGAGCGCAGACGAAGGTCGCATTGACGCCGCTGGAGTGCTGCCCGCCGAAGACGCCCTCGGGTCCGAGCCTGCCGGCGCCAACCGGCCGCCAGCGGCATGCCACCTCGAACTCGCCACTCTCCCGAGCAGTCACGGTGTCGGCCACCAGCACATAGCTGTCATCCACCCACAGTATGTCTCGCTGCCAGGATGCGAATGCCTCGTTGGGGACGGTACTGCGCACCCATGCAAGGCCATCAAGTGCGACGGAGCCCTCCAGGCGTGCAGCCCGCGCTACACGGTTCTCGCTCATGCCGTTGCGCAGCACGGTAACCATGTTCTCGTAGCCGTCGCAGATCGTTCGATTGGTCATGCGGAGGGACTTGAGGGCCGAGATGTGGTGGGGGTTGCGCCCGCATGCGTCATTCCCATCGAGGAGGAAGTAGCCGTCATCGGGGCCCAGCCCGGTGCGGTAGCTGAGGAACTGGTAGCCCTCCTCGGCCCGGAAGCCTGCACCCGCCAGCTTCGCCCACGGCTCCGGCAGCGGCATCACGCTGATGCGCCCGATGAGGTCGGTCGGCGGCGCGATCTCGATTCCCGGCGATGGCCACCAGGACTGGCCGATGCGGAACTTGTCCAGGTCGAAGCCCGCCTGGCGCACGAGCCACGTGTAGCGTCCGTCCCGCAGCAACCATGTCGCTCGATGCATCAGGTTCAGCGCCTGCGAGCGGTTGCTCTCTTCGTAGTCCTTGCCCGACCAGAGTATCTCCTGCGAACTCATCATTGTGCGGGCCAGGCCGCTCTTGACGTAGGTTTCCGGATCGGCGATGTGCCAGTACTCCAGCACCGGCCCAATCGAGGTATTCACCCACCCCAGCGTATCCCGCTCACCCCAGGTGGCGTGCTCGAGCCACCAACCGAATCCCGTCCGCACATTCGCCAGTCGCGCCTCCCACCGCTGCGCCGGGTAGTACCTGGCGAAGTAGCGGCTGCCGGTGAAGACGGTCAGCGCGTGGTAGCTGCCATGCCGATCGGCGCCCCGTGGCCCCCAGGTGTCCGAGGGGTCGTAGTAATCCTGCTGGGCACGCAGTTCATTGGTGATCCGCAGGCGGGTCTCGTCGTCGAGCAGCTCGCTCTCCTCGATCAGGTCCCAGACCAGCGGCATGTTGTGGGCATAGTAGTGGTAGTTCTCGACAAGCGGGTGCTCCATGTTGTAGAAGGCCGAACTCGTGCGGACCTCCTCGGGCACATTGCCGGGGTCGGGCAGGGCCAGGCGAACGAACTCGCGCAGGTACTTCTCATCCCCGGTCATGTAGTAGAGAGCAGCCTGCACGCTGATCGGGTTCCAGCCGAAGGCGCCATCCGGGGGCGCGCCGACCTCCCGGCCGTCCGGCAGCACCCGGAAGCTGTTGTGCCAGCCGTAGATGGTCTCGCCGATCTCCGGCGGTGTCATCCCCTCCCCAAGCTCTATCTCCATCAGCCGGCCCAGTGTGACACCCGGCCCCTTTCCGAGCAGCCCGCCGAGCCGCTCCGCGGCCTTCAGGACGCCGCCATCGTCGCTTCCTCCGACCAGGATCACGTTGTGCCCGGTCGCGTAGGGGTTATGGAGCGAGCGCACCACGCTGCCGCCGGGGCCGGGGTAGCGCAGGTCCAGCCACGTGTAGCCCTCCCGGTACAGCTCATGCAGGAAGCCGGATGTCGCCATATTGCCCAGCGCGATGACCGGACGCTCCGCGAGGACCTCGTGGGGATCGGCATCGGCATCGATGACCGGAAGCTCAACGCCTGCCGCCGCCCGGACGGCCTGCTGGATTGCGGTCACTGCATCGGCATAGCGCTCCCCTGGTGTCACGATTGCCGCGACCGGCCGCCGGTCCTCAGTGACAACCGGGGTTGCGATGTGGAGCTCCTTGAGCTTCTCGTAGGGTGCATAGCCCCCCGTATCGGCGGAGACAAACGGTCCCTCGATGTGGAGAACAACCGTTCGCACGTCACCCCCGGGCCTGAATGCGAGCTTGATGCGTGCGGGAGTGGCCTCGACATCAGTCACGCCCCTCAGCCCGACCTTGATCGCGCTCCAGCCGCCGGGCGCAAGCTCAGGGAGTGAGCCAAGGCCCCCGACGGGAGAAGCCTTCTGACAGAGCTGTGCGGTGACCGTACCGGGCGGGAGCGGCGGCATATCCGCGGGGGCATGCACTCTGACCTCGAGCATGTGGACCTGCTGCTCGGCGACAAGCTCGGGTGGGACCTCGAAGCCCAGCGCTGGCCAGGCGCCGTTGGCAGGATCGAGGGTCACCTCGACACGCAGGCAGCGTCGTCCATCGGGAGCAAAGCCGTCGACCGTGGTGACTGCGAGGGCTCGGTCACCGCCGTCCCCCCATAGCGTCCAGCCGAGGTTCGCGCTCGTCGGATCGCCCAACGGCCCATCCGCGAAGGCAGGCGCGGCCATGAGCATCAGGCCGACGGCGACCGTGGCCAGATGAAGCTGGTGCATGGGGTCATCTCCCTTTCAGTTCACTATCTCCCGCACCGCCGCGACGATATCCTCAGGTTGTGGCAGGCAGGCGTCTTCAAGCGGGGCGCTGTAGGGCATTGGGGTATTGAGCCCACCGAGCACCCGCGGCGGCCGCTGCAGCAGGTCAAAGCCCTCTTCGGCGACCCGCCGGACGATCTCCGCGCCGACCCCGCCGCGTCGCGGGGCGTCATGGACCACCAGCAACCTGCCGGTCTTCCCAACCGATGCCAGGATTGTCTCCATATCGAGTGGCACGAGACTGCGCGGGTCGACGACCTCGACGCTGATATCACCCTCGAGCATCTCCGCGGCCTGCAGCGCCTTGCTCACCCCGATGGAGATGCCGATGACCGTCACATCGGTGCCCTCGCGCTTGACGGAGGCCTTTCCCAGCGGCACCAGCCATTCGCCCTCGGGGCATTGCCCGCGGCTGAACCGGTGCAGCAGCCGGTGCTGGATGTAGATCACCGGGCCATCGTCGCGGATGGCCGACTTCATCAGGCCCTTGGCATCGTATGGGTCAGAGGGCATCACGACCTTGAGCCCCGGGGAATGTACGAACCAGCTCTCGAGACTGCCGCTGTGATGCCCGCCCTCGCGCGTACCGGCTCCGGCGGGTGTGCGGATGACCATGGGGACCTTGATCTCGCCGCCGGACATCAGGTGCACCTTGGCCGCCTGGTTGACGATAGGGTCCATGCAGACGGTGAAGAAGTCGCAATACATGATGACCGCGATAGGGCGCAGGCCCGTCATCGCCGCGCCGGTCGCCAGGCCCACGAAGCCGCTCTCCGAGATGGGCGTCTGCCAGGCGCGCTTCTCCATGAACTGCTCCCAGAGCCGCTCGCGGCTGCGGACGGGGCCGATATCCTCCCCGATGGAGAAGACGGTCTCATCGCGCTCCATCTCTTCGGTGATGGCCTCGCTGATTGCCTCGGTGTATGCCAGTTCACGCATCATTGGTTCCTCATATCGAGACGGCTTGTGTCACGTTGGCACGTGTCGGTCGCCGCAGCGCAATCCATGTCCATGGCAAGCCTCGGTTGTCTGGCCGTTGCGCCGTTCTCCCCCTCGTCCCGCCGGCCTGTTCCGTCTCGCCGTTTGAGACGGAACAGGCCGGAAACAGGGAGAGGGGGCTGGGGG
>DPJP01000448.1:0-18182 GCA_003542955.1 Armatimonadota bacterium
GGACGATGTCCTGCAGCGAGCAGGAAACCAGGAAGTACTGCTGTTTGAGGCGCAACTCCCGCCCCTCGAACATGTTGTCGTTGGGGTAGAGCACCTTGGTGAGGTTCTCTGCGAGCACCTTGTTGGCGACGGCCTCGACGTAGTCGCCGCGGTTGAAGTCCTCGAAGTCGAACTCATCGGCGGCGCGCGCCGACCACAGGCGCAGCGTGTTCATCGCCTGGCCGCCGTAGCCGACGATGGGCAGGTTGTAGGGCATGCCGACGATCGTTCTGGTATCCACCCAGCACCACTGGTGGCCGTTACTGTGGCTAGGGGGCTCGACGTGGCCGCCGAAGTGGACATTCGCGGAGTAGTCGGGCCGGCCGATCTCCCACGGGTAGCCGTACTTGAGCCAGTGGTCCGGGTCCTCGACCTGGTAGCCGCTCTCGATGCGCTGGGTGAAGATGCCGTAGTCGTAGCGCAGCCCGTAGCCGATGGCCGGCAGCTTGAGCGTTGACAGCGAGTCCATGAAGCAGGCGGCCAGCCGTCCCAGCCCGCCGTTGCCCAGGCCCGCATCGGCCTCATAGTCGCGCAGGCGGTGCCAGTCGATGCCGATGCGCGCCATCGCCTCCTCGCAGAGGCCCTCCATCTGCGCGAAGTTGATGACGTTGCTGCCGAGCAGGCGGCCGATGAGAAACTCAAGCGAGAGGTAGTAGACGCGCTTGACGTTCTGGCGGTGGTGCTCCTGCTGCGTGGCCATCCAGCGCTCGATGAGCCGGTCGCGCACGCACAGGGCCAGCGCGAAATAGGCATCACGCTCGGTGGCGCAGTACTGATCCCTGCCGAGCGTAAAGCGCAGATGATGCAGGTAGTCTTCGAGCAGCCCCTCCACAGTCATGCTGAGCTTGTGGTCGAGGCACAGTTGCCCAAGACTGGCATTCTCCGGCGCAGTTGCCGCCATGATGCTTCCCTCACCGTTACTGAACAGGTTGCCGCGAATGTGTCCCGCTCAACCCGCCCGGCCGGTGGAGAGCCATCACGCTCCGGGCCACTTCCAATCACGAACCTCCGGCATGTCCTGCCCGTGCTCGCGGATGTAGTCCTTGTGCTCGAGCAGCTTATCGCGCATCGCCTGCTTGACGTGGGCCGCGCGATAGCCGAGCCCCGGCACCCGGTCGATGACATCCATCACCAGGTGGTAGCGGTCGAGGTCATTGAGCACGACCATATCGAACGGCGTGGTCGTTGTGCCCTCCTCCTTGTAGCCGCGCACATGCAGGTTGTGGTGATTGGTACGCCGGTATGTCAGCCGGTGAATCAGCCACGGATATCCGTGGTAGGCGAACATGATCGGCTTGTCGGTTGTAAACAGGACATCAAACTCTCTATCGGTCAGGCCGTGAGGGTGCTCGTTGCGATCCTGTAACGTCATCAAGTCAACCACGTTAACGACCCTGACGCGCAGACCAGGCAGGTACTCCCGGATCAGCGTCACCGCGGCAAGCGTCTCGAGCGTGGGGACGTCGCCACAGCAGGCCATGACGACATCGGGGTCGCCGTCGGTGTCGTTGCTCGCCCACTCCCATATCCCGATGCCGGCGCTGCAGTGCTTGACCGCCTGATCCATGCTCAGCCACTGCGGCTGGGGCTGTTTGCCTGCAACAATCACGTTGACGTAGTTGCGGCTGCGCAGGCAGTGATCGGTGACCGAGAGCAGGGTGTTGGCGTCCGGCGGGAGATAGACGCGGATGACGTCGGCTTTCTTGTTGACCACATGATCGATGAAGCCGGGGTCCTGGTGGCTGAAGCCGTTATGGTCCTGCCGCCAGACATGAGAGGTGAGCAGGTAGTTGAGTGAGGCGATGGGCCGCCGCCAATCAATCTCGTCGTTAGTGACCTTCAGCCACTTGGCGTGCTGGTTGAACATCGAGTCGATGATGTGGATGAAGGCCTCGTAACAGGAGAACAGCCCATGCCGACCGGTCAGCAGATAGCCTTCGAGCCAGCCCTGGCAGGTATGCTCGCTGAGTATCTCCATCACCCTGCCGTCGCGTGCGAGATGCTCATCCTCCGGCAGCATCTCGGCCATCCAGGTCCTGTCGGTCACCTCGAACAGCGGGTCGAGGCGATTCGATGAGGTCTCGTCGGGACCCATGACGCGGAAATTGCGGTGTTCGGCATTCAGCTTCATCACATCGCGCAGGAACGTGCCCATGACGCGTGTGGACTCGGCTGTGAGCGCACCGGGAGACGGCACCTCGACCGCATAGTCGCGGAAGTCGGGCATCCGCAGGTCCTTGAGCAGCAGCCCACCGTTCGCATGCGGATTCGCGCCCATGCGGCGGATGCCCCTCGGCGCAAGCTCGCGCAACTCGGGCATCAGCGCTCCGTTCTCGTAAAACAACTCCTCGGGCCGGTAGCTCTTCAGCCAGCCTTCGAGCAACTGGACATGGTCGGGCTTGGTCGCCATCTCCGAAAATGGTACCTGGTGGGAGCGCCAGTAGTCCTCGGTCTTCCTCCCGTCAACCTCCGCCGGGCCCGTCCAGCCCTTCGGCGAGCGCAGAACGATCATCGGCCAGCGCGGACGCGAACTGCAGCCGCCCTGGCGCGCATCGTACTGGATCGAGGCAATCTCATCGAACACCACATCGAGCGTGGCGGCCATGAGTTGGTGCATCTCTTCGGGCTCGGAGCCCTCGACGAAGTAGGGCTTGTGGCCGTAGCCCTTCAAGAGGCACTCCAGCTCCTCGCGAGGGATGCGGGCCAGCACGGTCGGGTTGGCGATCTTGTAGCCGTTCAGGTGCAGAATCGGCAGTACGACGCCGTCACTCGCGGGATTGAGGAACTTGTTCGAGTGCCAGGCGGTCGCAAGCGGGCCCGTCTCGGCCTCCCCGTCACCGACAACGGCCGCGACGACGAGGTCGGGATTGTCGAAGACGGCGCCGTAAGCGTGGGAGAGCACGTAGCCAAGCTCTCCCCCCTCGTGAATTGAGCCGGGCGTCTCCGGCGCAACATGGCTCGGCACGCCGCCCGGGAAGGAGAACTGCTTGAACAGGTCCTTGATGCCCTCTGCGTCCTCCTCGATATGGTTGTAGAACTCGCTGTAAGTGCCCTCGAGGTAGGTGTTGGCAACCAGGCCGGGTCCGCCGTGGCCGGGGCCGGTGAGGTAGATCATGCTGACATCGCGCGCCTTGATGANNCTCTTTGATCACGCGGTTCAAGTGAACGTAGATGAAGTTGAGCCCCGGCGTCGTGCCCCAGTGGCCCAGCAGGCGCGGCTTCACGTGCTCAAGCGTCAGCGGCTCCTTGAGCAGCGGGTTATCAAGCAGGTATATCTGGCCCACGGAGAGGTAGTTGGCCGCGCGCCAGTAGGCGTCCATCCGCCGCAACTCATCGGCGCTCAGGGGCCCGCCGTTGCTGATGTCGACGCGGGAATCGGGCTGGTTCGGTGTCGTCATGACATGGTACCTCCTTGTGGGTGGGTGAGGCCGGTGTCAGGCATTCACAACTCGCTCTGGATGTGACTGGGGACCATCCTGTCGCGGAATGGGCAGGGCGAAAACCCGAATGCCTGACACGTAAGTTCCTATTCTGAGACGTCCGCCCCTGACGTCAGTTCATAGAACCAGCTCACCGGCACGCGCGCGATACGTAGCGATTCGAGCGGCTGCTCGGGGCTGCCCACATAGTAGCTGAATACGGCGATATCGTCGACAAAGCACGCGCTCAGGTAGCAGTAGGTGTGGTCCGTATCGGCCTCCAGCAGCTCCTCATGCTTCCAGGTCAGCCCGTCGTCGTCGGAGATGCAGGCCGACAGCGGCGTCCGGTAGCCCTGGTGAGTGCCCTGCGTCATATTGGCGACCGGATTGCGGACCAGCAGGATGTCGCCGGTCGAGGGAATGCGGGTGAAGACGAACGGCGACTGCGGCGACTCGATGGCGGTAGGAGCCGGCTCGGGCCATGTCTCCCCTCGGTCGGCCGAATATGACTCGTAGATGACCCCCTGGTCGGTGCGCATGAGCATCCACAGCCGCCCGTCGGCAAGCTCAACCACGCGCGCCTCCATGGCCCCGCGTTTCGGCGCATAGATCGTGTTGCTCATCTGCCATGTGTGCCCGTCATCGTCGGAGTAGAGGCAGCCGGCTTCGATGCGCTCGTTGGGCACCCAGACCTCCTCACAGACCTCGAAAGGCAGAACCAGGCGACCGTCCGAGAGCTGGAGGAAGCAGTCGTTGACGATGACAAAGTAGCTGACCCGTGCGTTGCAGACGATGGGCTCAGACCACGTAGACCCCTCGTCCTCTGAACGCCGCAGGCAGATGTGGCACTCGCTGCGGGAGTCCTTGCGGAGGTAGGCCAGCAGTATCCCGCCGGACTGCAGCCGGATCAGGCTGGTCGACATCACATTCTCGCGGCCCTCGTCGGCGATGATGACTTCCGGTTCGGACCATGTCGCCCCGGCATCATCCGAGACCCGCTTGACGATACTCGCGCGGGCATTGTCCTCTCCGCCCCGGAAGTCGGTGTAAACGAACATGATGCGGCCGCCGGCAAGCTCGCGCATGCTCCCCTCGCCGGTGCGGGGGCTCTCGGGGCTGGTGATGACGAGGTCGTAGAACTCGGGGGAGTTGAGCATGGCATGCCTCCCGTACGGGCGCGTAGTGGTCGCTGGCAGTCAGTTCCACGCGGGTGCGCGGATGCCTGCAAAGGCGGCACGGCGCGAGGGCGACTGACGGCGGCTCAGGGGGCGCGTATTGACCCTGGTGCCGTCGTCGACTACCATTGCCGCAGGAACGCCATCGCTTGATGAAACGAACGCACAGGAGGCCAGGATGGCCAGGAATACCTCGAAGTTCAGCCCGATGTACTTCATTGACCGCCTGTATGAGCACAACACGCCGGAACTTGCGTTCGCCGCCGGGACTGAAGACGAATGGAGAGAATGGCGCAGGAAGCTGAAGAGAAAGGTCTGGGAGCTGCTCGGCGGCATGAATGATCCCAGATGCGAGCTGCAGCCGGAGGTCGTCGAGCGCAAGCAGATGGATGGCTACACCCGCGAACGGGTCATCTACAGCTCGCGACGTGAAATGCTTGTCCCGTCCTATGTCCTGATTCCCGATGGCGCGGAGCCCAACTCGGCCCTGCCCGCCGTGGTCGCCATCTCCGGCCACGGACACGGCAAGGACGACCTCGTCGGCTTGGATGCGAAGGGCAACCCACGCACTGAGCCCAGCTACCAGAATGACTTCGCCATCCAGATGGTGCATCGCGGCTTCGTGGTGATTGCACCCGAGCAGCTCGGCTTCGGGGAGCGCCGCGACCCGTGGGATATCAGGGAGGGTGTCGGGGGCTCTTGCCAGCAGCACTCGATGGCGGCGATGCTGTTCGGGCGCACCAACAGCGGCATGCGCGTGTATGACACCATGCGCGCGATTGACTACCTCCAGGGCCGCCCGGAGGTCGACCCCAAACGCATCGGCTGCCTGGGCATCTCCGGCGGCGGGCTGGTAACGCTCTTCTCTGCCGCCATGGATGAGCGCATCAAGGCCTGCCTCGTCACCGGCTACTTCAACATGTTCCGCGACTGCATCGTCCCCATCGGCCATTGCGTGGACAACTACATCCCCAGCATCCTGCGCTATGCCGAGATGCCGGACATCGCGTCACTGGTCGCCCCGCGCGCGTTCTTCTCCGAGAGCGGGACGAAGGACCCCATCTTCCCCATCAAGGCGACCCGCGAGGCGTTCGCGCGCCTGCAGCGGGTCTATGAGCTGCTCGGGATTCCCGAGAAGTGCGGGCTGCACGTATTCAACGACAAGCACGTCTTCAACGGGAGGAAGGGCATGCCGTTCCTGGAGAAGTGGATCTGAGCTGCAAACAGGAGACCGCCCCCTCGCACACAAGCCATCTCACCGGCACGCAGGAGACCCTGTGACGGAAGCGAATAGACGGGTGCCTCAAGACGTGGTGGAGCATGTGGAGTGGGGGTCGGGCAATGGCTCAGAGCCGTCGCGTTCGTGTCTTCATCTCCTCGACGTTCCGCGACATGCAGGCCGAGAGGGATCACCTGATGCGCGTGGTGTTCCCCGAACTCGAACAGCGCTGCATGGAGCGAGGCATCTCCTTCGTGCCCGTCGACCTGCGCTGGGGCGTTACCCGGGAAGAAGCTGAGAGCGGCGAGGCGCTGCGCATCTGCATCGAGGCCATCGAGGAATGCCGCCCCTTCTTCCTCTGCCTGCTGGGTGAGCGCTACGGCTGGGTGCCGCTGCCACCGGAGGTGGAAGCAGAGCACGCGCGGGAGTTGAGTGGCGTTGCCGCGCAGCTCTTCGCCCAGGCCTATCACCAGAACCCCGGCTACGAGGAGCTCCTGCTGCGGGCCGAGGGGCAGCGCCAGGAGATATGGGGCGCCGAGCGGGAAGCCAACGAGCGGACGCTGCTCGAGGCCCTGACCGAGGCGGGCGTCCCATCGGCAGGACAGTCTATCACCGCGCAGGAGGTNNCGGCGTCCTTTGTGACCCCGAGCAGCAGATGCACAGCCTCTTCTACTTCCGCGATACAGCGCTGACGGAGACGCTCGCAGCGGAGCAGCCGGAGGGCTTCTACGAGAGCACCGACGAGGGCAGGCAGAAGCTGGCGGCGCTGAAGCAGAGCATCACCGAGGCCGGGCTCCAGCCGGAGACCTATGGTGACATCGAGCGGCTGGGTGGGCGTGTGCTCGATCAGCTCTGGGATCAGATCACCCATGCGTTCCCGGGAGAACGTCCGGCTCCGCCCGATCCGCTGACCGAGGAGAGACGGGCACAGGAGCTGTTTGTCGATAGACTGACGCGGTTCTTCGTCGGACGCGAGGACACGCTGGCGGCACTGGATGACCTTGTGGTGCAGGGCGGCGGCTATGTCGCCGTCACCGGAGCCTCCGGATGCGGGAAGACGGCGCTGCTGGCGAACTGGCTCCATCGACGCGAGGGGTTCATCGAGCGCCACCCGCAGACGTTCGNNATCGGCGCAAGCACCCAATCGGCGAATGCCCGCGAGATCCTGACACGCTTCTGCCGGGAGTTGGCGTCTCTCGCGGAGTGGACTGAGGAACTCCCCCTCGACTTCAGTGAGTTGTCAGCGACCTTCTCCAGGATCCTCGAAGCCGCCGGGCAGCGCCAACCCATCCTCATCGCCATTGATGCCCTCGACCAGCTTGAGCAGGCCGACAACGCGCACTCGCTCAACTGGTTGCCGGGGACGCTGCCTGAGGGCATCACGCTCGTCGCGAGTTCCCTCGGCGGTTCTGACGAACCGCGCGGGGATGAGCATCGCACGTGGCCGCCGCTGGAGTCGCGCGCCGGCGGACGCATCCTGCGCGTCCCGCTGTTCGAGAGACCCAATGCCGAGACGATGGCCGTGCAGTACCTCGGGCAGTTCCGCAAGCGCCTGTCACCCGAGCAGCTGGCGGCGCTGATGGAGAAGAACGAGATCGGCAGCCCGCTGTACGTGCAGGTCGCGCTGGATGAACTCCGCAGCTTCGGGGAGTACGAGGCAGTCACCGACTACATCCGGGCTCTGCCCGGCACCATTCCAGAGATGTATGCAGCCGTGCTGGAGCACCTGGAGCGCGAGCACGGGGAGCAGTTCGTGGCGCGCGTGATGTCATGCCTGGCCTGCGGGCGGTATGGCATGACGGAGGCGGAGTTGCTCTCCCTGGCTGCGACCGAGGGTGACGCCGTCGCTCCACTCAAGTGGGCGCGGCTGCACCGTATTCTGTCCCCACACCTGCTCCGGCGCGGCGACGTGCTGGGCTTCTACCATCGCCAACTCCGAGAGGCCGTCGAGCGGCGCTACGTGCCTGACGAGCAGACCAAGCGCCAGACGCACGCCGACATCGCCCGGCATCTCGAGTCCCAGCCGCTGACGAACCGAAGGAAGCTGGAAGAGCAGCCCTACCAGTTGACCCTCGGGGCGATGTGGGACGAACTCCTGGCAACGCTGACGGATTACCTATTCCTCGACGCCAAGCTGCGTGGCGTGAGTGTGCGGGACCTGATCGAGGACTACGAGCGCGCCGTTGCGGCACAGGCCTGGCCGGAGGGTGAGCAGGCGACTTCTCTGCGGCTCATTGGAGACGCGCTGCGACTATCCGCCCATATCCTGGCGCAAGACCCCGATCAGCTTCCATCACAGCTCTTCGGGCGGCTGCCGGACTTCGAACACCGGGCAGTCCAGAGCTTGCTGGCTGCTGCCCGCGAGGAGACACCTCGCCCCTGGCTGCACCCACGGGCCGCAAGCCTCACCCCACCAGGCGGGCCGCTGCTGCGCACCCTCACCGGGCATGGCTGGATAGTGGCCGGCGTGGCGGTCACAGCGGATGGCTACCGGGCGGTCTCCGCCTCATACGACCAGACGCTGAGAGTGTGGGACCTGGTGAGCGGCGCGCAGTTGCGCACCCTCACCGGGCATAGCGATCGGGTCATGGCCGTTGCCGTGACGCCGGACGGTCACCGGGCGGTCTCCGCGTCCCAGGACAAAACCCTCAAAGTCTGGGACCTGGAGACCGGGGCCGAATTGCGCACCCTCATCGGACATCGGTGGTCAGTGACAGCCGTAGCGGTGATGCCAGACGGGCGCCGGGCAGTCTCCGCGTCGGATGACCAGACGCTCAAAGTGTGGGACCTCGACACAGGGGCGGAGCTGCGTACCCTCACTGGGCATGGCTATTCCGTGACTGCCGTAGCGGTCACGCCGGACGGGCGCCGAGCGGTCTCCGCCTCTTCGCGTGAGCTCAAGGTCTGGGAACTGGAGAGCGGCGCGCCTGTGCGCACTCTCGCGGGACATACAGGTTTTGTCACAGCCGTGGCGGTGACGGCGGACGGGCGCCGGGCTGTCTCCGCGTCCGGCTACCCCGAGAACGCGCTGAAGGTGTGGGATCTGGCGACGGGGGCGGAGCTGCGCACCCTCGCCGGGCACACCGCGCAAGTCGAAGCCGTAGCGGCGACGGCAGACGGGCGCCGGGTGATCTCGGGCTCATGGGACAACACGCTCAAGGTGTGGGACCTGGGCACTGGGGCGGAGCTGTGTACCCTCACCGGACATAGCGCTTGGGTCAGGGCCGTGGCGGTGACCCCGGATGGGCGCCAGGCGGTCTCCGGTTCCGACGACCAGACACTCAAAGTCTGGGCCCTGGACACCGGGGCAGAGCCGCGCGCTCTGAGCGGGCACAGCGATACCGTGGAAGCAGTGGTGGTCACGCCAGACGGGCGCCGAGTGATCTCGGCCTCATGGGACAACACGCTGAAGGTGTGGGAGCCGGTCACCGGGGCGGAACTGCGCACGCTCACCGGGCACAGCGATCGGGTGACCGCCGTGGCGGTGACGCCGGACGGGCGCCAGGCCATCTCCGCGTCCAAAGACCAGACGCTGAAGGTGTGGAGCCTAGAGACCGGCGCGGAGGTGCGCACCCTCGCCGGGCACACCCACCATGTCAATGCCGTCGCGGTGACACCGGACGGGCGCCGGGCGGTCTCGGCCTCCCTGGACCAGACTTTGAGGGTGTGGGACGTGGACACCGGGGCGGAGTTGCGCACCCTCACCGGGCACAGGGGCGGGGTGGACGCCGTGGCACTGACGCCGGACGGACGCCTGGCGATCTCCGGTTCCCACGACCAGTCACTCAAGGTGTGGGACCTGGACACCGGCGCGGAGTTGCGGACACTGACCGGGCACCCGGGCTACGTCCATGCGTTGGCCGTGACGCAGGACGGACGCCGGGCCGTCTCGGCATCCTCCGGCCAGGCGCTCAAAGTGTGGGAGCTGGACACCGGGGCGGAGCTATCCACTCTCAGTGGCTGGAGCGCGCCTGCCGCCGGCGTAGCGGTCACGCCGTACTACCTGCAGATTGTCGATGATCGGGGAACTGGCGGGCTGCGCGTGTGGAACCCGCTCCCGGCGGTGGACGTATATACCATTCGGGGAGACACCGGCCCAATTGCGGCTGTAGCGTGCACTCCGGATGGTCGCCTGGCGGTCTCCGCATCCTCCGACCAGAGGCTCAGAGTCTGGGACGTCGCGAGCGCTGAGGCCCTCTGCACATTCAGGGCCGAGAGCGGGCTGTCGGCATGTGCCACAGCTCCAGATGGCGTCACGTGCGTGGCCGGCGATGAGGGGGGAGGTGTCCATCTTCTCCGCCTGGAGAACGTCCCGCCCGGGCCGACATTGTGCACCGCATGGCTTTCGGCGAGCGGCGAAGCCCCCGCTTTCGGCTGCCTGCACTGTCGCGTGTGGTCGGAGGTTTCTGAGGAGGACCTCGGCACGGAGCTTCCCTGCCCGAACTGCGGCAAGGCGGCTAAGCTCAACCCATTCACCGTCGATGCCGATTGGCGCCCCGTCGCCGCAACGTGGTCGGGGCTCCCCGGTACGCGGAGGGAAACCCCTCTGAGCCCCACCCCCTGCTGTCACAGGGAAAGCACGCCAGCTCCCCTCGCCCCGCAGCCCATGTCTGCGCATCTGAAGCGCCTTCGTGCGGACTATGAGGCCATCACCAGGGAGTTCTCGGATCACCCGAAGATCACTGTCACCCCGCTGCACGGCGACCCACCGGACATATACGAAGTGACATACAACATCGTTGGCCTGGAACTCGATGTGATAACAGTGCGCCCGCGCAAGCGGAGCCAGCACAAGGTCCGCTTCTATCTGCACTCCGCTTACCCCGAAGAGATGCCCAAGTGCGTCGTCGAGACACCCATTTTCCACCCAAACCTCACCAGCCTTGGTTGTGTGGACGACTCTGCCCCGTGGACTCCCGAAACGGGACTGGTGGACCTTGTTGTGCACATCGGGCGGATGATTGCGTACCAGCGCTACGATGTGCGCTTCCCGATGGACGCCGTAGCCGCTCGGTGGGCGGAGACGAACGCCAACCTCTTCCCGATTGACGACTCTGATATTGCGGGGCCATCGCCGACGGAGGGGGCCCCGTGAGCACCGGGCGTAGCGGCCTCGCACATCTGGGGGCGTTGCTCTCGACACTGAGCTCCCCTCCCCCAACTGCGGCAAAGCGGTCAAGCTCAACGAATTCGTCATCGAGGCCAACTGGCGGCCCGTGGCAGCGGCGTGGCTGGCGGAATAGGAGGGGGCGGCAATGGCTCGGACTGGGAAGACCTTCCGCGTGTTTGTGAGTTCTACATTTGCCGATCTGAAGGCGGAGCGTGATGCTCTGCAGCGTCACGTCTTTCCGCGCCTGCGCGAGCTGTGCATGCAGCATGGGGCACGCTTCCAGGCCATCGACCTGCGCTGGGGCGTCTCTGAGGAGGCCGGGCTCGACCAGCAGACGATGAACCTGTGTCTGCGGGAGGTCCGGCGCTGTCGAGAAGTGACCCCGCGCCCCAACTTCATCGTGCTGCTGGGTGAACGCTATGGCTGGCGGCCTCTCCCGCCGCAGATCCCCGCGGATGAGTTCGAGGAGCTTGCCGGCCTGGTCACCGATGCCGCAGATGGGGGATTGCTGCAGCAGTGGTACCGCCGGGATGACAACGCAGTGCCGCCGGAGTATGTGCTCCAGCCTCGCACCGGCGAGCAGACGGACGCGGAGGCATGGAGCCAGACCGAGACTGCCCTCCGAACCGTCTTCGCCCGGGCTCTGGCCGCCCGCGGATGGGCCGCGGATGACCCCCGCCGGGTCAAGTATGAGGCCTCGGCCACGGAGCAGGAGATACTCGCCGGGGCGCTGTCGGACGAGACGGAGACCGACCATGCCTTCTGTTACTTCCGCACGCTCACGGACATGCCGTCTGACGCCTCCGTGGCCGCCGTGTTCCGCGAGACTCATCCTGAGGCCGCCCACCGGCTGGAGGCGATCAAACACCGCCTGCGAGAGCATTTCCCGGCAGAGCAAGTGTGCGAGTACGGGGCCCGATGGTCCGGTGACGCGTTGGGCGAGGATCACCTGCCGGCGCTGTGCGAGCGGGTCGCGGCCGACCTGGAAGGAGCGATCCTGGCAGAGCTGGCCCACCTGCAGGAGCAGAGCCCCCTGGAGCAGGAGATCGAGGCACACCGGGCCTTCAGCGAGGAGCGGGCACAGCACTTCGTCGGACGTCGCGAACTCGTCGAGCGAGTCAACGCACACATTGGAGGCGACGGCGGCCACCCGCTGGTCGTGTACGGTCCATCGGGCTGCGGCAAGTCGGCGCTGATGGCCTACTGCGAGCAGATGGCACGAAGCAGCGGCGGAGTCACTGTTGTCTCGCGCTTCGTCGGCGCCACCCCTGCGTCGGGCGACCTGCGGTCGCTGCTGGACAGTCTGTGTACAGAGTTGGCGACTCTCGTAGCGGATGAACGCCCCGTACCCACGGACCTCCAGGACCTCGCCCCACGCTTCCGGGAGCTGCTGGAGCCGCCCGATGGCGACGCTCGCGTGACCATCTTCGTGGATGCACTCGACCAGCTCGTCGGCACGTACGCCGCGTCGGCCATCCACTGGCTCCCACGTGAGCTGCCGCCCGGTGTGCATATCGTGGTGTCGCTGCTGGAGCGGGAGGACGAGGCGGGCTCGTGCCTGCGCGCGGCAAGGGAGATGCTGCCCGATGAGTGGCTGGTGGCGATCACGCCGATGGCGCCCGAGGAGGGCGAGCAGGCGCTCGACGCCTGGCTGCACGATGCGCGCCGCACGCTGGGCGCCGAGCAGAAGGCTGATGTGCTCGGCAAGTTCGCGTCGTGCCCCCTTCCTCTGTTCCTCAAGCTCGCCTTTGAAGAGGCGCGGCACTGGAAGTCCTACGATGGCCTGCCCCGTGGCGGGGATCGTGAGCCGGGAGTCGGCCGCGACATACCGGGAGTCATCGCGGACCTGCTGGGGCGGCTGGAGGCCCCCACCGGTCACGGGCAGGTGATGGTGAGCAAGTCCCTGCGTTCTATTGGGGCAGCGCGGCATGGGCTAACCGAGGATGAGGTGCTTGATGTACTGTCTGCTGACGAGATGGTGGTGGAGGATTTCAGGCTGCGCTCCCCACGCTCTCCGAAGGTGAACCGGCTCCCTGTGGTCGTCTGGTCGCGCCTGTTCCACGACCTGGAACCCTACCTGACCGAGCGCATGGCGGACAGCGCCTCCTTGATGGCGTTCTACCACCGACAGGTGGGAGAGGCGGTGCATGGGCGTTACCTTAGCGAGAACAGCAAGCCACCGGCACATCAGCGCCTGGCGCGGTACTTCCTGGAGCAAGCGAGCCAGCTCGACGGGCCGGACGGATCGCAGACACCAAACGTGCGCCGCTGCGCGGAGTTGCCATACCAACTCAGTCTCGGAGAGATGTGGGATGAGCTGCTGGCGACATTGACTGACTACCCCTTCCTCGACGCCAAGCTGCGCGGCGTGAATGTCCGCGACCTGATCGCCGACTATGAACGCGCCGGCACGGCGCAACCAGCGCTCCCTCCAGACGAGGTCCGATCCCTTAGGCTGATCGGTGATGCGCTGCGGCTCTCCTCACATATCCTGATCCGGGATCCCGACCAGCTTCCGTCGCAGCTCTTCGGGCGGATGCACGACCTGGAGGACGCGGGTGCCCAGCGCCTGCTCCGAGAGACCAGGGACGTCGTCGCGCGACCGTGGTTGCGGCCAATCAAAGTGTCGTTTACGCCACCGGGTGGGGCGCTCCTGCGCACGCTGGAGGGGCATGCGCACAAAGTCTGCGACGTAGCACTGACGCCAGACGGAAAACGCGCAGTTTCTGCGGGCGGTGAAAACGATGGAAGCCCTGGTGAGCTGATGACTTGGGATCTAGAGACCGGACAGCGAGTGCACGTGCTCGAGGGCCATACAAGCATGGTCTGGGCCGTAGCCGTGACACCCGACGGCCGAAGGGTGGTGTCGAGGTCCGCAGATGACACACTCCGCACGTGGGATTTGGAGACGGGACGCCTACTGCAGACTCTGGTGGGTGACTTCTGTGGCAAGATTGCTGTCGCCAAGTCGCAATCAGGGGACCGGGTGCTTGTGCCATCGTCCGACTATGGCATACGCGTCTGGGATCTCGGGGCCGGCGGACCGCATCTCAACCTTGAGGGGCATACGGGCGACGTCCAAACAGTGGCCGTGACGCAGGACGGTCTACGCGCGATCTCCGGATCGAAAGATGGCACACTGCGTGTGTGGGACCTGCAGACCGGCGAGCAGTTGCAGGTTCTGGAGAGCCCCAATGGGCGCGTTGACGCAGTATCCGTGACACCGGACGGCAAGCGAGCCCTTTCGGGGGCCTGGGACTGTGTGGTCCCCTGTCTGTGGGACGTGGAGACCGGCCAGCTTCTGCGTACGCTGGAGAGTGAGCCGGCGAGCGGTTCTTGCGTGGCGGTGACGCCCGATGGCCTGCGGGCTCTCTCTGGAAGGGATGACACGCTGCGCATATGGGACCTGGAGAGCGGGCGGGAGCTTGCTACTCTCCAAGAGGGGATCTGGCACATCAGTGCGCTGGCGGTCACGCCTGACAGCAAGCGGGCAGTGTCCGGGTCGTGGGACGGAAGGCTACGGGTCTGGGATTTGGACAGCCAGCCCGGGGTACCACCCATTCGGAAGCACAGCGGCTTTGTCAAAGCCCTATCCGTCACACCGGATGGGAGACGGGCTGTCTCTGGAGCGACTGGCGAAGGTGCTCCCGCGGGGAACTCCCTCCTGGTGTGGGATCTGGACGCCGGCAAGGTCGTGGCGGCGCCGGAGCACCTGACCGAGAGCGTCAACGCCATTGCGTTGACGCCTGACGGCCGACGCGCGGTGGTCGGGTTGGACAGAGCATGGGGAACCAGGGAGGACACTCTCCGCACTTACGATCTCGAGACAGCAGACGAACTACCCACGTCGGGCACGTATACCGCGTGGACTAACGGCGTCATCGTGACACCAGACGGGAAGCTGGCCTTGCCGGTATCGCGGGGGCCCCTCGTCGTCTGGGACATCGAGGACGGCCGAGAATGCGGCCGCCTGGCGAGGTCCGGAACGGGTGGGGTCTGGGCCGTCGCCATATCCCCAGACGGGGAACGGGTCGTCTGCGCGGAAACGGGCTCCACGCTCCGCGTGTGGGACCTGGCCACACGGCAGGAGCTGTTCGCACTCATAGCGCACACCAGGCAGATTGACCAGGTCGGCGTGACGCCAGACGGACGCCAAGTGGTCTCTGCCTCCAACACGGATACGCGCATCAAGGTCTGGGACATGCCAGCTCGGGCGGAGGTCCATGCTCTGAACGACCATGTCGGCTGGGTTCGGGCCATGGCAGTTGCGCCGGACGGTGGCTGGGCGGTCTCTGCGGCCGGCAGACTTCATCGGCCGTACGAACTCAAGCTGTGGGACCTGGCCACAGGATCGGAACTGCGAGTCTTCAGCGGTCATGCCGACCTGGTCGAGGCACTCGTCGTGACGCCAGACGGTCTGCGGGCCGTGTCGGCGTCCTGGGACGGTACATTGAGGGTATGGGACGTGACCACAGGGGAGGCCCTGTGCGTTCTCATCGCCGAACACGGGCTGTCGAGGTGCGCCGTGTCGCCTGACGGGCTCACGGTCATCGCTGGCGACCACCAGGGCTACGTCCACTTCCTCCGCCTGGAGAACGTCACGCCTGGCCCGCCGGTGTGTACCGCGTGGCTCTCACCCGGTGCGACCTTCCCCGCCTTCGGCTGCCTGCACTGCCGCGTGTGGTCGGAGGTGTCTGAGGAGGACCTCGGCACCGAACTGCCCTGCCCCAGCTGCGGCAAGACGGTGAAGCTCAACGAATTCGTCATCGAGGCCGACTGGCGACCGGTCGCAGCGGCCTGGAAACCAGAGGAGTGATGAGGACCATGACACATGATCCGAATGCCGTGCGTGAGGATGCACCCGAGTCGGCCGCGATGGTGCTCTATTGCCTGATCCGGCGCGTTGATGGTGATGGGGCCGAGCGCTTCCTGCTCATGCACAAGCCCAACGGTCTCACACTGCCGCCGACCAAGTTCCGCCCCGGCGAGGACCTCTACTCCGCGCTGGTGCGGCCACTCGAGCAGGACCTCGGCCTGCCGCCGGATAGCTACTTCCCAGAGCGCGAGCTGCCGGCCATCCCCAATGACATCTCCGGTCCACACTATGCCGGATTGCCGCCGCGATGGCATCTATACCCGGTGGATGTCTCCCTGTCCGCCGAGGGATGGGCGCGGCTGGAGGGCCTGGGCGAGAGCGTCAGTTGGCTCACCGCGACGGAGATACTCGCCCGGGTCCCAGAACCCAATGTGCAGGCGATAATGGGGAGCCTCGGCGAGGTCGATCCGCCGCTTGGGGCACCGCCAACACAGCCCTCGATGGACGCGCTCGCCGCACGCTGGGCCGCTGAGAATGACAGGGGCGTGCGCGTGGCGCGGGAAAGCCAGGTGCGGGAGATACTCGCCGCGGGAACGCGGGCGTTCAACCTGCGCGTGGCCGACCCATACCTGCCCTACCAGCGGCAGGGCCAGGGCTTCACCTGGAGCTTCTTCACGCCGCAGGACAAACAGGATGTACACGTTCATGGCATGCCGGCTGTCGAGATCTACGGCGTGATCGAGGGGCGGCTGCAGGTGTGGCACAAGCCGATGAATCAGCGCGGTGTGCGGACGTGGCAGCAGGTTGTGCTGGGGCCCGGCGACTGGGCGGAGGTGGAGCCGCTCGAGTGCCACTTCGCGGCATGGGCGGGGCCGGAGGGCCTGGGGACGGTCATCAAGGCCGCGGGCAGCGGCGAACTGGCGGGCGTCGGGCGCATCGGGGTGAGCGGGAAAACGAAGTGCGGCGATTGCCCCGCGCAGCACAACTGCATCCTCCACCCGCGCCTGCTGGCATTGATCGAGGAGTACTCGAAGCCCTTCGAGGAGCGCGACTGCGCCCGGATCGAGGCCCTGGTCGAGCAGGGCGATGGAGCGTAGCGGGCATCCGGGGGCACAGCCTCCTCCCCATCAGAGTGCAGTAATGCGCGCGGCGGCACACGAATCACACTCGTATCGGCCGGCACGGTGCCCCGGAGGCGCCCCACTATGCAAGCGAGCTGAGCTCTGCGCGTTCGCTTCGTCCTCGTGCCGGTCACACTGCTGGTCTGTGGGCACGCGATGGCCGGCATCCGGGATGATGTTGACATTCTCCGCCCGCCCGGGCAGAACGCCCTGCGGAAGACGAGTGCGAGCAGAACGGTTCCCACCAGCAGGATGATCGCTGATGGATGAATGCGCTTGATATAGTCGCCCTGCGTGATGGTCTGATGCAGCGTCGCCAGCCCGCCGAGAGGGCACAGCCCATGGATGGTCGGTGCGCCGCCCGGACGCTCACCCAACTGCTGGTGCCTGAAGGCGATGAACGTGATGGCAGCCCACACGGCGACCAGTGCCACGATCCGGGCTATCTTGAATGCGTCGGCGTCTCCATTGTTAGCATCCTGCCCGATCAGTTCCCTGAGTGTCATCCGTTGACCTGTCGCGCATCGCCGGGCCCTGGGCGAACAACAGGTGGTGCTCGACAACCTGTACGGAATGTCGGCCATTTGACAGCCGGTCGCCGAAGCCATATACTCACTATTATTGTAGCAATTTCACGCGCGGGAGCCGTCTGATGACCGCTACAGATATATGGCAGGAGTTGTGGTCTTGCGAGATCACCGAGGACAGGTTGCGGGAGGCGTTGGCGCAACTGGATGACGCGCCGGCTTCGCTGAGCGTTCAGAGCATGCGCGTCCAGATGCTGGCTCAGCTCGCGCGATGGGACGCGGACCGGGAACAGGAGGCCCGCGATGCGCTGGATGCTATGTCCGCGCTGCTGGACGCCGCGTCACCGAGCGAGCGCCTCCCCGCCTGCATCCATGGTTTCGATGCGGCACTGGCACTGGACGACATCCCGCTCTCTGAGCGCTTCTTCGAGTTGGCGAGGGAATCGGCATCGGGCGATGATCGCGCGCAGGTTGCGGTTCACTACTACAACAATCTGGGCTGCCACCTGCGCAATCGCGGGGAGTTCCGGCAGGCGCTGACCGCGTTGCACCGGGCACTGGAGTGCGCGGGCCCAGATGCGGACACCACGGCCGTCTACTACAACCTGGCAACGGTTCATGCGAGGCTGCACAACGTCGAGGAGGCGAAGCCCTACATGGAGCTGGTGGCCGACGCCTGGGGGCTCTCCGACGGCTGGCCGGACTCGCACTGGTTCGAGAGCATGCCCGCCGCCGTGATGGACGAGATTAGAGAGT
>DPJP01000448.1:18209-28193 GCA_003542955.1 Armatimonadota bacterium
AGAGAGCGGTACGGGGCGGGGTGATGGCGGCGAGGTAAGTGACGAGGCGATCGGGGCATTGCCGGTAAGGACACGGAGCGCGGAACCCGTCTTTCCATGACGTAAGCCGAGCACTTCGTCAGCACTCCCCGGCCGGAGCACCGTTTCGCGGCAGTCTCCAATGCTACCGCTCCCCAAACACATCGCGCTCGATGACCCGGACGCCCTCCGGCAGCGCGAACTCGCTCTCGGGGACCTCGTTGATGCGGGCGTAGCTGAAGCGGTGGATACAGCCCAGGCGCTTCACCTGTCGCACCAGGCCCGTCACCTTGTCTATCCACACCTCGTCTCTGGACTCGACGCCCGAGGGCTGCACCGCCCAGCAATCATGGCCGTCGATGGTCTCAGAGCGCTGGATCGTGCCGTCCATGCCGGCGGCGCCCGTGGGGTCGCTGAAGCCCGTCAGATCGGCCGCGGATATCTTGATGATCGCCTCGGCTCCATCCTTGCAGGCGTACATGGCCCCGGCCTCGATGTCGATCAGCATCCAACGGCCTTCCTCGATGACCTTGACCGTCTTAGCATCACCGCCGACGAGCTTCAACAGCGTCCGGCGTTGGGTCTCCGTACCCTTCCCGGAGGCGCCGTTGCGGAGTTCATAGCTGCTCGGGTGGTCGATGGTGGCAAGATAGTCCTGCAGCGGCGTGCCGATCCATGGATCGGCGGCCGCGCCGGGCTCAACGGGAAGAGCGGCCGGCCGCTCACTCCGCGAGATCGCGCGGCAGCCGACAAGCACAGACACGGCCGCCAGCACCGCGATCACGGCGGCTGTCACCATGCTGCGGTNNTACATCGAGTTCCTCCTGGAGAGAAGGGCTCAGGCAATGCCGGACACGCCCGTCAGTCAGGGAGCCTGATGAGTTGCATATCGTCGATATAGATGCGCTTCCCGGCCGGGAACTGGCGTGCCCAGACGCCGGCGCGGATGCGCACGGCTCCGGCCGGTGGGGTTCGGACATCCATGAATGTAGCCACCGTCTGCCACTGCCCCGGCGCCGGGGTCACGCTCGTCGTGCCGCCCTGCGGGAGGTTCTGGTTCTCGGCGTTCAGAGCGCGCACGCTCAGGTCCACAAAGCCGCCATCGGCCTGGCCCTCCGGGAGGTACAACCGCGTGATCAGGCAGTAACGGCCGGGGGCAAAGTCGACAGCCTGGTGGGGTCCCCCGTACTGGACGCCCTCGGCGATGATGCCGAACTCACCCGTGCTGGCGGCCTCTTCGCTTCTTGTCAGCTTCCCGACGCTATCCTGCAGCCAGTAGGCATAGCCGGCCGCCTGCGCGCCGGTCCCTTCCTCGAACGAGCTGTTCGTGTTCAGCGCAGTCATCTCGCCGCCCAACACCATCAGCATCGCCTGTGCGTGAGCGCCAAGACCGTCCGCCGGAGCGTCTCGCGCGACCTCGGTGAGCTTCGCGCGTACCGCATCGGAGCGCTCCGCCCAGTCCATGAGCCCCCACAAGTCGCCCGAGCCCCAGTCGAGCCCGCTGAGGGCGGCGTGACGGTCGATGTCGGTGCCGTGGTGGAAGAACGGATGGTTCCTGAACTCCACCGCAGCCATCTGGCGGCGCGAGGCTGCCATCTCGGAGCGTCTCAGGGCGTCGGCGATATGTCCCAGCGCATCCGCTTCCGTGGTGAGCACCCGAGGCCCGGTCTCGCGCGGGTAGGCGATGGCGGAGGCCTCGTAGTACTCAAACGCACGCAGCAGCAGCTTCGCGCGGGCCTGTTGATCTTCGCTGCCGGCCTTCGCCACAGCCGCTTCGAGCCACTCGCGGGATTGGGCAATCTCCTCGGGCGTCACGTCCTGGAGGTAGGTCGGCACATTGAAGGGCAGGTATTGGCGGCCCTTCACCCACCATCTCGAGTCGAGGATCCGCCGCGTCCAGAAGTCCTCCCAGTGCTCGTAGTACTGCTTGACGTACGGCGCCGCCTCCGACCCCACGGCGCACTCATACCACTCATCGAGCAGAGCGTCGACATCCTGGTAGGGGTCCCACTGCAGCTTCAGTGACACGTAGAGCTTCGGCCCCTCGCCGAAGTTGGGGTACGCCTCCGCCGTCAGGCAGCGCACCCCGCTCTCATGCGCGAAGCGGTAGTACTCCCCCATCGTGTGCATATAGACGCGCGGGACGAGATAGGCCGCGCCGTAGATATAGTCATACCAGCCGACGGTCGTCGCGGCTCCGGCCCACCTGTGGGTCAACTCCTCGGCATTGGCCCGCGCCTCGGGCTCAATCCACTGGTGGCGGTCGTAGGTCATGTACGGGATCAAGCGCGGGTGGAGCTTGACGGTATCCGGCGGCTCGAAGATCTCCGAGTACGCCAGGAAGCCGAACCACTTGTCCGGGTGCTTCTCCAGCACGCCCTCGACCACGGCGTTTGCCCACGTGAAGTAGCGGTCGGAGAGGTGGTCACGGTTGACCATGTTCTTGCGGCCCGGGTCCAGCGCGCGGCAATTGTCACACTCGCAGTGCCCGCCCGAGTCGGTGACGCCAAGTGAGTACGATTCCACGTCCGGGTGCTCGTCGAAGAACTTCACAATGCGCTCGACCGCCACATCCACGATACCCGGCGCGGTGAAGCAGGGCTGCCAGCCGTGATAGTGCTGTCCATCGGGCGGGAAGTAGCGCTCCCCTTTGCGGATTGGGAAGAACTCGGGGTGCTCCTGCCGATCCGATGGCGGGAAGAGCAGGTAGAGTTGGTGATGGAACTCGATGCGGGAATGCAGGCGATTGCGCCGAGCCCAGGTGCTCTGCGGCTCGATATGCAGGCCGAAGTACTTGCGCGAGAAGAAGGCAGGCTCCTCGCGCACTGAGTCAGTAGGGACGCTGAGGGTCTCCATCTCGGGGACGTAGGTGCCGTCCGGGCCCGGCATCAGCCAGCGCACACCCACGTAGCGCTCAAGGAACTCATAGATGCCGAACTCGGTCCCCCAGTCGCTCGGCCCCAGGATGACCATCGCATCCGGGCGCGGGAACTCGATGATGAAGCCGTCTCCATCGAGGTCCCCCACATCGATGTTGAGACTCTCGACAGCCTCGGTCCGGCCGACGTGGATTGCCGCCAGGCCGCCCGGCACTGCATCGGCAATCTCGATCGCGGCGCCAGTCGCGCGCTGGATGAGCGTCTGCATCTGGGCGACCGCCCCGGCCAGTTGCTCGGAGGCGTTCGGCTGAACCACAATCACGGCAAGTGGCTTGCCACCCTGGACGAGCGTAACATGGGCCATGGCCGGAGCCATGCCGAGGAGCACGATACCCGCGAGGAGCAGTGAGCGCACAATGGGCCTCCCGTGTGGACGGATAGATGTGTTGCGCATCCGGCGGAATCCTCACGCCAGATACTGTTCGCTGCCGGACCACCATTGTCCTCGCCACTCTGACGGGAGTGGCCAGGCAGGGAGGCGCCCCGGCGAGGGAGAACACCGCGCTACCCACAATGCAGCGGTGCCGGGAGGTCATCCCATGCGACTGGACGAGGCGGGCGTCGTCTGGACATACCCCAACAGGTGCGCGCCACTCGATGATGTGAAGGTCATCTTTGAGCGCAAGGGGCTCAAAGGTAATGCCGTCACCTTCTACGTCACCGATGCCGATCATCAGCCCTACCTTCAGCAGACGGTCACGGCGGGCAACGGGAAGGCCGAGCTGACGATCAAACCCGCGGGCAAGCCTGGTGTGCACCACATCAAGGTCTGGACCGATATGCCGGACGGCTCCCGCTGGCTGCGCAACGGGAGCTTCCGCGTCTGTGCGAGCACGGCCATCCACACCGACACAGGCGAGATGGATGACCTGCTCGAGCTGCTCGGGGAGGCGCTGCTGCAGACGATCGATGTCACGAACGTCAACGGAAAGCCGAGAACCTACTACAAGGCCGCCGACAACAGCCGCGAGAACCTGGCCTACCCTGCGTACGGCACAGGTGGGTTGCGTTACTACCTCGATGACCTCAAGAGCATGTTCGAGGCGGTCTACGACAACCAGTGGCCCGACGGCCGCCTGCCCGATCACGTCTATGGCGATGCCACCGGCTGCCCGCTCACCCCGCGCAAGCTCCGCACCTGCATGGCGGACCTCGAGACAGGCGTGGCGGTGACGTTGTGCGAGGGGTGGCACGCACACGGAGACATCGAGTGGCTCCGGGCGATGCTCCCGAAGGTTGAGGCCGGCATCGAGTTCGTCAGAACCGACCCGGTGATGTTTGACCGGGAGCACTCGATGATCAAGCGGCCGCACTCGCTCGATGAGTGGGACATCGGCTTCACGGAGGCCGGGGAGCACACATACGCCGAGGACGCGGGAGCGAAGTTCGTGCTCATGCAGGGCGACACATCGCGGCTGTGCCAGGCATGCGATATGCTGTCGGAGGCATTCGCCGCACTCGGGGACCGCGACCGCGCGACCCACTACCGCAAGCTCCGGGATCATTACTATGCCGCGGGCAATGAGCTGTTCTGGGACGGCACCAAGTACATTCACCACGTCCACCTGGATGAGTTCGACCACGGCGACTTCGACGAGAGCGAGCAGCTCACGATGAGCTGTGCGGGTGCGCTCACCAGGGGCTTCGCCGATCACGAGAAGGCCGTGTCGATCATCAATGAGTACGTGCGGCGGTGGAAAGAGACGGGTGACGCGTTCCCGTGGTGGAGCCTGCAGCCGGGCTACCCGGATGAACTCAACTACTTCCGGCGCGGAGATGTACCGTGGTCGAAGGGCCAGGGCGAGTACTGCAACGGCGGGCTGTTCCCCTGGGTCGGGGGCGAGTTGTGCCGCGCGGCGTTCCAGCACGGCATGGAGAAGCTCGCCTGTCAGTTGCTCCGGGACCTTCACATGGTGATGAAGCGCGACAACGGCGCCCTCTTCACCTGGTATGACCTCGACGGCTCGGCGGCCGTCAATGCCCCGCACCACCAGACCAACTACGACCCGTGGGGCATCGGGCCGTGGACGCAAGCAGTGGTCGAAGAGATGGCGGGCATCAAGACGCAGGGCCCCGTGTTCACGCACGCTCTCTGTACGCCGCGTTGGCCCGTAGCCGGCGTGAAGACCGCACACGCAACGGCGCACTTCCCCGCCTCGGACACCTACTTCAGCTACCAGTACCAGGCGTCGCGGGACCGCGTCGCGCTGCAGTACGCCGGGACGGGTGAGACGGTCACTTTCAGCATTCTCCTGCCCGGCTGGGGGACGTGCAGCGGGGTCACGCTCGNNCTCGACGGGAAGAAGGCGCGCCACAGAGTCGAAGAGGTCGAGGAGTCGGCATACGTCACGCTTGACGCCGATATCAGGGGCGTCAGGGAGCTGGTTGTCAGTCGCTGAAACCACGTTTTCAGAAGGGTGATTCGCCCATGCGCGCGCAATGGCTTGTCGCTGCGGCAGTCCTGGTCCTGGTTGGTGGGCGTGTCGGCGTCTGTCAGGAGGATGCCGCGACCGAGTTCGCCGACATCTCGGAGGCGGCCGCGTTCGGCTGGGAGGTCAACGATCACAGCGTGTTGACCGTGACCGACGAGTGCAAGGTCGGTAGCCATGCGCTGCG
Organism: Armatimonadota bacterium; assembly: GCA_003542955.1. GTDB lineage: Bacteria > Armatimonadota > Zipacnadia > Zipacnadales > UBA11051 > UBA11051. Next base: position 23,783 of record DPJP01000448.1, read on the forward strand.
GGCTCAGCCGCAGCCAGGAGCCNNGAGCCGTACCGGACGATCAACCTCGTCCGCGACGTCGACCTCTCCGGCGCCAGCCCCGATGACAGGATAGTGTTCTGGGTCAAGCAGAACTTCGGCAGCGGAATGCGCATCCAGCTCTGGACCGACAAGGGCCCCTTCAACCGCTCGTTCAACGCCACGTTCGGCGACTGGACCCGCATCGAGCTTGACCTCAACCTCGATCACTGGGAGCATCCACAGAACCCCGACTGGGATGTGATCAGGCGGATCGCGTTCTACGAGAGAGCATTCCAGTCGGAAGACCAGTACATGATCCTGGATGGCCTCGATATCACCGTGGGAGGTAGATACATGCTGATGCAGGAGCCCGCGCATGCTATCACCTCCTGGGTCTTTCCCCATGAGACCGATGCCGCATGGTACCTGGGGAATGAGTACGCCGCGTGGGCAGTCTCCAAAGCGACGGGGCAGGTCCTCGGCGGATGGAATGTGCAGACCAGAGAGCGCTACCTGAACTCGCTCGAGGGCCGGTATCACCTGGAGGACAACCAGTCGCTCGTGACCGGCCGCGAGAGCGCAGACACCGTCACACAAGCGGAGTTGGCGAGGGGCGACCAGCGCATCGAGTTGACGTGCCGAAATGCCGAGGTCCCCGACCTGACGATCACCAAGCGCTACTGGCTGGACGGCAAGCGCCTCCTGCAGCGGGTGGGCGTAACCACCTCTATGGAGAAGCTCCAGTTCGTGACCTACAACTCGGAGGCGACATTCACCCGCGCCTATCGCAACGGCGGCTACTACATGGGCGGCGCCGACGGTGGCGGGCCGCTCATTCCAGCCCCGGAGCTGTCTTCCTGGCACAAGGTCACCGAGTACCAGAATACCGCCAAGGGCATGCTGCTGCACCAGCCGGAGAAGGGCTACAGCTTCGCGCAGGTGCGCACACGCCTGGATGACCGCTTCGTCTGGCCCTACTTCACGGGCGCGATCGCCTCCTACGTCGAAGCCGTGAACATGCTCCACTACACCCCCAACGGATGGGACATCTCGCTGGGGACATCGAAGCTCTCGGCACGGGAGACCTCCTATGAGCAGTACCTGAGCATCTTCGAGGGTGACTGGCAGACGTTCCTGCGCGAGGAGTACCCGTCGCTTCCGGAGGTGCAGGAGGCGCTGTCGGAGATACCGCCGGTGCCCGAGTGGGTCGGCAACATCAAGGCCCAGTGCAACGGGGATATCGACCGCCTGCGGCACATCGTCGAGACGACGGAGGAGGGCGAGATACTGGTTCTGTTCTCGCTCAGCGGCAGTTGGGCCGACTACTACGTGGATGACGGGATGGAGGGCAACTACGGCGGCTGGGTCACCGGTCCGGAGTTGCGGGATTACGTCGCCGCCATGAAGGCCGTCTCCCCGCGGGTGAAGGTCTGCATCTACCAGTGGATGCTCTCGACCTACGATCGCACCCGCATCTACAGGAGCCACCCGGAGTGGTTCCGGTATGCCAACAAGGACGGGCAGCGCCTGAGCACCTTCCCCGGCCTGGCCCCCAACTTCGCGCACCTGCTCTCGATCCGCGAGTGCTATGACGAGCTGCTCCGCCAGATCGACATAGTGCTCGGCTATCTCGATGTCGATCTCATCTACCTGGATGATCCCAAGGCGATCAACATGATCGACTGGCGTTCGGGCGAGTACACCCGCGACGATCAGTCGTTTGACTTCTTCAGAGACGTCAGGCGCGTTGTCGCCAAACACGGGCCGGACAAGGCGACCTTCTTCAATAACCAGTGCAACCCGTACGGGGATATCAACTTCATCGAGGCGCGCGCGCAGCTGAGGGCCAACTACTGGCGCCGCTTTGTTGGAATCGCCGCGGTGGATGAGGAGTTCGTGAGCGCCACGAGGCCCGATGGCCGCATCAACCTGCTCTACTTCACTCCCCCACTCAGGCGCGAGTACATGAACCGCGTGCTGGCGCTGGGCTGGGTGCCGTCGTGGGACTACTGCGACGTGGTCGCGACGCGCCCGTTCTTCCAGGCCGCATACGAGGTGGGCAACTCTTCGCCGATTCCGGCCCGCTACAGCCCCGACTGGAAGCGCGACAAGGAGACGCAAGTCGAGTCCTACGCAGTGCAGCGACCGGGTGATGGTGGCTACCTCTTCTCATTCATCAACCACACGGAGGAGCCACAGCGCGTGCCGGTCGAGCTCGACCTGGGCAGCCTCGACATGTCCCCGGCGCGGCGCGTGTTCGTGTGGGAGCATATCGTCGAGGATGCCATGGAGTTCGAGGGCACCGCAACGGAGGCGCTGGCCCGTCAGGTCTACCGCGAGACACGCTGGCAGCTCGACCGTCCCACGCGGCGCAGGCTGTTGTATGCAGGCCCGTATCGTGCGGAGCTCAGGCTCGAACTGGACATGCAGCCGCTCATCCTCCATCAACTCTACGTCACCACTCAGCCGGCCGCCGTCTACTCCCAGGATGGGATGCCGACGAGCTACCTGTTCGGCCGGATGCAGCATGCCACTGTGCAAGGCGAGCCGGAGTGGACGGGGTCATCCGTGGCCGTCGAGATCGAGTCCGAGGGAGACCTGGCGGAGGTGCTCCTTGCCTTCGCCTCGGCAGACCACGCGGTCACGCAGGCACTGCTGGATGGCAAGCCGGTCGCCGTAGACTGGGTGTGGGAGGGTGATGATGCCTTCCCGCTCGTAGAAGTCAGCAAGGGCCGGCACACGCTCGTTCTCGAACTCGACACCCCCATCTCGACGCAGCCTACGCGCATCGAGGGTCTCACTGCGACGGCGGGAGCCGACGGCTTATCGCTGAGCGTGCCGGGAGCCGAGAAGGCGCTCGTCTGCGTAGCGCAGGGCGACCAGGTGCTGTTCAACCGGGTCGTGTCGGGGGCGCCGGGGGCTCTACGGCTGCCCGTCTCCCCCGTGAGAGCAAAGGAGGCAGAGTATGCCGTCTCAGTGCGGGCGATCGTTGAGGCCGACGGGCGGCTGAAGCCGGTACAGGGCGCCGAAACGACACTCGCGCTCCCCGCCGCGCCGCCGGCAATACGCCTCAAAGCCGAGATCCCTCCGCTGATCCCGGCAACGCTGCAGATCACTCCCATCAACCGCACAGTCAACGGTCTGGAGGTGCTCAACTCCGCCACGGCGATGACCGCGATCCCGGAGAACCGCGTGCAGCCGGGCCTGCCCTCGATGACGGCGAGCGTCGACGCCGATGCGTTGTCGATCGAGGCGGGCACGACGCGGGCGGTCGAGCAGGGCGGGGCAGCTTTCGCCGGGCTGGAGATCAAGGGCCTCCGCAAGGCCGAAGTCAGGCTGACGAACTCGTTCCACAGCGCATTCCATATCCGCGGGCCGGGGTTCCACGTACCCGAGCGGCCCAATTCGCGCAACTTCGCCGGCATCGTCATCGACTACCACACCGGTGCAGGCTACACGAAGCGGGTGCGCCTGGCGACGGGCGTCCTGCACCGGGAGTGCAGCTCCACTCAGCCCGAGTATGGTAAGAACGGCCTTGCCGACGAGGCGCGAGACCTGGGTATCGCCCTGATCGAGCGGCCGGAGACAGTCTTCACGCTTGACCTGAGCCTCTATGCGCCGGAGGGGTGGGACGGGCAGGTTTGGCTCAGTGTCGGCAGTGACTGGATAGGCTCAGACCGCAGACTTGGGTTACAGGTGCTTGCCGCCAACGATGCGGTGACTGCGGAGGTCATCGCCGGCACCGACCCGAAAGCATTCCAGGAGGCCTACGAGAAGCCAAGGCTGCTCGAGGTCCCGCGCGCACCGGGCGGCATCATGGTCGATGGCAGCCTCTCCGAGGAGTGGTGGAAGGAGGGCGCGAGGACCGAGGAGTTCTACCTGATCGGCGGTACTGGTGTATCGAAGGCGGCCACATCCGCCATGTTGCTGTACGACGATGTGAACCTGTATGTTGCCTTCACCTGTGCTGAGCCCGACCGAAAGAAGCCGCTGATCATCGGCGGCCCGCCGTGGGATGATGATGAGGTCGAGGTGTGGATTGACGCAGACGGCGACGGCAAGACATTCCACCAGGTGATCGTCAACGCGCTCAACAGCAAGCTCGAGTACCGCGAGAGCGGCCAGAGCCCCTTCGGCGCAACCACTGCCACCCATGTCGATGAGGGGACGGGATGGATGGTCGAGATGGCGATCCCGTTCGCGGGCATGGGCGTGACGCCGCCGAAGCCGGGTGATGAGTGGCGGATCAGCCTCTGCAGGGGGCGCCCGCCGGGCGAGGACTTCAACCACGAGTTGATGGTCTGGGCGCCATTGAAGAGTGGCGGCTTCAACGACCTGGCGAACTTCGGAACGCTGAGGTTCCGGTAGGGCCAGCACCAACGGCCTGAAGAACCGCGAATGACGCGAATAG
>DPJP01000449.1:0-207 GCA_003542955.1 Armatimonadota bacterium
AGCGTCCACTCGTGTCACGGCCGGTCGCCACAAACAACACAAGCCGGGCGCAGTGCCCGACTGGTAGTGACCTTACAGCCTCCCGCATCGGGTGGGCGTGGCATCCGCTGCCCCGGCCTGCCGGGGAGGCCGGTCGCAAAACGCCAGAGCCGTCAACAACGCAAAAGACAACTGGCGCGCCCGCCGTGATTTGAACACGGGACTTCT
>DPJP01000449.1:248-9782 GCA_003542955.1 Armatimonadota bacterium
CTATCCACTGAGCTACGGGCGCGCTCGCACAGCATACATCTCAGCAATACCATCCGGGGCGCTCGACGCGCCACGCGGCGGCCCGTCGGCATCCCTCTTGATCATCTGTCTGGTACGCCCGCCGTGATTTGAACACGGGACTTCTTGCTCCGGAGGCAAGCGCTCTATCCACTGAGCTACGGGCGCACACGCCTGGTCGGCGTCAAGGCGCATCTGTGTGGCGGAGAGGGCGGGATTCGAACCCGCGATGGAGCTTTATGACCCCATAGTCGCTTAGCAGGCGACCGCCTTCAGCCATCTCGGCCACCTCTCCGCGCCGCACGGTAGACAAGTACAATAACACAACCGGAGCTGCAATTCAAGCACCAGATGCGCCATCGGTCGCAGTTCCGCTACTCTGCCACGCTCACCGTCGGCGGGAAGATCCAGTCCAGGTACTTGCCGCTCACGTCGGCGGCCAACGTGTCGTTCTCATGGATGTACAGACGGAACCTGAAGCACAGCGACTGCCCGGCCGGCAGCGCGTAGTCCCCCCGCACTGAGTGGTCGCCCGTGAAGTCGTGAAGGCCCCACTGGTTGGCGGTGAAGAGCCCGTAGGAGCGCACGTGCCACGTAGTCGGATAGCGCAGGTTTGTGGGGTGGTCCATGATCGCCACGCCGCAGATGCGGTCCTCGACCGGGCCGTAGTAATCGACCCAGGGCGCGGACTTGCCCCAGTTTTCGGCCTCGCCGACGGCCCCGAAGGCGTTGCGGATGGTACCGCCCCTCCGCTCCTCCATGCTCTCCATCAGCCGGATCGAGACTGTGCCCGCCTCCTTGGTGTCGCCGAAGAACACGCCGCCGTAGGCCGCCGTCCAGCGCGTTGTGAAGTCCATGACGCGGGCCGTGTCGGGCGTGTTGTAGACGCGGATTGTCGTATCCTCCCGCAGCACCTTTGCGCCCTTGTTGCTGACCCAGTCGCCGGTACCGTGAATCTGGGCGAACAGCGGGCCCTGGCTGTTGACCTGCAATGCCGTGTTGATGGTCCGGCCGTGGCCCTCCATCTCCGACCAGTTGTCGGTGCCGTTGGTGTCGCCCTGGGCGACCCAGATACCCTTGTGATGGACGTGGTCAATGCCCTCCTTGGGCGGGAAGTTGACCTCGCGCACCACCAGCTTGCCCCCCGGCCCGTAGACCGGGTAGCAGAACGGTCGGGCAATGCCCTCGCGGACGACGTAGCTGGTGAAAAGCTGCTCGCCGACGTAGATGTCGGCCTGCTCGGCTTCCTTGACCTCAGCGCGAACGCCGGCCTCCGGCCTGCCTTCGAGCGGATCGCCGATGACGAACGTGGCCCGCTCACCGGCCGCCATGTGGTCTATCCGCCAGACCAACTCACCCTTCGCCTCTCCGCAGCACGGTGCGGGCGCCTTGACACACTGGCTGGGGACCTGACCCTCGACATTGCCGTTCTCATCCAGACGGCGCACGCAGTGATGGCCGCTGCACTCGCCGACCTCGCACGGCATCGAGACGAACACATCCCTGCGCTCGTGCGGGCCGGCATCGACATGGACGGTTACCTCTGAACCACAACCGCATTGCTTACACATTGGCCATACCTCCCGGGACGTACACGTCCCTGTCCACGACAGTCACTCGTCCGCGAACGAATCTCTGCCCGCGGTATGGAAGCGCGTGGAATTCTAACCACTTGTCGAACTCAAGTAAAGGTGTCGGCCTAGACCGGCCGCAGCAGGTTCAGTATGTTCTCGCCTGTCACCTTGCGGCAGTCCGCCTCCGACAGCCCGCACACGGCTATCTTGGCCAACTCGATGCTCGGGTGGATGAGCGGACCGTCAGAGCCGAAGATGACCCGCTCCGGCCCCAGCCGCTCGATGGCCTCCGGGATCATCCACGGGCTGGATACATACGAGGTGTCGAGCCACACATTCGGAGCGCTCTCAGCAAGCACGATGAACAGCTCATTGAGGTCTTCGTCGGCGGGCGCGCCCAGATGGGCGATGATGAGCTTGAGCTCCGGGAAGCTCTCGGCAATCTGCCGCGCCAGCTCCAGATTCAGCCCGAAGTCGAAGAGCACCGGGCATTGGCTCTCCACGCACACCTCGAGGATCGGCGGCAACGGGTCAAACCACGGCTCGCACATCTCGCCGCGGTGCAGTTTGAGCCCGCGCGCGCCGTCCTCATCCAGGCAGCGCCTGAGTTCGTCGACGGCCCCGCGCCCCTCTTTCGGCACCGCATGCGCAAAGGGGATAAAGCGGTCGGGCGCAGAGCGGTAGCAGTCCATGGTGAGGCGATTGGACGCACGGGACGGAAGGCACATCGAGAAGATGCAGGACTTGTCCACACCCGCCTCATCCATGCATCGGAGTATCAACTCCGGTCGGAACTCACGTCTGTACCGGTCTCCGCCCTTAACATGTACATGCGCGTCCACAAGCATCGCGATTCACGCTCCCGGCTCGCTTCGCCGCTGCGGTGCTTGACTTGCTCGTGCAGGTCGGTTATCGTCATAAGCCGCAGCATGCCCACATGGCGTATGTGGGCGTGTTTCGGCACAATCGGGGGGCATTCCTTCGCCTGCGAAGGATATTGTCTCCGGCGTGGGGAATTGGCAGGAGCGAGCGTCGGATCGCGCCGGGGTGCAGCGCGATCAGGCGGTCGGGTGTCTGCCTGAATCTACAACCGCGGATTATATGTAGCGCCAAACACAACGTCGCCGGGCCCCGACATCCTGCGTCATGGGCGGGGCAAGCGCGGGTACGTGTGCGTTGCCACAGAGGGAGACTGTGTATGGAGNNCCGGCGGGCGATCGTTTCGGGCCTGAAGTGGATCGTCGCCCAGCAACTCGGCGATGGGCAGTTCAAGCCCGCCGAATTCGGTATGTGCGGGTACCACAAGGTGCCCTACGCGCTGTCACTGGCCGGCCAGACGGAGCGGGCAGGGCGTCTGCTGAGTTGGATTGACCGTAACGCGTTCGATGAGGAGGGCGATTTCACCGACCCGCACGGCCGCCAGGGCCCGATGACCGACTACTACAACTACCCCAATGCGTGGCTGATTATGGCCGCGCACCGGCTCGAGTCCTACGACATGTCGTACCGCGCCATCGACTTTCTGACATCGCTTCAGCACCCAGACACCGGCGGCTTCCTGACCGGCGGACCGACCTCCGGCCTCGACGGCCGCCAGGACATCCTTTCGACCGCCGTGGCGGGCCTCGCCTGTGTGCAATGCGGAGCGATCGACACCGCCAATCGGGCCGGGCGCTTCCTGGTCAACATCTTCAACAGCCAGCCGCGCATCGGGGCACGGATGTACTTCTTCATCGAGGACACCGATCAGTTCGTGACCGAGTACGACGATGAGGACGCCGCCTCCCACGCGCTCACGCTCGATCGCTCGCACCAGTGGTACTTCGTCCCCGGCATGGCCGCGTACTTCCTGGCCAAGCTCTACCAGGCGACTGGGACCGACATCTTCCTCGAGGGCGCGCATAACTACGTGCGCTTCTGCGATTCCTCGGGCGAAGACCGCTACGGCGACGCCCGCAGCGGCGCCTTCGGGCTTGCAGCCGCGGTGCTGTACGCAATGACCGACGTCAACAACTACGCCACGATCGCCGATGAGGTCGCCGGCAACATCATCTCGGCTCAGATGGGCAACGGAAGCTGGGCCGAAGGCTCGATGGGCTTCGTGCCGCCGGCGCCTATCCTCGATGCCACGGCCGAGAACGTGGTCATCCTGACGCACATGCTTCAGACTCTCAGCACCGTCTAGGCCGTGGGATCAGTTCACGGCCGAGTACGCGACGAGTTGGTTCATAGCCTGCTGATTTGCTGTTGCCTGACGTGATATTCCGCTGTGCGGAGCTTTCTCCGAAGGGAGTCCTGGAAATGGCAGTCTCCAAGAATGAAGTCGTGGGGTGGGGTCTGATCGGCTGTGGCGTCATCGCCCCGACGCATGCGAAGGCCGTCCAGAAGGTCGAGGGCGCCAAGCTCGTCGCCTGCTGTGATGTCATCCGCGATGCCGCGGAAGCGCGCGCCACGGAGTTTGGCGAGGCCGGTTGCGCCGTCTACACAGACCTCGAGAAGATGCTCGCCGACCCCAATGTCGACGCCGTGTCGATCTGCACGCCCAGCGGCATGCACTCGGCCAACGGCGTTATGGCCGCCCAGGCCGGCAAGCACATCCTCTGCGAGAAGCCGATGGACGTCACACTCGAGGCCATCGACGCTCTCATCGCCGCCGCCGCCGGCAACAACGTCAAACTCGCCGGCGTCTTCCAGCGCCGCACCTACGACAGCTCGAAGAAGGTCCGCGAGGCCGTCCGTACAGGCAAGCTGGGCAAGATCGTCGTCGGCGACTCCTACCAGAAGTACTTCCGCTCCCATGAGTACTATGCCAGCGGCGCGTGGCGCGCCACATGGGACCTCGATGGCGGCGGCGCGCTCATGAACCAGGGCGTCCACGGTATCGACCTGCTGCTCTACATCATGGGCGACATCAAGCGGCTCAACGCCCGCTGCCGCACCCTGGTGCGCAATATCGCCGTCGAAGACACCGCCGTGGCCAGTGTCGAGTTCGTCAATGGCGCGCTCGGCGTCATCGAGGGCACCACATCCGTGACACCGGGAATGGGCGGCAAGATCGAGGTCTCCGGCGACCACGGCACCATCGTGCTTGATGGCGACAACATCACCGTCTGGGATGTTCCCTCCGACGAAGCTGTCGAGACGAGCGATGGCGGCGACGTCGGCGCCGGTCGCGACGCCGCTGCAGGCCTTGGCGAGAAGGGCCATGTTACGCATGTTGCCGATCTCGTCGACGCCATCTGGAACGACCGCGAGCCGGAGATCCCCGGCCGCGAGGCGCGCAGGGCCGTCGAGGTCATCAAGGCCATCTACCTGTCCTCCCGCAGGGGCGGCGAGACTGTCGAACTGCCGCTGTCGTATGATGACGACGGCCCCGGCATCGATGACCGCGGCGCCAGTTGGGACTGGTAGCCCCCGGGCCACACACAACTCCACACGGAATGAACAGGGGCAGGCCACGACGGCCTGCCCCTCACGTTCTGTCCGCCCCGAGGGCAGGTTCATCCCCAGCCTCCCGCGAAATCTGCACTACACTCCGTTTCCCAGGGATGGTGACTATGACTGACGTTGTTGACTTGCTCCGCGAGATGATCTCCACCCCGAGCGTCAGTTGCGGCGTATACAACGAGCCCGACGACACGCACGGCGAGGCTCGGATGGTGGAGCTCATCAAGACGTTTCTCCAGAGACACCATATCGACTACGAGGTCCAGCAGGTNNAGAATGTGCTCGCCCGCGTCGACGGCGGCGCCGGCCCGTCGCTGCTGCTCGAATCGCATACCGATACAGTCGAGATCGAGAACATGGACATCGAGCCCTTCAACCCCGACATCCGCGACGGCTGCGTCTACGGGCGTGGGGCGTGCGATGACAAGGCATCACTTGCCGCGATGATGGTCGGGCTGGTCAATGCCGCCGAGAAGGGCTTGGCCGGCGATGTCACTCTCGCATGCACCGCTGATGAGGAATGTGGCTTCGGCGGGGCCAAACGGCTTGTCGAGTCGGGCTTTCGGGCCGACGGCTGTGTTGTCGGTGAGCCCACCGAGCTTCAGCCGATCATCGCCCACAAGGGCGCATGCCGCATGAAGGTATTCACCCACGGCACCTGCGCGCACAGCAGTGAGCCGCACAAGGGCGACAATGCCATCTATCACATGGCCGAGCTGATCGGCGCCCTCCGAGAGTATGCCTCCGACCTGACCCAACGGCCCCCGCACCCGCTGGTGGGCTCGCCGACATGCAGCGTCGGCATGATCCACGGCGGACAGATGCCCAATATCGTCCCCGACTTGTGCGAGATCATCCTCGACCGGCGGATGATCCCGGGCGAGGAGATGGAGCAGGTTGTGGCAGAGCTTGAGGAGCTTGTCGCGGAGGCGTCCGGCGACGGCTTCAGGGCTACCACCGAAGTCACCCTCGGCGGCCACCCGCTCCACACGCCCGAGGATTGCTGGGTTGTGCAGAGAGTGGCACATGCGGTCGAAGCGGTGGGGGGGGATGCACGGCTCGGCGGGGTTCAGTACGGCACCGATGCCAGTTGCTTCTCTCGAGCGGGCATACCCGGTGTCGTCATCGGGCCGGGCAGCATCAGGCAGGCGCATACGGCCATCGAGTGGGTTGACATCGAGCAGGTCCGAAGGGCTGCACTCATCTACGAGCGCATCTGTACGGGAGAGTAACTGACTGATAGCGGCTGCCGAGGCGAGCGAGGCGGTGGCAGGGGACCGGTGGTCGACTCCACTTGAGCGGAGATGATCTGCATGGAACTCTGGGAACGTTTCAGCGCTTCGGCGAAGCAATCAGTGCTTGCCGCGAACACGATTGCGAAGACGGCCAACAGCCCCCAGATCGGCCCGGACCACCTGCTGCGGGGTCTCCTGAGCATTCCCGGCAGCGGCGCTGCATCCATCCTGAGGCGGATGGGTGTCGACCCGGCAGACGTGGTGGCCACGCTCGAAGAGGGCGCAGTGGTCGCCGGTGAGCCGTCTGCAGGCGACGTCACGTTCACCATGCCGGCACAGCGCGTGCTGCAGCGAGCCTATGCGGCATCCAGGGAGCGCGGCGAGAGCGGCATCGGCAGCGAGCACGTTATGCTCGGCCTGCTCCAGACCGGGCGTGAAGAGTGGCCGGAGTTGCCCGAACTGCTCGGCGTGCCGCTGGACGGGGCGGAAGCGGCCTTCGCAGCCGTTCGCGAGGCCGGGGAGGGAGACGCGTCCGCATAACCCCGCTGACATGCCACGGCAGCCACAGCACTTACGGAGGGGCAATCCCATGGACATCCCCGTCCACGCGTCGATTCTCGGCTTGCTGCTACTTGTGACCCTTGCCGGCGCGCAGGAGCTTGCCGACGTCAGCCACCCCTGGCAACAAGTCGATCTCGACGAAGCTGCACTGTCGCGTGCGCGGCGGAGCGTTGCGCCCTTCATCGAGCTGGACGAGCAGCAGCTCGTCGACCTCATCCCCGCCCGCAAGCCGATCTACTCGTGGGCGAAGTTCCCGATCCCCGGTACGGTGAGCTGGGACCCCCCCAAGCCGCAACAGATCACCATCGGCAGCGAGACATTCATCCCCGAGGAGCGCTTCCCCGCAACCGACAGCCTCGAGCACACGGGCCCTGACGGTACCCTCTGGACCTACGAGTTCTTCCCCGACGCCAACGGGGAGCCCATCTACCCGACGTGTGTCCGCGATGCCGCGGCGAGGGATCGCTATGTCGAAGCCGCTCTGAGCATGGGCCGGCTCTACCAGGTGACCGGTGAGATCGACTACGCGCGCAGGGCCGCCCTGATCATCGCCCGCTTCGCGCAGGTCTATCCCGGCTACCCTATTCATGGGCGCACGAGCAGTCGCGGCCGGTACAAGTTCTTCGAGACCGAGCCCTACCCGTACACATCCGGCAAGTGGGCCCAGTGGTACCCCGTCGACATGCCTGACACCGAGAAGCTTGCGATGGCCTACGACCTCATCCACCCGAGCGGGATCATCGAGCAACTCGGGATTGAGCTGGGCCGCGACCTGCGGCGCGAGATCGAGCTCGGCTTCTTCGCCGACCATGTCGGGTTGATACTCAAGTACGACACCTGGCATGCGACCAACTTGGCGATGCGCACCCACAACCTGCACCCGTCAAAGTGTCGCAGCATGATCGCCATCGGGCGCACCATCGGCAGGCCGGATTTCGTCCACTACGCCTGCATGAACATGCAGGAGATACTCGACGCCCGCTTCATGGTCGACGGCGTCTTCCCGGAGTCGCCCGACTATCACGCCCAGACAGCCGGTGGGCTGCTGAGCGGCGCCCTGCTGCTGCAGGGCTACACCGATCCGCCCGGCTACACTGACCAACTGAGCGGCAAGCGCTTTGACAACTTCGACAGGGATGTCGAGTTCCCGATGCTCAGGCGCGCATACGAGTACCTCGATGACTGCCCCTACCCCGACGGCATGCGGATGGTGGTCCACGACACCTGGCCGCGACACCGACCCGAGAACGCCCGCACCAGGACCACCAGCCGTCTCTTTCCGGCCTTCGGCCACGCCGTTCTCGGCCTGGGGGAGCACGCTCAGCAGGCGGAGGCTCACCTGCACTACTCCAAGGGCTTCGGCCACGAGCACAACGACACACTCAACCTCGCGCTCTGGGCCTGTGGCGAGGAACTGCTCTCGGAACTCGGCTATACCTACACCTATCGCGGCTGGGCAACCGGCAGCCTGGGGCACAACCTCGTCGTCGTCAACGGCGGCAATCAGCTCACCCAGCCCCGGGAGGGTGGCAGCTCCATCGAGAACCCCTCCGCCGCCGTCGGCGGCGAGTTGGTTACCTGGTTCCCCGTACACGATGGCTTCGGCTTGGTCGAGGCCACCGGCGCCGACGCCTATCCGGCGTGCTCGATCTATCGCCGCGCCGTGATGCTCGTCGCTCTGGACGAACAGCACACTGCCTGCGTGGACATCTTCGAGGTGGCCGGCGGCTCGCAGCATGACTGGATGGCGCACGGCAGTGCAGAGAAGGACCAGACGCTGGCATTCACCGCACCCTCCGCGCCCTTCGCCGACTCACTGGCCGAAGACGGCCGAATCCACATCCCGATGGATACCCAGGAGCAGCAGGTACGCGGCCTGCTCACCGAGTTCGACCGCTACGGTCAGCAGAGCCAGTACTGGGGCAACATCCGCCATGTGAGCAAGGTCAGCGGCCTCGGCCCATGGCAGGCGACCTTCGCCGGTCTGCAGCCGTCCGATGCGAAGCTGCGGCTGCACCTGCTGGCCCCGACCGACTGCGAGGTCTACTTCGGCGAGGCGCCATCAATCCGGAGAGCCAGAGAGCACCTCCCCGACATCGAGAAGTACATGATGCCGATCATGACGGCCAGGCGCACCGGCGAGAGCCTCACCAGCCGCTATGTTGCGGTCTGGGAGCCGTGCTCAGCTGAACCGTGGCTCGACCAGGTTGAGTTGCTTCACGATGGACCCGACGGCCTCGTCATCCGGATGAGCGCCGGTGACACGATTGCGACAGTCTTCTGGGCGCCGGACGCGGCCACCACACTGGCGACCGACGGCATCTCACTGACCGGCCGCTTCGGCTGCGTTCGCACCTCCGCCAACGCGCTTCGCATGTCCGCATGCGAGGCTACACGAATGGTCTCGGGCGCCACGGAGATCACTGCTGAGGCACTCGAGCCCTTCCCCCTCGTTTCCGCCGAGGTCGCCGATGCCGGTGACCGCCTCATCGTCGCCGGTCACCTCCCCGACCAGATCGAGCCGGGCGGGTGGGGGATACTGCTTCACCCCGGGGGCCAGACGCGCGCAATTCGCCTCGGCGAGATCACCCGCAACGCCGACACCACCTCGATCACCTGCCCCGACGGCCTGGGGCTCGTAGGCAGCAACGCGGACAACCACTGGCGGGAGACCTGTTTCCCGATGCGCACCTTCGACG